>JAFUAW010000103.1 GCA_017460485.1 Lachnospiraceae bacterium | reverse complement strand
CTTGCCCCCGATCTTCTTCGGGAACAATACACCGTTCCGGTTAAATGGTAAAAATGCATTCTCTAACTGATAGAACTTCTTAAAATCATACGAATATGCGACACCGATGGTCGCCCCATGATAGCTGTTGCACCACGTCACGTAATAACGGTCTTCAATCCAGCATACACGCGGATCATAGCCGCATGCCTCACCAATCGGCTGATCATCCTTGCCATATAAGACGATCGGCTTGTCCTCTAAATCCCAGTTGATTGCATCCTGACTCTTCCCAAGAAATAAATGCTGCTCCATCGCCGTATTATCGCTTCGGAAAATGCCGACAAAGGCACCGTCCTTTGCTACGACCGCACTGTTAAAGATACTGTTCGCCCCCGGGATCTGATTCCGCTTGATGATCGGATTGCCGCTGTATCTCCATACAATATCCTGACAATCCGCCGGACGGTCCTCCCAAGGCATATTCGGTAAATTCTCTCCAATAATCATAATAACTGCTCCTTCCCTTCATGTATTTTCATTTATTCCTTACAATACTCTACCATCTTCGATATGTAACGTTCTCTCGCTTCTAAGAAATCCCGTATACAGCGAATGCTCGCATAGCCGCCATTCACCGCATTATCGGTACTGCCGCTGCCCGGATATCGCGCAAAGAACTGATCATACAGCGGTGCATAGACCGCCTCGAATTCATTCAGTCTTTCGAGTGCCGTATCCTTCTCAAAGCACCCCTCCGACAGACCGGTCAGCCGCGCGCAGAATGCATCCCGGAACCCATCATTCGTCATCAGCCATGCAAACATAAGCACCGCCGGATTGTTCGTATTCCGGTCTAAGAGTCCCTTCGGCTTATAGTTGTCTTCCTTGATCGTGTTGACCGTTGCATCCGAAGCTCCGCTGACACCGCCGAATTCCACATCATAGAATACCAGCCGCCATCTGCCGTCTGCATACGGAAGCTCAGGATCCACACTTGCCGTTCTCCACATCGACCAGTTCTTCCCGGGCCAATCCCATTTATTATTGATCCAGCATTCAATGGCAAAATAATCCATTACGGACTGTGGATCTACCAGCTTAATAAACTCCTGATAATCCTGTTCCTCCGACAGATCCTTATGCGTCTTGAAGAACTCATACAACTCCCGGTAGTAATAATCTTCAGACTCACCCTCCGGCAGGTTCCCTTCATCTAATTTGTAACCGGACGCGTAGGTCTCCGCGTCTCCTTTATAGACAACCACATCCTTCTTCTTAACACCATGCTTGTCCGCAAAGTAATCATTGGTATAATCCTCCTGCAGAACATACAGGCCCCAGTATTCCCCATTCAAATAGACCACACACGGCCGGGATCTCTGAATATCGCAGGCAGATCCATCCACCAGAGACTGCCAATAGGTGTCATTGAACTTAGAGGTAAATGCACAGTTGCCACCCGCACGAAGCGTCAGCGTATCGAATCTGTCCATCTTCTCACCGGCGTCATTCACATATCCGTCGCCAAAGACCGGATAGGCGAACTTCTTCTCTCCGTAATCACTTCTGGCATAGAGCCGGAACCCTTTTTGCAGATCGGAACGGGAATAATTCCCCTGAATACGGATCCCACATCCCTGAGAAAGCACTTCCACAGCACCATCCGGCGACATTTCCAGCATTGTCATCTCTGCCCTTCGCTCCCAGTCACGTCCCCGCATCTTATAATTGGCATCTAACGCCCTTGCCGTCTCGGTATCCTTGAGCTTTCCATTTTCACTGATATAATTCGCGAGATCTTCTGCAAAGGCGTTGCCCTTCACATAAATACCCGTTGCCGGATCAAAGAGATCATGATAATCCACGATAAGACTGATCACTGCCAGACTATGCCCTGCTGCCTCGCAGCTTGCCGCAAGCCCCTGAATATGCTCCTCCGGCGTTCCGATATAGTAGACGGCATTCGTCTCCCGGCTATAGCTTCCATCTTCATACTGCTGAACCAGACGGAGCACCGTGCATTTATCCACTGCGGAATCCTCCGGTGCAGATACCGTACTTTCAAAATGGTATCCTTCCTCTCCAACCATACTGTAATTCGCTGAAAATAACACAGGATCCACCGCTGACACTACATTCTCATCCTCTGCCCGATCTGTGATCATGATTCCGTCCTCATACAAGACGGCGGTCTCACTGGTTACAGGATCACTGCCATCCACGGTATACAGAATCTGTCCCTCTGCCTGTGAAGAAACTATGAGTTCAAAAGGTTCCACATAGACCCCGCTTGGCATGGACAGATTAAGGCTATGTAGAATTGAGGAAGAAGCCGATGATACCTCAACGGTTGTATATTCATCCGCCGGATTCGAAGGCATGAGAATACTGCCGGAATCTACTTCAGTCTCATCATGAATGCTGTTCGTCTCGGTATCTCCATCATTCACATCCGGAGTCGAGCAGGATACCAACAGGGCACCGGTCAACACACATACATACATTCTCTTAATATAATCTTTAACTGTAACCATTATATGCCCTCCGATCTATCACAATCATGTTCTCGTCGGTCTCATCCATGATTCACACATCTATTTCCATTTTTTCATTTTGTCTCAAACATGCCGAATCCCAATGATTGTGGCTGAAATGGCATATATTACCATATTTCCCCTTCAGGAAAGGTTGTATTATCCCATTGAGTATCATAATACGCTTGCCCATCTTTTACACCCATTTTGATGGTCATGCCAACATCTTCATGTTCACTTACAATTTCATAATCCGTAGCCTTTGCATCCATAATATTCTTTGCAAGGGCTTCAGCCGCCCGCTCATATGCCTCATCTCCCGCAATCCCGCCAATTGCCGGTCCCGACGGTCCATAATATACTTCCAGATAGATCACATTCCCTTCACCGTCTTCTGCTGCAATCACATATGAGAACAAATCCTCATTATTATCCGTCACATAATCAGGTTTTCCAAACAATGTCAGACATTGACCAATGAACAGACTTTGGTAAGTTGCGTCATATCTGACTATATAACTACCACTGATTGCATCGTACTCTGAATCATAAACACCTATTATTTGGGAAGTACCCTCCGGCAGTTTATCAGAATCAGCCTTATAAAATTGATATTCCGCATTCATACTTCCCTGCGGATTTGATATTACAGTTGTGATTAAAGTAATCAACCCGCCCACAAACAGAAATCCGGCCATGATGAATAGCACTACGGAACCGTTTTTTTGCTTCTTCACCCGCAGTATGATACCTGTAATCACCAGTAATATACCCAGAATCAACACAATAATTACTGTCGATAAACCTCCAGCTGTCATATTTGAATACGGCATAATTATCTACCTCCCTTATCGTTTGATCTTTCTCCGATAAACGAATGGACTGATTCCTGTTAATTTTTACTTAAGCAATTCCGTCATCACCATCTGTCCATGTGAATACTTGATCTGCCTGGCGTCATAGATCTGATCGGCCGGTGTAAGATGTCCGATCAGCAGCGGCGACTCCGGATCATGCAACCGGTAATTATTCTTCACCAATTCCATATCATAATTCGCGTAGCAATACCGGCATCCATGCAGACAGGTATTATAGGCACCGATATCATATCCCAGCAGGCATTGACACTCATTCCTTGCATGTGCCTCGTTGGCCGGAACGGTAAGGGCTTCACCCAAGGCACGCTCATAGACCTCCCTGGTCGCACAGCCTGTCACATCCACTCCAAGCCCGGCAAGCTCTAAGTCCACGCAGCAGCCCTTGATCCGTATACCATACTCCTGTCCCGTCTTCACAAAGTACGCCGCCAGCTCTCGCCGGATCTCTGCCGGAACCGTGGATACCTCATGGAAATTCTTCTTCGTCTTCTCATAAAGCTGAATAAAGCTGATCACACAGGTATCCGTATAACCACTAAGCTCTCTGCACATCGCAAGAAATGTATTCTTATGGAATTCCACATGATATTCTCCAAGCAATAATACCGGATCATATCGCCAAATAATAGAATGGGTACCTACATGCTTCGATAATTCCTGAAAGCTGTGAACAACCTCCCGCCAATCCGGAACATGCGGTTCAATATCCTTGCCATACGGCGTGATCGTTACATACCACAGCTGTGGATATGCGTCCAGCTCCTGTAATCCAGACAGCATCGGTGCCGGATTCTTCGTACAGAAGGACAGACAGTCCACAATCTCCGGTGTCAGTCTGTATCTTGCTACCTGTGTCGGATAATACGGATTTCGGACCAGAACCTCTCCCGCGCGGATCCGGTTATAGAACCATGTACTGTAATATGCCGGAATATCCGTTCTTTGCCCCGTATTGACGATCATCGCTTGTACTCCATCCTATTTCTTATCTACCCATTCATATCTTATGAACCCATAGCCCCCGACACCACCGCATATACCGCGCCAAGCACCGCCGCAAGCACCTCTGAACAGGTCACAAAACACCCTGCCGTATCGCCTGTAATTCCGCCAAACTCCCGCTTCGTCCGAAGATAATAATACAAGAAATATAATCCAAAACAAAGCGCAGTTGTGATTCCGAGAATCAGATTAAACCGGAGCATTCCACCTATCGTTACCAGCAGCTCCACAATTAAGAGTGCCCTTACTAATCCTCTCCTGCTATCTGCGCTTTCCGAAAACGTATGCACCATTCCCTCTGTCTTCGCCTGTGGAAAAGACAGCACCGCAATTGCACTTAAGATTCTTGACAGAATAAATGACAGAACAAAGACACCAATGCTCTCATCCTGTAACAGCGATGCAGCCGCCAGATAAATCAGACCATACACGGCAAGCATGATCACAGAAAATGCCCCGATATGCGGATCCTTCATGATCATAAGCTTCTCTTCTCTGGACTTATAGGACTTAAACGCATCCATTGTATCCATAAAGCCGTCCACGTGAAATCCACCGGTAACGATAAGTGGAATCGCCGCCGTGATCAGCGCAAAAACAAATGCAGGTAGCTCCAGCATTCTGCAGAACGCTCCCCAGCCGTAGATCAACGCCCCGATCACAGCTCCCACAAAGGGGAAGAAGATCAGATGATACCGCATATCCTTATCCTTCCACTCAAACTGCGGCATGGGAATCTTAGAATAGATGGAAAATGCTATACATACTGCTTTGATAAAACTCATAATTCTTTCTCCAAAAATACTGCAATCCCATCTTCATCATTGGTTCCTATAACCACATCCGCAACCTCTTTGACCTCCGGGATTGCATTTCCCATGGCAACACCCAGACCGGACATTTTAAGCATTCCGATATCAGCGTAATCATCTCCAAAGGCAATAATATCATGTTCTGTAATCCTGCAACTTGCGCATACAATCTGAATCGCCTGTTCTTTCGTTACATTTTTTTTCGTATACTTATACCAATAGCCGTCTGAAAATCTTACCGCGTCGCAATCGTCAAGAACTCTTGCCAGTTCTCTTGCATGATCTTCGTCAAAAATCTCCACACACATTTTCAGTGCTTCTTCCGAAAAGTCATGATAATCCGTCCATACACTTTCGCCCCAGCTCTGATCAAGCCGCAACGGATCAACCTTATAGTTCCAGTAATGGGTATCTACCGTATCAATGGTAATCTCTACCTCATCACCACAGATAGTTCTCGCCGTACGTATCAATTCCTTTGTGCGTTCCATGGAAAACACCGCTTTGTAAATATATTCATTCTGCTTCTTTACCAAAGCTCCGCCGCTGGTAATCAGAATATCTGGACTCAGCTTTCCGAGAAATGAAAGGCAATTACGTTCACTCCTTGAGGTCGATACACCAATCATATATCCTTTCTGCCTACATATATCAAGCGTTCGGAGAGTATAATCGGATATTGTCTTATCCGTCCGAAGCAATGTGCCGTCCAGATCAAATAATAATAGCTGTGCCATATATTATCCTTTCATTTTGACTGGTATCCCCGCAACAACCTCAACAGCTTCATCCGCCTGTTCAGCAAGATACGCGTTGACTCGTGCAAGTACATTCAGATAATTCATTGTATCTGTATCATACTGTATTCCATCTTCAAACACATTATTGGTTACAACCACCAACAACTCACAGGATTCCATCAAATGCTCGAGATCCTGTTTTATTTTCTCTTCCACTACATCGGGAGCGATCACCCCATTCTCCCGAAACATCTCATTCGCAACCAGATTCGACATACATTCCAGAAGAATCGCATGCGGATTCTCAGGAATAATCTCTGCCACATCGCGTTCCTGCTCGATCGTCGCAAATCCCTTGCCTTCCCGCAGCTTACGGTGCTTCCGGACACGTTCCTCGCCCTCCTCACCTATTATCTGCATCGTGGCAAGATAATACATAGGCAGCCGTCCTTGATACCGTAACTGATTCAAATTATTGATCAGGTTTTCCGCATATGCAGATTTCCCGCTTCCACTTCCGCCGTATACAACTATCAGCATATTCTTATCATTCCTGCTATATTGCAATTACATTTCATCAATCATGGATTTCTCTGCTCTATACAGAATACCACGAATTCCTATTCATCACAACCTAATCCCGTTCTTAGTCTCCCTATTCTCCCGCATGCCGCCGGCTGCCATCAGATTTGGAATATGTTGATTTGGCTAGGTATAGGAAAAAGCCCTCAATGCTGGTACATCAAGAGCCTCTTAGAATTACTTAAACAAAGCCTGTTCACATTTCACCTAAATCATTACTCTCCATGTTTTTGAAGTGTACCTAAGGACGCAAAATATCTTGCTCCTGCCTCTTTCGATTTCTGATCTCTGATAGAATCAATTTCTTCGTAATTACGGATTAGTATTTCCACAATTTCTCCTGAAATATCGCCGCGGGCGGCATCTTCACGCATAATCTTGATTACCTGGTCTTTCTCCATTCCCGCTCTGTAAGGTCTGGTTTCTGTTAAAGCGGAGAAGATATCAGCAACCGCCATGATCTTGGAACCTAAGTCCAGCTGCTCCTCTTTTAAATGAAACGGATAACCGTTACCATTCAGTTTCTCATGATGATAACCGGCCCAGTTCGCAATATCCTCAAATCCGTCTATATCCATGAGTACCAGTCTGGTATAGTATGCATGTTCCTTGACCACATTGAATTCTTCGTCCGTCAGCTTGCCCGGTTTCTCCAAAATTTCTCCCGGAACTACCAGCTTCCCTACATCATGAAGATATCCCGCAATTTCTATCTTTATACAGTCATCCTCTGACATACCGCATTTGACTGCCAACTCTCTGGTCGATGCCGCCACACCCGCGGAATGCATGGCTGTAAACGAGCTTCTGTAATCGATGATCCGGGACATCAATTTGGTAAGTACTCTAACATCCTGTAATGATACTTCAGATACTTCTCCGATAAAAAACCCGAGAAAATATGGATTATGCATGACATCCAGCCATACAAGTTCTAGATTTCTCATAGTTAGGAAGGCATCTACCGCTTCCTCATTGAATTCACTACCTCTTCCATATTCGATCACTCGACAGATATTGTCAACCTGATTGAGTATTCTCTGATCTTCCATAATACAGGAAACTGCCACATCAGATAAATGAACAATGGACGCCAGTCTTGCATACTTCATTTTTCCCGGATTGTTTTCCACCATTTGCTTCAAACATCTCCATGATGTCTGACAGCTGGCTATGATCTTAGATATCTCCGTATATTCCGGCAGATCACTGATCATATTGGCACCAATCTCCGCGTATTTCCGGGCACTTTGTTCGATTTCCTGAACAGTCAGTTCCTTCTCTTGAATGATCGATCCGATATCATGCAGCAGTGCCGCGTAAATCACAAGATCTGTATCCTCCATGGAAAGCTTCATTTCTCTTGCAATAAAATACGCAAAATAAGCGGTCCTTTCATGATGATTTTCCATGTTATGATTCACAAGATTCATCGCTCTGGCCAGTCCGCCAAGCAGAGAACGAATATTGGTAAATGCTTTCGTATCCGACATCTGTTACCTCCGTCTGCTGTAATGCTCTTCATCGTCTGATCATTCATATCCGCTACCGTCACAGACCGGACATGTGGTGTGCTGATCGATAACATAACATGTGACTTGACCAGTTCCATTACACCGTTCACATTTGCCGGTGCCATGGCAGTACTCACAGGATTCCGTTCCTGAACCGTTACAATGATTACAAGTCATTCCATCTACATCGTTCACACCGGTCCCATGACATCCGAAACAGGTACTTCTTCCGGAACCGGAACACTGGGTACATGCGCCTCCGTTACAGATCGGATTCAGACATACCGTGATTCCTGTCCCATGACATCCTTCATAATCAATCCCCGGCGTTTCGTGATCGCCCGGGCATAGAATTCCAGTACCGGAGCAATTCGTACATGGTACTTTGGTAATCTCAATGGAATAGGAGGATTGAACTTCTGCAGCGATCTCCAGATCTATCTTACAATCGCATTCCTTTTCCTCAAGAGCTGCCTTTACCGAAGTCTTGGCGATCGTCAATACGGTATCATCCGTAATTGCCTTGTCGTCCTCGATCTCCGCCAGTTCAATCGATACGGTTCCATCCGTTTTTAAATAATCCTTCTCATACGCTTCTTCAATCATGAGATCAACGGCATCCTCCAAAGACTGACCGAAGAGATCGGATTCCGCATAAGCATCAATCGCATCCTCATTTTCATAACAGATACCAATGATCTTATAATCCTGATCCAGATACAGGAGTACTTGCGGATTGATCGTAACTCTCAGAGTACAGGCATAGCTTTCCGGAATAATATCCGGAGACTTCTCTTCTTCCGCCGTACCCGAAGCACCTTCATCCATACTTGCATCAACTATTTCTATTGTTACTTCATCCTCATTTTCGTCAGATGTTACAAGTGGCACATTCTCCATCTCTTCCGTCGCAGAATTGCACGCTGACAACGTCGTGATACCAGACAGTAGAACAGACAGTAAAATCATGTAGTATATTACTCGTTTCATAATCGATCTCCTTTTTATTTGACATTGATTGAGTCGTAATCTCTCACAGCGGATTCTGAAAGAGATACATCGTCTCATACGGATCATCCGAATATCCGGGAAGCTTGATCAGACGACGCTGCTTCCATTGCATATCCCGCAGGATCTTCGTATATTCATCAGAACAATAATATAGGATCAGAGTTACTCTTCTCGGAGAATCCTCAATGGAAAGAATAATATGCTCTAATATCGTTTCAAAATAATTCGGCGCACAGGGATTGAAGAAATAGAATATATTGTCTTCCTTCTTGACCGCATAATCCTCCGCCCGCATATGGTAGGTCTCGATCTGCTTCTCACGTCCATGAAAACGTACCGAATAATATGCCACATTATCCAGTAATGTCTCATATAACTCATCGTCATATTCGATTCCCTTAACCCGGCAGAGATAAAAATTATTGAAGAAAAATAAGATTCTGCCCTTCCCGCAGCCAAAGTCCACTACACAGTCTGTCTGCTTAATGGAAAGCTGCTGACAGGTTACTTGAAGCGCGTCAAACGGTGTAGCTTCATAACGGTAATAGTCTGCTTCGGTTACCGTCCCGGCTTCTTTTATAATCCCGATCAGTGCTTCCGGCATAGACTCCTTATCCGGATCGTCATAATCCGGCTCTTTGGTATTCACTCCAAGAAAAGAGTCATACATTTTCCCATAATCGTATTCCAGCATCCCCTAATTCTCCTAATATTACTATACCGAATCCTTTGTTCCGGATCCGTCTATATTACCAGTGTAATACTGTTACTGATCATTATCAAGGAGCTTTCTTATCTTATTATTGTTATTTTAACGCTTCCTTTAATACTTCCAGATTCTCTTCCATAATGGACAGATAGGTCGCTCCCTCTTCTACATCCTCTGAGGTAGTTCCCTGCATGGAATTTAACGACAAGACAACCTGATCCTTGGACTTAGTATTTTCAATGATAGTCTCCGCGATCCGATGATCGGTTCCTTCAATGGTAAGCACCGTATGAAGATTCAGTTCATCGATCTTATCCGCAAGGAATACTACTGTCTCGAAGCTCGCCTCCGTCTCCGCGCTGCAGCCGACAAATGCGGCATAATAATTGATATGATAATCATCGGTCAGATACCGGAACGGAAAACGATCGCCGAACAAAATGGTATTCTTCGTTCCGTTATTGACTGCTTCCTGATACTCCGCATCCAATGCCTGAAGCTGCTTAATATAACCTTCCGCATTTGCCTGATATACGGAAGCATTCTCCTCATCAAGCTCCACAATCGCATCCGCGATCGCGCGGACGATAGTCTCTGCATTCCTTAACGACAGCCATACATGCTCATCGTATTCGATCTCTTCTTCATCATCTTCCTGCTTACCGCTCTCATCTCCGTGATCGTCCTCATCCTCTGCTTCCATGCCTTCTACGATCTCTTCCTCCTTGACCGTATCGCCAAGCACCTCCATCAGATTGATCACCTTCATATCCGGATTGGTGGATTCCGCCAGGGCATCCTCCGCCCACTTGTCAGACTCTCCCCCGACATAGATAAACAGATCACAGGTAGCAATCTTCGCAATATCCATTACAGTAGGCTGGTAGCTGTGCAGATCCACACCATTATCCAGCAGCATCGTTACCTCGGTATTACCGGCCTGATCGCCAAGCACTTCTTTTACCCAGTCATATTCCGGGAATATGGTTGTTACAATGGAAATGGTATCTTCATCGCCGCTTGTACCTGATGAAGCCCCGTTCCCTGCTGATGAGCATGCCGCCAGATTACTAAGCAGCAGAATTCCCGTAATCCATAAAGCAATATACTTTTTCATATTTCAGTCCTTCTTTCTGTGATAACCAAGTATTTGAATTTGAAAATCGTTTTCATTTTACACAAGCAAACCTCATTTGTCAAGCAATTTGAAAATCATTTTCAAATTATACTTATCTTTCACAGCGGGCTCGCAAACATGGATGCTTTCTTATGCTTATATGCAAGAGGACTTTGAGATCCGTTACATGATTATTCGGTTTTATTGTTGGATTTCTGCGGAAGCTGTGCGAATACAATGGCGATCATCATGAGTCCGCAGCCAATGAGCTCTATGACAGTCAATCGTTCATGCAATAGGAGGAAGCCGCCAACCACCGCAAAGACAGACTCCATGCTCATGACCAGAGAAGATACGGTTGGAGACAGTCCCTTCTGTCCGATGATCTGAAGTGTATAGCCGATACCGGTTGAACATACGCCGGCATAGAGGATAGGCAGCCACGCCTCTAAGATCTGCCCTATCGTCGGTCGTTCTATGATGAACATGGTAATTCCCGATACGATCCCGCAGGTCAGGAACTGCAGGGCGGCAAGCTTCACCTCATCAACCGTAGGTAGAAAATGATCGACCAATATGATCTGTATTGCAAAGAACAGAGCACAGAGCAAAACGGCGATCTCCCCTGTTCCGACAGAGAAACCGGCAAGTCCCTCTCCCGATCCCGTCATATTCAGCAGATACAATCCCGCTACGGCAAAGAACACACCGATCCATACAAAGAGTCCGATCTTCTTTTTTAAAAATATACCTAAGATCGGCACCAGAACTATATACATTGCGGTAATGAATCCGGCTTTCCCCACGGTTGTGTAATGAATGCCGATCTGCTGAAGATTCTGGGCGATCGCAAGGACTGTACCACAGCAGATACCGGCAAATATCAGATGCTTTATAGAACAATCCTGCTTATACTCTTTGTTTGTTTTTTTACGTATCATAATAAAAGGAACCAGAACTGCCGCCCCAAGTAACGACCGGATACAGGTAAAGGTAAATGCCCCTATCGTTTCCGATCCGCTGCTTTGCGCAACAAATCCGAATCCCCATACGATTGCAGTTATTAATAATAAAATAAAGCTGCGTACTTTCATCTTAGTGTTCAACCATATCATTCATTCTTTATCTCTGTCCGACTTGACTCTCATAATAATTCTGTATCCGTATCCGGATTCTCTGTTCGACGCGGATGAAGCTCCGCGTTCGGAACAATCCGGATCTTAAGCTCATGCTCAGACATCGTATATTCATTTATGAAGATCCTGTATTGCAGATATACTTCAATCAAATCTTCTGTCTCCGCCAAGGTATATTGATTCGTTACCGTTTCCATCTGCATAGGGCCTACCGGAGTGCCATACTCCGATTTATAGCGGGCTCCGGGCACGAAAAATAAGCGGGCGGTCAGTCCGCCCGCCCTTTTTACTCATTTCCAATGTATGATCGTCGAACTTCAGCCGATTATGAACGATATGCGGACCACTGTCCGGAAGCTCATCATACATTACATAATGGTGTCCGTTTTTGTAATAATAGACCGCTTCCGTCACGACCTCTGTCTGGTTCGTCTCCTGCTCGATCGTCTGTCTGCCGATGATGGTAATCACAATATCTTTGGTCATTAATCATTTATCCTTCTGTCAAATCATTGACTATACTTTCAGATCAACAGAGTTATTCAACAGCCTCCATTTCCTGCAATATGCCCTAGTAGCTCTCGATATCCACGATCTCTGCTTTTTCCACATGGCACGGAAGTACATCCGATGCAAAGGAAATAAAGGAGTCTACGCCATCGCTGACATAATACTGGTATCCTGCCGGATTGCCGCTTCGGTTGATCAGATCCTGTTCTTTTAACATGGCTTTCAGGCTCTTGGCTGTCTCATATGCCGGATTCACCAAATGGACATCCGGTCCCATATATCTTCGGATCGCATTCCGGATCAATGGATAATGCGTACATCCCAGAATCAGAGAATCAATTCCGTAATCCTTCAGTTCATGCAGATACCGCTCGATCACATCATCTGTAATCCGGTCCTCCAACAGTCCTTCCTCCACTAGCGGTACAAATAACGGGCACGCGCGGGATACAACCGTGATCTCCGGATCTAATTGCCGGAGATAGGAAGTATAGATCCCACTCTTAATAGTACTGTCCGTTCCGATAATACCGATGGTCTTGGTTTCCGTCGTCTCCGCCGCCATCTTGGCACCCGGTTCCACCACACCGATGATCGGAATCTCGATCTCCTGCTTAATCTCTTCTAACGCAAGCGCACTTGCCGTATTACAAGCCACCACGATTGCCTTAACCTCTTTGGTCATCAGAAAATGAACGATCTGACGGGAATACTTAAGCACCGTTCCTTTGGATTTTGTACCATACGGAACGCGGGCAGTATCGCCAAAATATATTAAGTTCTCTCCCGGAAGCTGGCGCATGATCTCTTTCATAACCGTAAGTCCGCCAAATCCCGAATCAAATACCCCGATCGGTGCCTGTGTATTCATAGCTTTGATCCCTTTCTCTGAATGAAATTACGCTCTTCTCTCCCAAGCCATATCAATGAGCTTCGCTACCAGAGTCTTGACATCGACACCCTTCGCATTCCAGAGCATCGGATACATACTGATCCCCGTAAAGCCCGGCAGGGTATTGATCTCATTAAATACCACCCGATTGGTATCATTTTCCAAGAAGAAATCCACTCTTGCCAGACCGAATCCGTCTAATGCCTTGAATATCCGGACGGCGCTGTCACGGATCTCATCCTCCTTACCGGCCGGAAGCTCCGGTCCGATAATCGTCTTGGATTCCGCATTATTATACTTCGCGTCATAATCATAGAATTCTGCTGCCGCAACAATCTCGCCGACGCCAGAGGCCTTCACATCTTCAGTGCCAAGAACGGCACATTCGAGTTCCCGTCCGACAATTGTCTCCTCGACCAGGATCTTCACATCATGATGGGATGCTTCCACCAATGCCGCTTTTAATTCTTCCCGATTATGCGCTTTGCTGATTCCCTTGGAGGAACCTGCATTGGAAGGCTTCACAAATACCGGATAATCAAGTGCTCCTTCCACCTTTGCGACTGCCTTATCCATATCCTTCAATTCGGATTTGCGCACGGGAACATAAGTTGCCTGTGAGATTCCCAGACGATCCACAACGATCTTCGCGTATAATTTATCCATACCGAGAGCGGACGCAATCACACCACAGCCCACATACGGCAGCTTGGCAAGCTCGAAAAGCCCCTGAACCGTTCCATCCTCCCCGTACAAACCATGAAGGACAGGAAATACAACATCAATAGGATACGTCTTTACCTCATCCTCATCCATGCAGATCACTTCCTGCTTCGTTGCGTCCGGAGAGATCACGGCAGTTACCGTTCCATTCACCCATGACCCATTCTCAATATCCGCCGGATCCTTCACATAGAGCCAGTGACCGGCTTTGGTAATCCCGACCATGATAATGTCATACTGCTCCTCATCGATCGCACGGATGATTGTCTGCGCAGATACACAAGACACCTCGTGCTCTGATGATTGTCCGCCAAATAATACCACGATCGTTTTCTTATCCATACTCCATATCCTTCTTTCTTTATCATATAACAGAATGCCCCGGCAGTCCCGATCCCTTCTGTTTCAGTATATTACATATTACGCAAATCCATGCCATATGGATGGATCTCACACAATACATATCAGCATCACAACTATCAAAAGTGTAGTATAAATGAGCCGTAAATGCAAGAAAAACTATCCGAATAACCGGGATCTTCTCTTTTCTTTTTTGCCAAACGGATGTTTTTTCTTCTTTTTGCTGTCTTCGATCAACGCTGCGGCCGCTTCCGCATTCGCTTTCTGCCGCTGTCTGATCGCTTCATCCAACTTACGGAAACGCTCCTCCTCCCGTTCCTCATTTTCCCGCAATATGTAATCCATCTGCTTGATCACTTGCTCGGAGACTTGTCCGGATACACGGTCTGATACACTGTCGCTGACCTTTAAAGATACATCCTCGGAGACTCTCTGCGACACCCGTTCGGATACCCGCTCGGAGACATTCTCCGTAAGCTGCTCTGTCACATTCACGGACACCCGTTCGGATACCGCTTCCGCCACTTGCTCGGAGACTTTATCCGAGATCTCTGAACTGATCGTTCCGGATAACGATATATTATTCTTCTCCAACGCTTTGGCAATGATCCGGAACATGATCTCCTGGAACTGCTCCATCTTAAGCTCCGAAGACATTACCGATACCGCTTCTCCATGAGGGATTGCCTGCAGGGCAGCACCCCCGCCAGCCGGGGATCCAATCTGTGATTCACTTATTCCGCCCGCCGCCATTCCGGCATGTGCTTCTGATGTCCCGTTCGACACTGCTCCGGAGTGTATCGCATCCGTCTGCTGATTTGTCACAATATTCTGAACCGTCGCATGCTCTAAGACCTGCGGATCATACTCCGAATTCACATATAGTTCCTTAAGGATATGCTTGATCGCCTTGAGCTGTATCCCCCGCTCCTTCATGTCACGCACGCTTTTCAATACCCGGATATCATCCTCCGTATAATACCGATGCCCCATCTCATTACGTTTGATCGGCATATCCAGCTCCTCTTCCCAATATCTCAGAACATGAGGTTCCACTCCAAGCTGTTTCGAGGTATCGGATATTAAGTACTTAATTTCACTCATAGAAATACCCTCCATGTGTATATTCAATAACTTCGATCATATCGATAACGGTTCTGTACTCGTTGATTACATCATACACGAATGGAAGGTATCTCTTCTATTTGCATCGTATTCAATTATGCTTCCGAATCTGACAGGAATCGTCAACATCCCATCAATTCTTACGGCTTCGCTCCAGATTCACAAACCGGGTGAATTCGCCCTGCCAGCCAAGCTTCACGGTTCCGGTCTCACCATTTCTCTGCTTGGCGACAATGATCTCAGCTTTATTCTTATCCTCTTCCGGAAGATCATCCTTATATTTATCTGCCCGGTATATGAACATTACCACATCCGCATCCTGCTCGATGGAACCAGATTCTCGAAGATCGGACAGCATAGGTCTGTGATCGCCCGGACGCGTCTCAACCGCACGGGATAACTGTGATAACGCGATGATCGGCACATTCAGTTCCTTAGCCAGCACCTTAAGGCCACGCGAGATCTCGGATACCTCCTGCTGACGGGAATCTGTCCGTCCGCTTCCGCTCATCAACTGCAGGTAATCTATAATGATAAGTCCGATCCCGTAACGCTGTTTTAAACGCCGGCATTTACTCCGGATATCGCCGATAGTCACATTGGACTGATCTTCAATATACAGCTTGGTACTGCCCAGAATATTAGAGCTCTCATACAGCTTATACCATTGATCATCCTGAAGCTTACCCGTTCTTATATTCTGAGAATTGACCTGAGAATCCATGGCGATCATACGCTGTGCCAGCTGTTCCTTATTCATCTCAAAATTAAATATGGCAACCGGTATATCGGTCTTCAACAATACATAATTGGCAATATTTAATACAAATGCGGTCTTACCCATTGCCGGTCTGGCTGCTACAAGAATAAGCTCCGAACCGTGAAGACCGGTCAGCATATCGTCCAGATCAAAGAATCCGGTAGGAACGCCAGTAATATTGCCTTTAATCTTGGATGCCGCGCGAACATTCCGAAGGACGGTATCCACGACCTCACGGATTGGAACAATATCGCCGGATGAATTGTCATTTTGCGTCATATCTAGGATCTCATTTTCCATATTGGAAAGGAGATTCGAAGAAGAATCCTTCAACGCATAACAATTCTCGGCAGTCTTTTCGGACAAAGCGATCATTCTCCGAAGATTCGCCCGATCCTTCACCGTATCCGCATACGCCTTGATATTCGTAGACACGGAGTCGATACTGACGATCTCCTGCATGGTCTGATAACTGTAAACATTCTCAGATATATTCTTAACCTTCAGCCGTTCGACCACCGTGATCAGATCGATCCCGATCCCTTCATGATATAATTCCACCATGGCTTCAAAGATCACACCGTATTGAGACTGGTAGAAATCATCCGGATTCAGCATATCCGCCGCAATGATCACCGCATCCCGGCTTGCCAGCATAGAAGCAAGAACTGCCTGCTCGGATTCAATACTATTCGGTTGTATTTTACGAATTACCTGTTCATCCATTGAATCCATAGAATCTATGCCTCGTCAATCTTAACCCTGATCTCGGTACTTACCTTCGGATGGAGTTTGATCGTTACATTATGTACACCGATCGACTTAATACTTTCCTTAACCTGAATCTTCTTCTTATCAATATCAAAGCCAAGCTGTTTCTTCACTTCTTCCGATATTTCTTTTGATGAAATAGAGCCAAATGTCTTGCCTGCGGCTCCGGTCTTTAGGGAAACCACGATCTCCCGATCCTTCAACTGCTCAGCCAGTTCCTTTGCCGCTGCCAGATTCTCCGCGGCCACCTTCTCTTCATTTGCTTTCTGAAGCTTTAAGTCATTCATATTCTTGGAATTTGCTTCCACACCGAGCTTCTTCGGAAGAATCGCGTTCCGGGCATAGCCGTCCTTCACTTCCACGATCTCGCCCTTCTTACCAAGCGACTTCACATCCTGTAATAATATTACCTTCATATCATCTTACCTTCCTTTTCATATAGTCATATGCTAGCATTCGTATCATCTACTCATGCACAATTGTTATATATGCATTCAAAGCCAAGCGAAAGCGTGTCTGTGATTGCATATATACAATGTGCATGTTACCTTCCATCAAGCAAAAAGGATTACAAATCTCCATTGATCGTCATATGCTCCAATACCGCCTGCAGCTGCTTTTTAGCCTCTTCGATCGTACAATCCTGAAGCTGGGCACCGGCAACTGCCGCATGACCTCCGCCTCCCATACGCTCCATAATGATCTGCACATTTACCTCATCTATAGCTCTGGCACTGATGTAGATCGTATGGTTATACTCTGTCAGCATGAAGGATGCCTTCACACCTTCCACATCCAGAAGCTCATTCGCGATCTGGGCAGATAATACGGTCGGACTGTCCACACCTTCTGACGGAAGAACTCCGATTACATAATCGTCCATAAAGATCTCCGCATTCTCTACGCCCAGCATTTTCTGCTTATAAATATCCAGATCCGTACGGAACATTTTCCGAACCCGCGTAACATCCGCGCCGCACCGCTTCAGATACGAGCAGGATTCAAATGTACGCACACCGGTCTTCGTTACAAAGTTATCCGTATCGATCAATATCCCGGAATACATGGCATCTGCCTCGATCGGACGCAGCTTCGGCTTATCGGAAATGTATTGAATGATCTCCGCGATCATTTCACATGCGGAAGACGCATATGGCTCAATATAAGACAGCAAGGCATTCTGGATGGAATCACTCATGGTTCTGTGATGATCGATCACCACCAACGACTTGGTCATATCGATCAGCTCCGGACACTCTGTATAACTTGGTCGGTTCGTATCCACGACAACCAACACCGTATTGGCATCCATCAGATTGATCGCCTGCTCACTATTCACAAACAGATTCTCGGGATATGCGCTGTTTCCGATGAAATTATTCATGATCGGACGTATGGACGAGGTAATCTCATTGATAACGATATGCACCCGTTTATTCATGGATGCCGCGATCCGATAGATTCCGATTCCGGAACCCAGCGCGTCCGTATCCGGCAGGCGGTGTCCCATAATAATTACCTGATCCTTGGTCTCTAATACTTCCTGAAGCGCATGTGCTTTGACTCTCGCCTTAACCTTGGTATTCTTCTCAACCCCTTGCGACTTACCGCCGTAATAATAGATCTGCTCTCCATCCTTCACAACGGCCTGATCGCCGCCTCGTCCAAGAGCAAGATCCATACAGACTCTTGCCGCCTCATAAGACTCATTGTAAGTATTACCGTTCACGCCAAGACCGATCGATAAGGTCATACCGACTTCATTACCGATATTGATAGCACGAACCTCATCTAAGAGGGCGAATTTGGTAGATTGCAGCTGCTCCATATACCGCTGCTGGAATACCACCATGTATTTGTCCTTCTCCAGCTTCTTGATAATGGCATCCACATTCTGCATGTATTTATTGACCTTCCGGTCTACCAGCGCCGTAAGCAGCGGTCTCCGGACTTCTTCAATGCCTTCCAGTGCTTCTTCGTAATTATCAATATAGATCAGTCCCGCAACCAGCTTCTGATCCTTGTTCTCCTGAATATAATGCCGAAGCTCGGTTTCATCAAAAAGATACATAGCGATCAGACCGTCTTCATAATCCTCCGACTCGTCCATATCATCCGGAAAAATATCCCGGATCACTACCCGGCGCATCTCAACCCGGTAAAAGCAGTTATTATACTGCATATTGAATTCGACCTTGCCGTTCCCGCGTTTTGGGAACAGATCTCTTGTAATATCCGGAAAGATCTGCACAACGGATTTCTTAGCTAATTTCTTGGATCCAAGGATCTCATAGAACAGCGGATTCCCCCACAGGATCTTACCTTCAAAGTCGATCAGAATATACGGAATAGCCAAGTCCTTTAATAACTCCTTCTGCACCTGACCATGCTTAAACGCAAAGTCCATCAAAGCACCGGAGATCTTAGGACGATTATATACATAGAAAAAGACCACCAGGATCGTATATATAACGATCATTCCGGAGAACCACAGTCCATATTGCAGATTATCATAATATATAAATATGTTGAATACCACAAGCGGGATCAAAAATAAGAACGGGACGATCATATATCGTTCCAGCTGGGACTGCAGCACAGCGCTGCGAAGCTTAGCCTTCCGTTTCATGGATTGTTCCCGGATCATCGCCTTTTCCTTATTTTGAAGTTCCTTTGACTCCGAGTCCTGCCCGGATCCTGTATTTAATTTTTCGTCTTCCAGATTATTACCCATAGTTACTCCTGCTTATTTTGATCTACATATCTTCCGGCATAAAGGTAAGGAGCTGCTCCTTATCTACGGAATCGCTGTTAATCAGCCGGTTAGCCTGATGTTCGATCACTACATTCAGATAATTCCGAATATCTCGGGCATTACCGAAATTCTCATCCTTATGTTCGATCATATTCTGCAATTTGCCCTTCAGTACCTGCATGGCATCCGGAGCCAGATGATACTCATGCTCCTTGCACATATAGAGAAAGATCCGTTCCAAATCCTCCGCATTATAATCCGGGAATGCGATCGTCTTGTTAAAACGGGATTTCAGTCCCGGGTTGGCGTCTATAAAATCTTCCATCAGATCAGGATATCCGGCAACAATTACGATCAGATCCTCCCGCATATCTTCCATTCCCTTATTCAGGGTATCGATCGCTTCCTGACCAAAATCTCCTTCCGGACCGTGATTACTGAGCGCATATGCCTCATCGATAAACAGGACACCGCCCTTTGCCTTATCTAAGACCTGCTTTACCTTCAAAGAAGTCTGACCCATGTAACCGGCCACCAGACCGGATCGGTCCACCTCCACCATATGTCCTTTGGACAGGATTCCCAATGCGCAATAAATCTTGGACAGCAGTCTGGCAACCGTCGTCTTACCGGTTCCCGGATTCCCCGTGAATACAAAATGTCTGGCCACAGGTGCCGTCTTCAGTCCGTTCTGCTCCCGAAGTGTATTGATCTGCAAGAGATTGACCAGATTTTTCACTTCTTTTTTCACGCTGTCCAGACCAATCAGTTCATTCAATTCATTCATCAGGATATCCAGATTGTATCCTTCATCCCCCGGTTCGGTTATCTTTCCGACAAATGGGATCTCCTCTTCCTGCTCGTCCTTTGATACCTCCCGGGTCTTATACGGGATCGTATCAGGTACTTCCACACGATCATCTCCAAACCGCATGAAACCGTTAATCTGACTCTCAAGCATCAGAAGGTATTTGGTCAGACTCCGGATCTCCTTATCATCCACCTTGCGGTTACAAGCAATAAAGGATCTTCCAAGCTCCTGATATGTATAATAGTATAATTTCCGAATATCATAATACTTCTGGTTATAAGCGACATCGGGAACATTTTTATCCTTTAAAAAATATACCAAAGAAATCGGGGTATGATTCAGATAATCCCGGTCAGCGATGCGATTCCTGCGAATCGTATCCAATAAAGTATTCTCATCAAATTCATATCCCAAAAGCTTATTGATATATCTGATCTCTTCTTTTTGGATCATACCATCTGATATTGCCAAATAACAGAAAAAATCGCGAAGATCCATCCTGAGCTGTTCGCTAGCACTGAAATTCCCCTCAAGAAGAATTCCGTTTGCGTCCATCTCATCTGCGATCCGTTTTAATGTTTCATATAACATATGATTTATTTGAGCCATACTCTGTCATGCTCCCCTGTTAATATACTGATCTTATTTTTTCTTCTCGGACTTATCCTTTTTATCCGTCTTGCCTTTCTCCTCTTTATCGGATTTGTCAGACTTATTGGACTTCTCATGCTTCTCCGGTTTGTCTGCCTTTTCGATCTTTTCAGACTTACTGCTCTTATCTGGCTTCTCGACCTTCTCAGACTTACCGTTCTTATCCTGCTTATCTACCTTCTCGATCTTCTCGGATTTGCCGCTCTTATCCTGCTTATCTGCCTTCTCGATCTTCTCAGATTTGCTGATCTTATCCGCCTTGTCCGATTTATCATGCTTCTCCGGCTTTGCCTGCTTCTTCTCTATCTTTTCTTCTTCTTTTTCTGCCTTATTCTCTTTCTTCCACTGCTTATAATTATTGATATCGTATTTCTTCTCGTAATCGCTGAAATACGCCAGATATTCGCTGTTTTTCATCTCCCGTATACCACGGAGATACTGGTGCGTATCGAATTCCGCCTCATCCAGCTCGATCATGGCGACCGCAACATTGGAGCAGTGCGCACCGATACGTTCAAAATTCGTCAGCAGATCGTTGAATGCAAACCCCTGCTGCACATCACATTTTCCCTTTCGGAGACGGGTTACATGCCGGGATTTCATCTCATTACAAAGGGTCGAAATCATCTGATTCAGCGGTTCGATCCGCATCGCCAGTCCAAGATCATCCTCCTGAAAAGCATTTACCGTTAATTCCAGCATCTCTTTAATGGCGGATATCACTACCTCCAGCTCATAATTCGCCTCTTGTGAAAATGCGATATCTTTCTCTTCCAGTTCGTTTGCCACCGATGCAATATTAGTGGCATGATCTCCCAACCGTTCAAAATCACTGATCGTATGCAGGAACTTAGACACTTCCTTGGTCTGATCCACGGAAAGATCCCGTCCGGTCAGCTGCATCAGATAGGTTCCGAGATGATCCTCATATTTATCAATCTGATTCTCCCGGTCCTGAACCTTATTATATCGATCCGGAGAATAGACATTCAGAAGTCCCAGTGCCGTATATATATTCTTCTGTGCCTTCTTCGCCATACTGTTCACTACCGTATGGCTCTGTGTAATGGCAAGATCCGGATACGCAAGGAACCGTTCTTCCAACAGATCCAGATCCGACTCTTCCTCCATATCCTCCGGCGAATCCTTGATCAAGGAATATACCAGCTTCTCGATCAGCTTGATAAACGGCATCAGCATGATGACCGTAGCGATCCGGAAGACTGAATTCAGCAGTGCCACCTTTACCGGACTCATCGTCATATCCATAAAGGAGAATCCGCCGACGATCGCATTGCTGATATAAAACGTCAGCGACCAGAATACCATACCGAACAGATCGTTCAGCAAATATACTAGGGCTGTCCGCTTACCATTCTTATTACTTCCCACTGACGACAACAGTACCGGAAATGCAGCACCGACACCGATTCCCATAGTCAGAGGAAATGCAGACGAGAATGTGATCATTCCGTTCATGGACAACGCCTGCAGAATACCGACCGAAGCCGACGCGCTTTGTAGGATCGCGGTAAATATAATACCGATCAGAATACCGACAAACGGGTTGGAGAACATGGTAAGCACACCCGTAAATGCCGGATTATCCTTAAGCGGCGATACCGCCGTACTCATTGTCTGCATACCGAGCATCAGGATCGCAAATCCCAGCATGATATCTCCCAGATGCTTGTAGATATCCTTCTTCATTGCCATTTTGAATAGAATACCGACGATTGCCACAATTGCAGAAATCGTAGCAGTCGATAATAATGCGGCAATTCCTTCGGAACCGTCAATATAGGACAGACACAGGATCCAGCCTGTAATACTCGTGCCGATGTTCGCCCCCATAATGATACCGATCGCCTGCGCGACCTTCATCATACCGGAATTAACAAAACCCACAACCATAACCGATGTAGCGGA
Source organism: Lachnospiraceae bacterium (assembly GCA_017460485.1). Classification (GTDB taxonomy): domain Bacteria; phylum Bacillota; class Clostridia; order Lachnospirales; family Lachnospiraceae; genus CAG-632. The sequence continues at coordinate 5,163 of JAFUAW010000103.1, read as the reverse complement.
AGAAGACTGAATAATCGCCGTCACGACGGCTCCCAGAAATACTCCCTTGATCGGCGTATTTGTCAGCTTATACAGTATTTTCTCTAACTTATTACCGGCAACCTTCTTAAGACCGTCTCCCATCAGAGACATCCCATACAGAAACAGTGCCACACCACACAACAAACTAAGTACAATTGAAACAGCTGTCATACACTCACCAAACTTAATCCTTTCGTTACCGGCCCTTACTCCGGCATTTGCTCCATTTACACATACTCATACATAGTTAGTATAGCCCAAATACCCCTGTATTGACAATAGGAAGATTCAAAAAGCTGGTAACCGTAAAAATGAGCAGATAACCACAGACAATCCCTGCTTACCGCAAGTGTCCGTAAGTATCTGCTCATTTATTATGTTTCCTGACTTCTATCAAAGAGCATCCGGTGTTGTATGCAGGTAAGCTCCTACCACTGTACATCCGGTGTTGTATGCGCTATCATATCTTCTAATATCTGATTGATATCTTTATCAGATTTATAGGTCTTACTGCCGATCTTAACCTGTCGTACCCTATAATTATCTGAATAATAGTCGAATACGATTTTCTGATCTTTTCCATACAATGTCGTCCGTCCCGTTACTTCTATATATGGAACTGTCTGATATCTCCCATCCGCCGGAACATAGGTATATTCCGGATTCTGAACATTATCCTTGATGATCTGTCCAACCGTATATGTATGACCATCTACATTATAATAAACTCGCTGCACATTGGCGATCACTTCATCGGGATTGACTGCTGCCTCTGTCGCACTGTTTGATGTCTCATAATATATAACATTGCCGTTCTCATCAACATAAGTATAGGTAGTCTGTTGAGGATTTGAGTTCTGATAAGATCCTCCTTGCACCATATTAAATGCCTGCTTGAAATAAAAACCTGCAGAAAGTCCGAAAGCTAACAAAATGACCCATGCGATCACGGAAGAATCTCCATTTTCACTGCATCGCTTAAACCAATAGATTGGCGGAAACAGAATTGCCCAAACGATCAAACTGGTGCTGTAACCTTTTACCTTTAACCGAATGGCATCCACCAGAAGCAGCACCGTCCCCCCCGTAATCATCAGATTCCCAACGGAAAGAGAGCCTGCCATTGCCATAACACCCGCAGAAGACGTTAATGTTGATGAGGATACAGACAATCCCATCACGATAAGTCCGGCTATCGTCAAACCAACAGACAAGAAAAAGATAATATATCCTGTTCGGTCCGGTTCTATGATTCTTGCTGAACTCTGATACGAAGAAGTTGTATTTGATGCTGCATTCGAGGTCGTATTCTGATATCTGTTTGCAATAAATACAGTATCTTCTTCTAAATCGCTGAAATCATCTTCATCGCCGTAATAACCTCCGCCTGAGTTCGAATAATCTTCCTCATTCGCATTCAAACGCATATTCTGAGAACCGATTTCTGATGTGGATTCCGAATCATGTCCTGTTGCATCGTCTGATTGTAATTTTAATTCCATGAAGCTCTCCCCTTCTTTATTTACTGCTTATCGATAATTCATCGCTCATTGAACAGGGATTCCGTTACCTTCCAATGCTAAAGGTGATTATAACACAATTTCTTATATCAGGCAATTATATGGAAAAAATAGAAAAAACAGGAATTCTCTCTCTCCACCATGAATAAACTATACCATGCTGATCTACATCGTGAATCCGGGAGATACCGTATCTTCCATTGCAAGACAATATAATATCAATGCGGAAACTGTCCTATATGATAATCAATTGGTATTCCCGTATGATCTTGCCGTTGGGCAGGCCTTGCTGTTAGATACGGACTATATGCCCGATGATCTCCCACAGGCAGGGACTGCCATCCGCTCCGATACCGCTCTGATCCCCGTTCCGATCACCACACCCAAGCCCTCTCTTGTCACCAACGGCTATGCCTACCCCTTCATTGACCGAGACATCTTATATGAAACCCTCCCCTATCTCACACGGCTGTCCATATTCTCCTACGGCTTTACAACGGAGGGTAATCTGATTCCGCCGCTCCTTGCTGACGAGCCGTTGATCCGGGCGGCACTGTACCGTAATTCCGCCAATCCTTCTGATTCTGATACCAATACAAACAACACAAATCCGGCATCTGCTGACTTCACCGCGCCATTTCTTACCCTGACCCCCTTCGGTGCAGACGGCCGCTTTAATAACAATCTGATCACACAAGTCATCAACAATCCTGCTGCCGTCGATCAGCTCATATCAGAATTAGAAGCAACGATCTTGGATAAGGGATACATGGGTGTCGATATCGACTTTGAATACATTGTCGCAGAGGACCGGTTAGCGTTCGTCTCCTTCGTTGCGCAGATCCGCGCTGCTGTCAATGCGCTGGGCTATCCGACCACCGTGGCACTCGCTCCGAAGACCAGCGACGACCAGCCCGGTCTGCTCTATGAAGGCAAGGATTATCGTCTGTTAGGTGAGGCTGCCGACGAAGTCCTGCTGATGACCTATGAATGGGGCTATACCTATAGTGAACCGAAGGCAGTCGCCCCCATTGAAAATGTAAGACGTGTGGTAGAATATGCCTTAAGCCGGATTCCGGTCGAGAAGATCAACATGGGAATCCCGAACTACGGCTACGATTGGCCGCTCCCATACAGAAAAGGCGTAACCGCCGCTACAACCATAGGGAATATAGAGGCGGTACGCCTTGCGATTCAATATAATGTGGAAATTCTCTACGACGATATTGCCCAAACACCGCATTTTAACTATACTGCGTCAAACGGAACCGCACATGAGGTCTGGTTTGAAGATGTCCGCAGCATGAATGCCAAGTTCGATCTGGTACAGGAATACGGCCTTCACGGCGTAGGCTACTGGCAGATCATGCGATTGTTCCGGGCGAACTGGATCTTGCTCGCAAACCGCTTTTCTATCGATTTCCTTCAACGATAGGATCTGCTACTTGGTCCAGCGATACAGCTGCGCATAGATACCGTCCTTCGCCATCAGCTCATCATGTGTGCCGGTCTCTTCGATTCCATGCTCCGTCAACACCAGGATTCTCTGGGCATTCCGGATCGTAGACAGACGATGCGCGATCACCAGCGTCGTGCGGTTGCTTGCCAACCGTTCTAACGACTCCTTAACAATGTTCTCGCTCTCATTATCCAGCGCGCTCGTTGCCTCATCAAAGATCAGGATCGGCGGATTCTTTAAGAATACTCTGGCAATCGACAGCCTCTGCTTCTGACCGCCCGAGAGCTTCACTCCCCGCTGTCCGATATCCGTATCATAGCCATTGGGAAGCTCCATGATAAAATCATGCGCATTGGCAAGCTTCGCCGCTTCGATGATCTCCTCTCTCGTGGCATTTGCCTTGCCATAGCGGATATTGTCATACACCGTTCCCGCAAACAGATACACATCCTGCTGCACGATCCCGATATTCTCCCGCAGGCTCTGAAGCGTCACATCCCGAATATCCTTCCCGTCAATGCGAATGCTTCCCTTCGTCACCTCATAGAATCTCGGGATCAGACTGCACAAGGTCGTCTTCCCGCCGCCCGACGAACCAACCAGTGCCACATACGAGCCGGCCGGCACAGACAAGTTGATATGCCGAAGTACCCTATGCGCCGTATCCTTATATTTGAACGACACATCATCAAAGGTAATATCTCCCCGTACATTTGTCAGAGGCACCGCCCCCTCCTTATCCTCAATATCCGGCTCGATCGACAGGATCTCCACAAACCGCTCAAAGCCCGAATATCCATTCTGGAACTGCTCCGTAAAATCGATCAGCGTCTTGATCGGATCGGTAAAGATGTTGATATACAGCAGAAATGCAACAAAATCAGCGACAGGAACCAAGCCCTTCGCCATCAGGATACCACCCGTAATGATCACCACAACATTGATCAGCATGGTAAATGCCGTCATTCCCGAGTTGTAAAAGCCCATATAAAAATAGCTGTTCCGCTTCGCCTTTAAGAATCCGTCGTTGCCTTCCTTAAACTTCTCCTTCTCGATCTCCTCGTTCGCAAAGGATTTGACCACACGAATTCCGGACAGATTATCCTCGATCTGTGTATTGATATCCGCGATCTTTACCCGGTTATTCTTAAATGCGCGCTTCATTTTCTTATTCAATATAAATGCGTACACAAACATCAACGGCACCAGAATAAATGCCGCCAGTGTCAGATACCCGCTGATATTCGACAAGATGATAAATGCGCCGATCAGCTTGATCAAAGAGATGGCAATATTTTCCGGACCGTGATGTAATAGCTCGCTGATATCAAACAGATCATTCGTAATCCGGCTCATCAGCTGTCCGACCTTCTGCTCATCATAAAAGGAAAACGACAGCTTCTGATAATGTGCAAAGATCTCCGCGCGCATATCATATTCCATTTTCGCGCCCATAACATGTCCGAAGTTCGTAATATAATAATTCGAGAAGAACTGGATGATCACCAGCACCACCAGAACAATGCCGATCCGGATCACATTACGCACTGCCTCATCCGTTCCCATATCCGCCAGATTCGAAGTAATATACCTCACGGCAAGCGGGATCACAAGCGCGATAATCGACGCCAAAAACGCAAAGAACATATCCAGCAAAAATGTCCCCATATATGGTTTGTAATAGCCGGCCATCCGCCGAAGATTCTGCCACATGAATATTACCTCTTACCTGAAATCCTTTTTTATTATCCCACAATACTAACACTTGAGATAGGGAGTGTCAATGAATAATGAGGTTGAAAACGCAAAAAAAGCCCCCGAGATACTCTCGGAGGCTTTGAATTATTATCTTTGTGAATAATCACTTAAGATTACTCGATGATCGTAGCAACACGTCCAGAACCTACTGTTCTACCACCTTCTCTGATAGCGAATGTAAGACCCTGATCCATAGCTACTGGGTGAATCAACTCGATGGTCATCTCTACGTTATCACCAGGCATACACATCTCAACACCTGCTGGTAAGTTGATCACACCGGTAACGTCGGTTGTTCTGAAGTAGAACTGTGGACGATAGTTGTTGAAGAATGGTGTATGACGACCACCTTCATCCTTTGTCAGAACGTATACCTGAGCGGTAAACTTGTGGTGACAGGTAACT
>JAFUAW010000102.1 GCA_017460485.1 Lachnospiraceae bacterium | reverse complement strand
GGAATGAAGCCTTGCAGAAAGCGGATATTCTCGATGATAATGTCCGTCAGGCAGAGATTGACCGCCTGGGCTCACAGGGAATACAAAATGCGGTGCAGCAGGCAGATGAATTAGAGAAAGCCGCCAATAAAGAGATCCTTGGTATGCTGATACAAGAGGGCAAGGATCAGATTGACGAGGATACGGAGAAGGTCAAGGAACAGCAGAAGAAGCTCAAGGACGAGAAGGAGGAGCAGGAAGAGAAGCTCGAAGCCGCAAAGGAGATTCGGGAGGAAGCCGAAGCACGCGTAGAGGCAGAACGCATTCGCAAGAAAGAGAACGAAGAGCTGACCGAGCAGATGGCACAGGCTTCTCTGGATATGCAGCCGGAAACACAGGTAGATTCCCAGCAGGATCAAGCGCAGCGGGAGATCAATCTGGTATTGCAGAAAGCATCACTTTTGCCGGAAGATGTCAAAGGATTGAAGATTGATGATACGATCTTTTGAGGGGATACTTATCCATTTCATGCCATTAAATTATAATTACTTGACATTATCAGATACGCAATGAAAATGTTCTGGCATAATTTGACAAAATGTGATAAAATAAATTCCATGAAGATGGGAATACTTAAAACAAATGGTGTTCATCTTGAAGAGCATGAATACTCAACAGTAAAGCTTCTTTTAGAAATTGGTCAGGACGTAGTTCTTATACCTACATCGCAGGTAAAAGGAATGCGTACGCCAGATATTGCTATTGATGGAGTATTGTGGGAGATGAAATCTCCAACTGGTAGTGGAAAGAATACAATAAAGCATACTCTTCAAAATGCATCGCATCAATCAAATAATGTTATTGTGGATTTGCGTAGATGCAAGCTGCCACAAGATTTGGCAATTAAGGAGCTTGAACAAAGATTTTATCTGTCGAAGCGTATTCGGAGAATGAAAATAATTACCAATGATGAACAAACCATTGACTTTGAAAAGAAATAGGTATATCATTAACATTACAAGATGCGGACCGGCGCCCTATATGCGCGGGGGCCACATCAATTACAGTATTTATAAAGTGTGGACTGTGCCCTATATGCATGGTTCACACTTTATTTTTACATATATAAGATCTTATTATAATCATTTTTTGGTAATTTGGCACGATTTCGTTCGGTAATTTGGCGGTACGGGATGATGCATTATGTTCATCCGACCAAATCGGGAAAGGTTACAATCCAGTTTCATAGTAAGGAATTAAGCAAGGTTGTTGAAAAATCAATCAGAAAACAAGCAGGTATTGATTAAAATTTTGTTGTAGAGAGGAGGCTCTCATATGTTATCTATTTATCCAGCATGTTTTTTAGAGAAGATAATGGATATTCGGTTGTATTTCCTGATCTTAACTGGCTTGCGACTTGCGGAGATACGGAGAATGAAGCAATGAATATGGCTGTGGATTGTCTGGCAGGTTATCTTTATGTTTTAGAAAAAGATGGAGAAGACGCTCCGCCGGCATCAGCGATGAAAGACATTTCTCTAAAAAGTGTTGTCAAAGAATTGGGTGTTGATACAAGGGATGCATTTGTGAATATGGTTTCTGTGGATGTTGCTGAATATGCAAAAGATCACTTTGAAAAATCAGTACGAAAGACACTTACTATTCCGGCATGGTTGAATAAAGCAGCACAGGAAAAACATATCAATTTTTCCCAAACATTGCAGGAGGCACTGCTTGCTAAGGTTCGATCCTGATATATAGACAAGGAGGATATGTATTAAGGACAACAGGGGGATTTCTGATAGGATGTTTTTCTTGATTTAGATGATCTAATCAGGTATACTATTTGAGATTAGACAAGACTAACTGGAATTGGAGCAAGCTGTGAATCATATAGTTTGAATCCAAGAGATTAAGTCGGGGTAACGGTGTATGAAGATCAAGAAAATCATATTTATCCTATTAGGGTGTATCTGTCTGGGACTCGGAACGATCGGAATCTTTCTGCCGATCCTGCCGACGACTCCGTTTTATCTGGCAACGCTCTTTTGCTTTGCCAATAGTTCGGAAAAGCTGCACGACTGGTTTATAGGAACGAAATTATATAAAAAGCATTTGGAATCCTTTGTCGAAAAGAGGGGCATGCTCCTGCAGACTAAGATCTCCATCATTACGACCGTGACACTGTTGATGGGATTTGGATTCTTCATGATGGCGAGGAAAGGAATCTGGATTCCGTGTATCATTCTGGCAGTGGTTTGGCTCTGCCATGTCCTGTATTTTATCTTCCGTGTAAAAACGGTCAAGGCAGGGGAAGAGGAGTAGATGAATAGAGTATCCGGTCCCACTAAAGTGCAAGGATAGGCTGATTTTTATTTATGTTTGTTGTTTCTATTAAGATGGTCTGTCATGAGTTGAAGCAGGCGGTCTATATCAGCGAAAAACAATCGTACGCCACGTTTATTCAAACGAAGGTTATTATTGAGACAATTCACTATGGTTTTTGCTGTGGTTGCGTGTAGAGTCAGAGGACTGCCTTGAAGCGTGTGTATATGGTCAAGGTAATCGGATGTAACGGGGAAAGCATTTTGGATTAGATAGGCTGCGTCTTTGCTACCGCATTTACCAAGCACTATTTTGGTACAACGATGATATTTGGCTACCATCTTATCATGTAGGGATTTGTACTTTTCATATTGTGAGGATACAGGAATCATCCATAAGATATCAGGGTTTGATGAATCACGGACGGCAAAGAAGTGAGGACGGTATCCGCCGTTCTCATAGTTGGACATCAGGGTGCTCTCATTTGCCAGCGTAAAGTAATCGTCCTTGATATGGTAAAAATATCCTTCTGAAATGATCATATGTGCCTCCGCAAAAAATGCCTCACCCCCATGATGAAGGTGAGGCAATATTTTCGTACCGAATAACTTGTTTCTCGCACCATCGGTAAGCGAGAGCATTTTCGTATCGAATAACTTATACCCCGCACCATCGATAAGCGGCAACATTTTCTTTTGTTCATCTATAGTATATAACTAATAGGGGCAAAATGCAATTGAAAAACGCAAAAAAATATTGGATATTTTCAATATAATATGTTAGATTATAGGTACAAAGAGGAGCAACCGCCCACAAGGTGAGTTAGTCTCCCTTCGATTAACTGAAAATCAGCCCATCCAAGACCGGCTAAAGTGCAAGGATAGGCTGATTTTTATTTTCGCTTGTTATTCCTATCGTTAGAATTCAGATAGGCAAGCAATGCAACAATGAACGTATTATTCAGAATCAACAGAGTCAAAACTTCGTATATCGACCATTTCCCCCGAATTCTTAAGCCGTTTCTCCCCAAAAACATTGTATAAAATTAAGTACATTTAAATTCCGCAAAAACAATTGCTTTTTTTGATTCTATATGATACTTTTTAGTCGAGTGATATTCTTGGGAGCAGGAAGTGCCGGGAAGTCATTACTGTTGGTAATGATGGCAGCCTGGAACGGAAATCACATCGGGATAATATGCCGCCGAGCTTTGAATAGAAAGAGGGAGGTGGTAGCATGGATATAGGAATCATAGGTGCGGGCAAGGTTGGTTGTTCCATCGGCAGATATCTGAAGGATCATCAGCAGCCGTTAACCGGATACTATAGCAGAACCATGGAGAGCACGGAGTTCGCTGCAGAGTTCACGCGGACGAGTGCATATGAAGATTTAACGGACATCATTTTGGCAAGTGATACCCTGATGATCGCGACACCGGACGATCAGGTGCGTGAGGTGTGGGACCACATTGCAAGGTACGACATTCAGGATTATATGATCTGTCATTTTAGTGGCGCATTATCTTCCGATGTGTTTCAAGGAGCAGATAAAAAGCATGCTCATGTGTGCTCTGTTCATCCAATATACGCGTTCAGCGACAAGAATAACTCCTATCAACAATTACAGAATGTATATTTTACCGTAGAGGGTGATGACGAGGCGGTGCAGTATTTTACGGAATTGTTTACAGGCATGGGTAATCATGTGATCCGTCTGGATTCCAAGGCAAAGGCCATGTATCATGCAGCAGCGTCGTTAGTCAGCAATCATGTGCTGGGTGTGCTGCATGCCGGTATCGGACTGCTTACGGAATGTGGTTTTTCCGAAGAGGAGGCGTATCAGGCATTCGCACCGCTGATCTTGAATAACGTGACTGCGGGCTGCAAATACGGTATGGTGCAGAGTCTTACGGGACCGATTGAGCGTAATGATATTCAGACGGTGGATAAGCATTTGGATGTCTTGTCCGGAGATGCGTTCGCGATCTATCAGAGCGTCGGTTCCGAGCTGGTAGCGATGGCAAAGGAGAAGCATCCGGAGCGGGATTATACCGGTATGGAGCTTCGGTTTGATTAAGAAAGGAGAGTTACGGCTATGAAAAATACAGTTCTCACATTTCAAAAGGCAAAGGCAGAGGGCAGAAAGATCACGATGCTGACTGCGTATGATTATACAACCGCTAAGCTTGTGGACGAGGCGGGAATTGATTCGATCTTAGTTGGAGATTCTCTTGGTAATACCATGCTTGGATATGAGGATACCTTATCTGTCACGATGGAGGATATGATCCATCATGGTGCGGCAGTGGCAAGGGGCGCGAAGAATGCGTTGGTAGTCATTGACATGCCGTTTATGTCTTATCAGGTTTCCGTAGAGGAGGCTGTAAGAAATGCGGGTCGTCTGATGAAGGAAGGACGCGCCGGTGCCGTCAAATTAGAGGGCGGCGAGTCTGTATGCCCACAGATTAAGGCAATCGTGGATGCCGGAATTCCGGTAGTGGCGCATTTAGGTCTGACCCCGCAGTCGATCAATGCATTTGGCGGATTCCGGGTACAGGGCAAGACCGAGGCGGCTGCCAAGAAGCTGATCGAGGATGCACATAAGGTGCAGGAGGCAGGGGCATTTGCACTGACCTTAGAGGCGGTTCCGAGTAAGTTAGCGACCCTAATCACCAAGCAGCTTACCATTCCGACGATCGGAATCGGCGCAGGAAATGGCTGCGATGGACAGGTGCTGGTAAATCAGGATATGCTGGGAACATTTTCTGATTTCACTCCGAAGTTCGTGAAGCGGTATGCGAACGTGGGCGAGATCATGAAGGAAGCATATAAGGCGTATATCGCGGATGTGCAGTCCGGTGCATTTCCGGCGGCAGAAAATGAGTACACCGTGGATGACAGTGTGTTGGAGAAATTATACTAGGAGGAGAGATCGATGATGAAGATTGTTCATACAGTTGACGAGGTTCGTGCAGAGGTAAAGGCATGGAGACAGGCGGGGCTTAGCGTTGGTCTGGTGCCGACGATGGGATATTTGCATGAGGGACATAAGAGCCTGATCGATCGGGCGGTTGCAGAGAATGACAAGGTGGTTGTCAGTGTGTTCGTGAATCCGATGCAGTTCGGACCGACAGAGGACCTGGAGAGCTACCCGAGAGACTTGAACCGCGATGCGGCATTATGTGAAGCGTCAGGTGCGGCGCTCATATTCAATCCGGAGCCGGAGAATATGTATGCACCGGATTTCTCAAGCTTTATTGATATGAATACTTTGACGAAAGGACTTTGCGGCAAGACGAGACCGATCCATTTCCGCGGGGTATGTACGGTCGTAGGCAAGCTGTTCAATATCGTGCAGCCGGATAAAGCGTATTTTGGACAGAAGGATGCTCAGCAGTTAGCGGTGATCCGTCACATGGTAAGTGATCTGAACTTCAACTTGGAGATCGTTGGCTGTCCGATCATCCGCGAGGAAGACGGACTGGCTAAGAGCTCACGGAATACGTACTTAAATCCTGAGGAGCGGCAGGCTGCACTTATTCTGTCCAAGAGCTTGAATAAGGGCGAGGAGCTGATCAAGGCGGGCGAGAAGAATGCCGAAGTGATCAAGAAGGCGATCGTCAGTATGATCGAGTCCGAGCCGCTTGCGAAGATTGATTATGTGGAGCTGGTGGACTGGAATACGCTGGAGCCGGTAGAGACGATCGAAGGACCGGTGCTGAATGCGATTGCGGTCTATATCGGGAAGACGAGATTGATCGATAATCATATATATGATTAAGCAGTAGGATGTATATGTGTGTGATAGAGAAAGGACAGACTCATGACCATAACGATGTTAAAATCTAAGATTCACCGTGCGGTGGTTGTTCAGGCGGCGCTGAATTATGTGGGTAGTATTACCATTGATTCCGAGCTGATGGAGGCGGCAGGAATCTATGAGTATGAGAAGATTCAGGTTGCGGATGTGGAGAATGGCAACCGGTTTGAGACCTATGTGATCGCAGGGGAGCCGGGCTCCGGAATGATCTGCTTAAATGGTGCTGCTGCGCGTCAGGTATCGGTGGGCGATCATGTCATCTTAATGTGCTATGCAGAGGTAACACCGGAGGAGGCAAAGGATATGAAGCCACAGGTGGTATTTGTCGATGCAGAGAATAAGATTAAGCGGATCGCGCATTATGAGAAGCACGGAGAGTTAGGGGACTAAGGAGGTTAGCCTATGTTAGCAGGTAAGACCGTTATTTTGGGCGTTACAGGAAGCATAGCTGCATACAAGATTGCGAATCTGACAAGTATGCTGGTAAAGCAGCATGCGGATGTCTATGTGCTGATGACACAGAATGCAACGAATTTTATCCATCCGATCACATTTGAGACATTAACGAATCATAAGACCTTGGTGGATACCTTTGATCGGAATTTCAATTATAATATTGAGCATGTATCTCTGGCAAAGAAAGCGGATCTGGTGCTGGTTGCGCCGGCTTCTGCGAATGTGATCGGCAAGATCGCGAATGGGATCGCGGACGATATGCTGACGACT
>JAFUAW010000101.1 GCA_017460485.1 Lachnospiraceae bacterium | reverse complement strand
TGGCGTATCGCTCCACACCTTGTACTTTACTTCCCTTGTCTCTCCTGTATTCTCAACAACTTCCGTGTCTTCCTCTGTAGCCCCCTCTTCGCTAGTCACTTCCTCTGTAGCCACTTCCGTTGTAATTTCACTCGTAATCTCACTCGTTGCCTCGCTTGTTACTTCACTACTAACTCCATTTGTACCATCACTTGTGGTATCGCTACCACATCCACCAACCATCGCTACAACCAAAACCAATAACATTCCTAATAAATAGTTCTTTTTCATAATTATCATCTATCTCCTCCTAAGCTTACTTTTTATGATGATTATACATAATTACAAACTATATTTCAAGATTTTGGAAACCAACTTCACCAAATGAGAAATTCATTGATGTACACTATTAGTGAAAAGAGGTACAAGTATGTTGAAATTTGGAGAACGATTAAGAAAATTAAGATTGCAAAATGATTATACACAAAAACAACTTGCTATTCAGCTTGGAGTTGCAATAAGTGCGGTTTCTTCGTATGAAGCAAATATCCGCTACCCAACCTATGAATCTCTTGTCAAGCTATCCAAGATTTTCAATGTATCTACAGATTACCTTCTCGGAATCGAGCGAGAACGTTCCACTATCGATGTGAGTGATTTAGATGAAAATGAGATACGCATTATAACATCTTTGGTTAATACGATGCGAGAATTAAAAAACAAATAAAAGCTCAATATACTATCCATCTTCCTAAAAATTCAAATTAATACTTGAAATAATGCTTCTTTATTTTGTACTTTATAAGTGAGCGAAAGCTCAAACCCTTATTAATCTCCTTCTCTTTCTGAGAGCAAAACCATTATTAAAGAAGGCGTTTTTTGTATTTTTATATCGGCAAAGAAGGTGCATAAAAGAAGGAACCGAAAATCCCAATCGGTTCCTTCTTTATTGTTATTTTGACATTTCTCATTCTTTTTCTTCGCCAAATTTTCGCCATTTCTTCGCCAAATCGCCACGTAAATACATAATGTTTTATAAACATTCATATAATTCTCTTTTCCACAACAATCGTAAATACATAGCATTTTCAATGTTTTATAGAAATATATAAACTCATATAAATACAAGCGGACCCACGATTCCAAGCTTCATATTGTTATCCTTCTTTCTTTTCTTCTATGCTTTTTGCTGTATACTATTACTTCTATACTATCTCTTCTATGCTTTTACTTCTTTGACTTATCTGCTTTTATGCATCCGGTATATGCTGCATTCATTGCGTTATCAAAATCATACTAGGGTATGTTACCATAAAAAAACTGTCTTTTCAATGTTCAATGTTAGATCTTTTCTTTTATTTGCAAGCTTTTATGTCTAATCATTAAATCCCCTTGCCCGCCCTCGTCTGTCAGTTGACAATAGGTAGTAATCATACACTGTAAAATGTACACATGTAATACTACTGAGCATACATTATACAAATGGGGAGTCGAACCCAGCATGTGCTCTCCATGCTACCAGGAGTGCGATTCATTCTCAACCGCCAGAGATCATGCCCACCCTGCCAGACTACCATCAGAATCAGAGCAGCTCTGTTGTCCAGTTCAAGCCCTGAATTATTTCATCGGTTTCTCTCAGTTCCTTGGATAATCCGTCAACTTCTTTCTGAAGTTCAGAAACTGATACTGTACTGAGAATTCTTATCTCTGTTTTTGAATAACGGGATACCTTCTCGCTGGCCGTATTCAGAAAACTTCTCATAATAGCTATCTTTTGCTTAAGGCAGTCTCTCTTGGCGATCAGATCTGTGAGAGTCATATCTCCGCTCTTTGTTTCGTTATTGGTGTGGTTGATGCGTGCAATAAGCTCCTCAAGCCTTTCAAAATCCTTGTTGAGTTCCTTAAGTAATTCATTGGGATCCTCTGAAGGCTTTTCTCCATCCTGAACTCTGGCGTTGTTATTAAGTCTTCCACTAAGCTCCGCAATCCTCCTCTGCAAATCTGCTCTTTCCGATAATGCATTTGCTAACTTCATATCTATTACCTCCTTGCATTCTAATCCTTTTCAAATCAACCGATTCTTGCACCCTACCATAAACTCTTTCTTATCTATTCCGTAAATTCTTCTCTTATGCTGTTATCACAATTCCTCTTCCAGATACTTAACCTTTCGTAATAGCAGTTATCTACTGCTTTTTATTATATCATCCTGGCATATCTAAATCCAGCTTTTCTAAAAGCTGCATTCAGTTGAATGAACGTCAATCACTCATATTTCCACCATGAAATGCAATAAAAAAGAGATCAGAACAGGGTATTCCCCATCTTGATCTCATCTTACAAGTTGTTTCAAAAAGAATCCTTTCGAAAACTATAAATCAGCATGATCCCAAACCATATAATCATACTTTCACTCATCAATCCATTTGTAAATGCCAGCCGCCCCGCGCTGACCGGCATTAAGATCTGAATGGTCTTAAGTATTCCATAGATGAACAGTACGTTGGTGAATGCCATCCCCTTCGGGAATATCGTCTTTCCTGATATCTGGAGAGCAAACCAGTAAATGAATACAGGGAGCATCATCGCCTCGCTGACCAGAATGATCCACGAAAGATTCCCGAACAATCCTTCACATATAGGCAATGCTATTTCACTATATCCATTCGAATTCATCCATGAAAGCAGACTGAGGATCATTATATAGAACAGATGAAGTGCCAGCCATGGTGTCAAACCAAACGCATTCAGATAGTGGTATAGTTTCCTGCTTTTCTCGTTCGTAATATATGCTCCTATAGCGAACAATGCTGTTCCGTACAGGAGAATTCCGGGAAATGCCAGCCCCATCGCCAAAGAATATCGCCACTGCGGAATCTGTGCGGCACCGACCGTCAGCCATGACAGATTACCCGTGTACGCAGGATCCCCATATATCATCAGCCAATCTCCGCCTCCGAAGCAGAGACATCCAAGCATGCCGCAGATCAAAGCGAGCGTTATCTTTTTGTTGTGATTCATAGTATATTCCCTTCCTTATATCCACATTTTTCTTTATAACACAGTATTCCTTTTTTCTGCCAAAAGCCCATTCTTTCGGCACAAGAATTCAGTGAGCACCTCATTCAGTTAGGCACAACTAACATTAAATGATAGCACTTGTTTGTTTAATTGTCTATATGCTTAGGGAATTTTCAACACATATACTTTGGGAAGTTCCAACCGACACAATCAAAAAAAGATGACCACGCAGATACGCAGTCATCTTGTCTTATATTGCCGCATTTATTCCAATATCTCTTCTGCCACAGCCCGTTTCGTCAGTCCCCGGTCCATGGACTGCTTGAGGATATAGGCGTGCGCCTCTTCTTCCGTCATACCCTTCTGCACCAGCAGAATCTTGGCGCGGCTGACGGTACGCAGCTCCTCCATCTTCTCTTCTAAAGTTAAGATCTTCTTCTCCGATTGCTTCAACTGATCCTTAAATGCAAAGAGCAACCGCAGACTCCGGTCTATCTCCTGTCCCTTGACCGGTTTGGATATGGTCAGAATACCATGATCGATCATCCGACCGGATACATCACTGAAGATCTCTGCCGGCACAGCCAGAATAATTCCCACATGATATTTATTATGGATATCCATGACAAAGTCCATGCCCATCTCATCGGTAAGCGGAGCATTGACGATGACGATATCATAGCGTCCAGTAAGCAGCTCCCGTTTTGCCGCAGATGCGCTTTTCCGAATCTCCAGCACCCGGCATCTCCTGCTTGGCAGAACCTTCTTCACCGTCATATTAAATTGATCATTCGACGACACGATCAGTATCGAATATTGACTTGCCAGTTCTTTTGCCATCTATGTTCAAAGTCCTTTGATTACTTATTTCAATTCTCTAACTTTCCATAATCCTAAGTATTCGTAATGGAGATTACGAAGTATATTTATCAACAATCCCCTTCGGAAGAATCTCGTGAATAAAGTCACTGTTATACGCAATCTTCATTGCTTCCTTCCGGGACTTCGGAAGCAGGATTTCATTGCTGTCCATTTCCTCCGGCAGTTCCTTGTGGTTCTCGATTCCATACAGACCGGCATGGATCAGAAGCGCATAGACCAGATATGGATTACTTAATGCATCCGGCGAACGGAGTTCCACTCTCGTCTGTCCCTGGCAATCACTGATATACATAAGCTCTGAACCGCCGGTGCTGGACCAATTCACCTTATCCGGCGCATTTCCGTTGCCGAATCTGGTATAGGAAGCATCCGTCGGATTCAAGAATATGGTGATATCCCTTATCTTTTCAACGATACCTGCTGCCGCATATTTCACCACATCATTCCCATCCTGATCCTTGGCAAAGATATTGATATGATAGCCGTTTCCCGGCTTATCGGATAACGGAACGGGAGAAAAATCCGCATATAATCCATTCCGATCTGCGATCGTACTGACTACCATCTTCATCGTGATCATCTGATCCGCAGCCTTAAGCGGCTTCCCATAATGGAAATCAATCTCATTCTGTCCCGGTCCCCGCTCATGATGTGAACGTTCCGGAGTAAGTCCCATCTCCTCAATGGTCAGACAGATCTCCCGACGGATATTCTCACCGCGGTCTAACGGCGCAATATCCATGTATCCCGCCTCATCATACGGGATCTTCGTCGGCTTGCCCTCATCATCCGTC
>JAFUAW010000100.1 GCA_017460485.1 Lachnospiraceae bacterium | reverse complement strand
TGACAGTATCAAGGCTCCCACTGCGCCGATCAATGCTGCCGGTATCATATGGCTGATATAGATCTCCTTCCGGAGATATCCGCCCATCAGCTCATAGTTCGCTGTCTTGTCGTTATAGTCCATCCCGCAGAGCAGACCGACTGTCACTCCGATAAAAAGGATCGGATAGAAATAGATTCCGCCGCCCGCGCCGGTAAGATAAGCACTTGCTGACAATTCTTCTTCCTTCGCATTAATGATATATCCGATCAGCCCCATTGCTTGCAGACCGGCACTAACAACAAATAATATATAGAATAATTTCGTCCGGAATAATTGATATAATTCCGCTCGCAGTATATTCTTCATGATCTACAACCTCCTATATCAATCTCTATCAGCCTTCCGCATGCTCAGATATCCAATCATCAGATAGATACCGCCAACAATGAGCGAGATTAGGATCGTTCCGAGGATCATACCTATACTTAGCGAAGTATCGCCGACCATCACACTCTCCCCATCCACGATCTGCTCCTTCGCATTCGTAACCATTAGAAGACTCATGATATTCGAGAATCCGAACTGGAAGGTCAGACTGATATTTAACAGCTCCTCCAGAAGCGTACAGATCAGCATGGTTCCATCCGTCACCACAAAGCTGATGATCAACCCCTTGAAGCTGTTCTTCATGATCGTGGACAGCAGGATGGATATGCAGCTCAAGCGCAGCAGCGGGAAGACCGTCAATCCAATGCGTAACCAAGCTTCCGTCGCGTCCGCGGAATTCCCCCAGCCGTTCAGCATCGTTAATAGCAGGAGCGGAAGGAGCATAACGACCATGCACCCTAGAACTCCCCAGATCAGAGAAGTGATCACTCTGGCCCAGTAGACCTCCTTCCGGCTGTGCCCGTTCAGCATCTCATAGTTGATCGTCTTGTCATTATAATCCTGCGCGATGATCCTCGTGATCACGAACACATTCATGGTAACGATAATAATCGCATTCTCTCCCATAGCTCCGTTAAAATACTCGGCTCCGGTCATCTCGACTGCGCCATCTACGAACAGCATGAGCAGCATGAGAGCGGTAAATACGATAAATACAATGATTATGAAATTATCCCGTATGGTCTGATAATTCTGTGATCTGACAATATTCCACATATTACTCCTCACTCTCCACCATATTCATATAGTACTCTTCCAGATTCGCCTCATGCATATTCAGCTCCGTCGGGATCACGCCGCCCTCGTACAGCGTCCGCGAGATTTCCGGCAGCCTGTCTAACTGTTCATATAACCGAATGCTTCCATTCTCTTCCACATCATACCGGCTCACCTTGCACTGCTCCTGCAGGATCGCAAGTGCCAGCGCATCATCGTCCGTATGAATGTGATAATATTCCGCACATTGAAGCTTCAGCTCATCCGCGGTTACTACCTGCTTGATCGTTCCGTGGCTGATAAAGATATAATCCGTACACAGCAGAGACAATTCACTTAAAATATGGGAGGAAATGATGATTGTGATATTCTGCTCCTTGTTAAGCTTTAAGAGCAGCTCCCGGATCTCCACGATTCCCTGCGGATCCAAGCCATTGATCGGCTCATCCATGACCATAAGCTCCGGCTTGCCAAGCAGTGACATGGCAATTCCAAGACGCTGCCGCATACCCAGAGAGAAGTTCTTCACCATCTTCTTGCCGGTATCCTGAAGACCAACGATCTCCAACACCTCATCCACCCGGCTCTTATCCGGGATTCCTCTTTGAAGCCGCTGCTTCTCCAGGTTCTCACGGGCGGTCATCTTCTCCTTCGCATACGGAGTCTCAATCATGAAACTCATCCGGCTTCTCGCCTTGGCAAGCCCCTTCTCACTGCTTTCTCCGAACAGACTGATACTACCCTCTGTCGGAAGGATCAAGCCGCCCATGGTCTTCATGATCGTCGTCTTGCCGGCACCATTTGGCCCGATCAGACCACAGATCATACCCTCCCGCACCTGGAAGGACACATCAGCAAGTGCTTTCTGATCCATATATTGCTTGGTCAGATTCTTCACATCTACAATCACATCATTCATATCACACGCTCCTCACAAATCGTACATACCACATTGATATGCTATAACCATAAATCCTATATTTAAAGAATTTCTTAAATCGGTTTATTATTT
>JAFUAW010000099.1 GCA_017460485.1 Lachnospiraceae bacterium | reverse complement strand
CAACAGGCAACTCCGATTCAACAGGCAACTCCGATCCAGCAGGTAACTCCGATTCAACAGGCAACTCCGATCCAGCAGGTAACTCCGATTCAACAGGCAACTCCGATCCAGCAGGTAACTCCGATTCAACAGGCAACTCCGATCCAGCAGGTAACTCCGGTTCAACAGACTGTCCAGAATCAGGCTTATACGCAAGGACAGGCTCCTTATCCAAATCAGCCTTACATGCAAGGGCAGACTCCTTATCCAAATCAGCCTTACATGCAAGGACAAGCCCCTTATCCAAATCAGCCGGTCTTTTATAATATGCCGTACAGTGCAGAACAGCCGCAGATGATGGAACCTCCGAAGAATAAAAAAAGCCACAAAGCACTTTTCATTGTTCTTGGCAGCATTGGCGGAGTACTGGTTGTGGGAATTATATTAGTAGTTATCTTATTAAATCATTTTAACAAAAAGCCATCCAATTTCCCGATTGCCTCGGGCTCGGATTCCAACCATCAGCGTGTTGAATCCAATGATCAGGAATACTATTATCCGGATTACAATAAGGCCGATCATAACTCTGAAAGCTTTGTATCCGTCATTCCGACTACAGAGGCAGATTCGGGATCCGATACATCTGATAATACCAATTCAGGGATGGATGCCGCTTCTACGGAAGAACAAACCACAGAAGCAGAGGATGGCATCAGTGCTTTTTCAGATGATGATCTGATCATTTACAGTCGGATCAATGATATTCAGATTCCGATCGAAGCAGATCACAGTTATCAGATCCTGAACGATGAATTATGCACAATATCATCTTACAACATGAATGATCTCACAGAAGAGCTGAATCAGACGAAGGGATACGGAAGCTTTGAGACCGGACGGGGTACCGTGATCGGTGCTTCTGCCGATGACTATCTGGCAACATATGGAACGGATACCTCGAACGCGCTTTGGATCATGTTAAATGGAGCATATTCCACTACCTATTACTTTTCTTCTATCAGCAAACCAAGCTTTGAAGATGAACATACTTTGCTGACCATTGGATGGTCGATCGAAGGAACTTCCTTTCATCGCTTAACACCGGAAGAATTAAACGATATCATTTTTAACTACGATACGACCGGTTCCGATATCCGTTATCTGATCTATTATGCAGATATTGATACCAACTACACGATCCGGTCTTTGAGCATGGTCTATGGCAATCCTATGGTAATTCCGGAGATGGATTAAGAATATTCGCAGACACGTCTGCCTGCCTTAGAAAACGTGTACCGCTAGGTGCACTGCAAAATAAGACAGGGAACCGGTCAATCCGGATTCCCTGTCTTAATTCTTGTTATAAATTCTTCGATTTCATTCCATGCATCCCGCGACTCCTGATACAGCATAAAACCCATCTGAAAGTCGTGAAACATACCGGTATACGTATGCTGAATAATATCAACTCCCTGTTCTCTGGCATGGTCTGCAACCGTCAGTGTATCCGATAACAGCATCTCCATCTCTCCCACCTGCATCAGCATCGGAGGAAATCCGGTATAATCTCCGAATACCGGAGATATATATGGATTCATCGGATCATTTCCTGTAATATAACCTTCTTTATATACCAATGTTTCCTTGGAATCTCCAAAGACCGGATCTTCATGGAATTTCTCCTCGTAGGACCATCCGCTTTTTGTCAGATCTGTCCATGCTGACATAGTAATCACGGCAGCCGGCATCGGAATTCCATGGTCACGGAGATACATGGTCACAGCCAGAGTCAGACCGCCTCCCGCCGAATCTCCGACGATCAGGATCTTTTCGGCCGGATATCCCTGTTCTAAAACCCATTGATAAGCGGAAACCGCATCATCTAGAGCAGCCGGAAATGGGTGTTCCGGGGCGACTCGATAATCTACACTAAGCACATCATAACCACCGCTGACTTCGTGATATACTGCCGCCATATCACGGTATGTATTATGAAGCCGGCCATAATATCCACCACCATGAAGATGAAAAATCAGCCATTGGTCTCCAAGTTTACGTTCTGTCAACTCTTTCTCCGGTTCTTCGACCTGATCTGTTTGCTGATCTGTAATCTGTGGCTCTTCTGTCAAATTCTCCGATCGATCTGCCTCGTTATTTGATTCTTCTGATTCTGCCTTATCTTTGTCCTTCTCTCTGCCATGAATCTTTGAAAGCAGATCCAGATGAAGAAGCTTATGATCCTCTTGATTCTTTTGTCCCTCATCCTCTTCATCCTGGATCTGTCCAGTAAGGAGTTCCATAGAATAATCCCCTTGATCATATATAGTCCTCGTCATTCCCTTCGGACATATCCATTCTTTTTCCCGCTCTGTCAGTCTTTTACGCAGTTCTCCATTCTGGGCAAGATATCCAATCCTCGGCAAATGATTGACTATCTTTACCGCTCTTCTGACACCCTTTCCAAGCAGACTGACATCATCCTTGTCACGATCTATTAACATAATGCCTCCTGTCTATACATGAAATCTTCGTTCCATTTCGCCACTGAATTTTCTGCCGCCCAAAATGATAGTTGCCAGCAGGTAGATACCCGTAATCGCGATACAGATAACCGGAAGAATAATTCCCACGATCTTATGCGTAGCATACAGGATTACAATCGCGATACTGCAGAGCATGAATATCATTAGAAGCAGGGAATAACTGATCCAGCTCTCCCGATTCAGCATCATGAAAAAGAACACAAGTCCGTCTCCCAGCAGGATCAGTCCCGGAACTACCCATTCCAGAGACCAACCCAGATTACCGGTATAATGATCGATCGCAATTACAAGGAACATTGTCAGGATCAGCATTAATCCGATCTTAGACGCAATACCGGAATCATGCTTAACCCAGAAATATACCATAATATACATATATAACATACCAATCCCGCTTAATGCGGACCACCAGAATGTCGGCGGTGTCAATATATTAACGATGATCGCGATGATCTCTAAGGTTGCAAATATGAAAAGGATCAGTCGGAGTACAAATCGAATCCTCTGCTCTCTGGCACGGACATTCGGATAGGACGCACCGGTTCCAAAGCTTGCCTTCGCATTCCCCATCTCCTGCTCTGTCATATCATCTAACACCTTATGGCAAAGAGGACAGGTTTCACGCTCATCATATACGATTGTCTTACAATTCTCACATTTTTTCATATCTATTCTCCATACACGCCGTTTGTCTCAATGCCAACCTCCAAGCCCTCGGCTGTCAGAATCTGGAAGAACCGTTTCTGTATTCCGGTATCCTCCAACGATGAGCTGAACGTAATAGTCATTACTCCGTTATAGGAGGCAACTCCGATCTTGATATTCATTCCCAATGACATGGAAAGCAAACAATGGAATCCCTGAACATAATCCCGATATTTCTCTCTGAGAACAATATTACCAATATTAGTCAGTGTGGTCGTATTCGAATGAACGGATGCTTCATAGATCCGTTTCATGACAAAGTTCTTAATTATGAGCGGAACCCATCGATTGATGAGATTCGTTTCATTGGATACATTATAAGACACAATATCATCCAGATTCTCTTTGGTTATCTTGGATTTGAGATCTGCATCTACGATCCGGACCACATCTTCCAAGGAATATTCCCGATTCTCCGGTTGAAAAGCTGCATTCAGCATGGCAAAAAAATTCTTCATGGTATGGGAATCATAGTACGGCCGCAAATTGACAGGAACTACACAGCTGATCGGTTCATCGGAGCTGTGACCCCGCAAATATTCCCGATAAATGGCATAGATATAGACACTGACCAAAAATGTGTTGATCGTCACTTGATACCGCTTGGCCGCTGCTTTTAATTCATCGACCTTAACATAACCGTGGATGATCCCCAGTTCATCGGTCGGAAGTTCCTTGCCTTTGATCTGTACGCCCTTGCTCTGACTGTATTTTTTACGTTCCTTACCCGGTTTTTTGTAATTACGGAGATAACTGTCTTCCGAATCCAAGAATACATCCGATGATAGTCGGTTGCTCTCTCCTTCCATGGCTTCCGGATAACGAAGCCGGATATATTGGTACACCAGTTCTTTTAAAAATACGGTTCCTCCAAATCCATCGGTCAAAGCGTGGAAAACCTCCAGATTGATCCGATTCTGATAACATGTCACACGAAACAGATATTGATTATTCCGGCTCTTGTTAATATATGCTCCCGGAAAGCTGTTCTCAACTCTGACCTGCGGAGCCGCTTTTTTGTTCTCTTCAAAATAATACCAGAAAAGTCCCGCGCGCATTCGCATCCGGAACACAGGAAACTGTGGCAATATCATATTCAATGCTTCCTGAAGGATCGTACGGTCAACATCCTCTGTCATAACTGCCGCGATTCTATATACATTGGTTCTGTTCTCACTGGAAATAACCGGAAATAATAACGCGGTATTATCTAATTTATCCCAATTGGAATCCGTGTTCTTGGCCATATTGTATCTCCCTTGGTAAAACTAATCTTATTGTAGTCAAATTCAACTTATCCGTCAATCCTATTTCCCTCTTTTCCCATTCCTTTCATCAGCATCCCAACATACATTCCTTCAAATTCCATATTGGCAAACCAAAACATTTGTTCTATAATCAAGAAAAAGGAGAACCTCATGGATACAAAGAACAGTCAACAATCAAGTCATGGGCAATCGGTATCGCCGGCAGCAACGTCACTGAGAACCGAATCTGATCCGGATCGGATCTACATTGCGATAGATCTGAAATCATTCTATGCTTCTGTGGAATGTGTGGAACGATCCTTAAACCCCATGGAGGTCAATCTAGTGGTTGCAGATGCAGCCAGAACAGAGAAAACAATCTGTCTTGCCGTATCTCCGACATTAAAAGCATATGGAATCCCCGGCCGGCCAAGATTATTCGAAGTAGTCCAAAAAGTTAAAGAACTGAACAATACAAGACGTTATTATGCTCCGAGCAAGACCTTTCAGGGAAGCTCCATATACAGCTATGAGCTTCAACATAATCCGGCTCTTTCCATTGACTATATTACCGCTCCTCCGAGAATGCAGCTCTACATGCAATACAGTACCCGCATATATGAGATCTATTTAAAATATATCGCACCTGAAGATATTCATGCCTATTCCGTAGACGAAGTATTCATAGACGCGACATCTTACCTGCATACCTATCGGATGACAGCTCACGAACTGGCCAGAACCATGATCTACGATATTCTGCAGACCACCGGTATTACCGCGACAGCCGGAATCGGAACGAATCTGTATCTATGCAAAGTCGCCATGGACATTGTTGCCAAACACATTCCGGCAGATGCCGAAGGAGTACGGATTGCCGAATTAAATGAGCATACCTATCGGGAACTGTTATGGGATCACACCCCTCTGACGGACTTCTGGAGAGTCGGTTCAGGGTATTCACGAAAATTAAATCAAAATGGAATGTATACTATGGGCGATATCGCACGTAAGTCCATAGTAGACGAAGACAGACTTTACAAGCTGTTCGGCATCAATGCCGAACTCTTGATCGATCATGCATGGGGATGGGAACCATGTACGATCACAGAAACCAAATCATATAAGCCAGATAATAACTCTTTAAGCTCCGGTCAGGTATTGCAAGAACCTTATGAAAATCCCAAAGCCCGTATCATCATTCGAGAAATGGCGGAAGCTATTGCTTTGGATTTGGTGAACAAGGGATTGGTTACTGATCAGATCATTTTGACCATTGGATATGATATCGATAACCTGAAAAACCCGGATATTGCCAAAGAATATCATGGCGAGATCCATATAGACCGGTATGGACGTGCCGTCCCGAAGCATGCGCATGGAAGTGTAAATCTTCCGGAGCCCACCGCATCCACCCGGCTCATATTAGACGCTATACTCCCGCTGTACGACCGGATCACGGATCCGGGACTTCTGATCCGCAGACTGAATATTGCTGTCAATCATGTCGTATATGAAAAAGACCTTCCGAAAAAGGAACTGATTTATGAACAGATGGATCTGTTCACGGATTATGCCAAAAAGGAGCAGGAACAACAGCAATTGGAACAGGAGCTTGCCAAGGAGAAATCAATACAGCAGGCAATGATCAATATCAAGAAAAAATATGGAAAAAACGCTATTTTTAAGGGAACAGACCTTCAAGAAGGAGCAACCGGATTAGAACGCAACCGTCAGATTGGAGGGCATAAAGCATGAATTTGACACCCACTCACAAATATGATGATATTATTCATCTTCCACACCATGTATCTTCCAAAAGGCCTCATATGTCCTTGGCTGACCGTGCGGCACAGTTCTCTCCGTTTGCCGCGCTGACCGGATTTGAAGAAGCGGTAAATGAAACCGCCCGTCTGACAGAACAATGCATAGAATTAGAAGATGAGCAGATTGAGACGATTAACCGGATTCTCATCTATATAAGCAGGCATCTCAAAGAACATCCGGAAGCGACTATTACCTTCTTTCAGCCAGACACAAAAAAAGCCGGTGGCTCATACAATACCATAACAGGGATTGTAAAAGCCATCGACCAATCAAAGCAGATCATTCATCTGGAAGGAGATCAGTCGCTGTTTTTTCATCAGATTCTGAACATCGACTCTCCCATTCTTCCTTCAGATAGGGAAGCAGATTGACAATAACCAATCCTTAGTCTTCCTTTTTCTTACCAAGGGATAACTTGCCCTTTTTCTCAGTCTTCTCTTCCTTCGTATCTGTTTCATCCTCAGAAGAAGCATCTTCCGGACGGTCAACCTGAGCAATCGCTGCCTTATTCATAGGAATACGGCAATTCTTATTGTTACCGAACTCCACGATCACGGTATCCTCAACAATATCCAATACCACTCCGTAAAATCCGCTGGTCGTCATAATACTGTCTCCCGGCTTTAAAGCATTCAGCATTGCTTCCTGCTCTTTCTGCTGTTTCTTCTGCGGCCGCAGCATCAGAAAATAAAATACTACAATAATACCGATCATAAATACCCAATAAATAATTGAGCTAAACGGCGATCTTGTGGTACCATCCGCTGCCGCATCTGCTGTTGCTGCCAATAATGTGTAGAACATATGTGAACCTCCATCTGTTTTCTTAAAAATTAATCTTCTTCATATTACCCGGATGTATAATACAAATCTCTGTATATACATCAAACATGTCCATTCTACTCCTGTTTCTCAAATCCTGCAAGTTTTTTCTTCTTATATTCCGAATAAGAACCCATATCAATGGCTTCCCGTATCTCCGTCATCATTGTGTTATAAAAATACAAATTATGCAGAACACAAAGCCGCATTCCCAACATCTCTTTGGCTTTCAGCAAATGACGGATATAAGCCCGGCTATACAGACGGCATGCAGGACAACCGCATCCTTCCTCGATCGGACCGGCATCGAGCTCATATCTGGCATTGAACAGGTTGATCTTACCGCGATTCGTATATACATGCCCATGCCTTCCGTTTCTTGTAGGATATACACAGTCAAAGAAATCCACTCCCCGATCAACAGCCTCTAAGATATTTGCCGGAGTTCCGACACCCATCAGATAAGTCGGCTTATCTTCCGGTAAATGTGGAACTGTCACATCGAGAATATGATACATCTCTTCGTGACTCTCTCCAACCGCCAGACCTCCGATAGCA
Organism: Lachnospiraceae bacterium; assembly: GCA_017460485.1. Classification (GTDB taxonomy): domain Bacteria; phylum Bacillota; class Clostridia; order Lachnospirales; family Lachnospiraceae; genus CAG-632. The sequence goes on along the minus strand of JAFUAW010000099.1, from coordinate 5,892 downwards.
TATCCATCCAGATCCATTTCCCGGATAGTATCTGCATGAGCAATTCTGATATCGTCATATACAGCTCCCTGATTGATTCCAAATAACAGCTGCTGAGGGTTAATGGTATCCGGAAGCGCATTTAACCGTTCCATCTCCGTCTTGCACCGCTCCAGCCATCTGGTAGTTCTTGCGACTGAATTCTCAACATATACCCTTTCTGCCGTACTGGAAGGACATTCATCAAATGCCATGGCTATGGTCGATGCAAGATTTGACTGGATCTGCATACTCTGCTCCGGCCCCATGAAGATCTTCCTTCCATCCACATGAGAGTTAAAATACACTCCCTCTTCCTTGATCTTTCGTAATCCGGCAAGAGAAAACACCTGAAATCCACCGGAATCCGTAAGGATCGGCTTATCCCAGACCATGAACTTATGCAGACCGCCAAGCTTCTTAATGATTTCATCCCCAGGTCTCACATGCAGATGATAGGTATTGGACAATTCAATCTGCGTTCCGATCGTCTGAAGATCTTCTGTACTGACCGCACCTTTGATGGCTGCTGCCGTTCCCACATTCATAAAGACCGGAGTCTGAACCGTACCATGTACGGTAGTTAATTCCGCCCGCTTCGCCCTTCCGTCTTTGGAAATGATCTTATATGTACTTTTCTTATTTTGAACCATATTCATAGACATTCATATACCTGCCGTATCTTATTACTGCACCAATGAAGTAAGCGCGTCTGTTGTCTGACGGGTTGAAAGAAAATCATACTCCCGCTGCACCTGATCCGTTACATCATACCGGCTCATATAATCCTTGATCAGACGATAAGCCTGATCATAATCCAACTGATACTCGTAATAGACGATATTCAACCATGATAATGCCTCATCGCAGGAGGTATCATCCATTGACAGTCCCAGATCAATATACTTCTTACAGGTCTCATAATTCTCATCCTGAAGATAATAATCCGCTAATTTGGTGCAGGCATATGCGCTATCCGGATAGTTCGTCAGATAGATCGTATAATACGATACCATCTCACTCTCCCGCCCTAAGTTCTGAGCACAGATTCCCGCATAGATCGCAATCTCCGTATGTCCGGCATTAAGTGCCGTTTCAAATGCAGGAAGCGCATCCTTGTAATTATCATTTTCATAATTCAGCAATCCCTGCGCGATTGTTTTCTGATAAATAAGATAATCTATATGCTCTACTTCCGTTTTCAGCAATATATCATACTGCTCCATCGCCTCTTCATACCGGCCGCACAGAAAATAACAATCCGCCAGATACAGACGACTGTCTCTGTCCACCGGACCCTGTAGATACCCTTTGGAATCCAAAGACACCCGAAATGCTTCAATTGCTTCTTCATAGCTTCCAGCCGAATATGCATCCAGCCCCTGCTGTCTGAATTCTTTCTTTTCCTTAGAAGTGTTATAAAAATATAATATACCAGTTCCGAGTCCGCCTAACATTCCCATAATAAATACTCCAAGGAGCATTCGGATCAAGAACCGTTTCTTTCCGCTTTTATTCATTGTCTGATTCCTTTAAGAAAGCTTAATATTATCCGCGTTTCATATCCATGATAACATTCACGGAGTCCATACATGCAGCCCGCAGTCCGCCGTGTTCTAAGGCCTCTACTCCTCGTATGGTTGTTCCCGCCGGAGAGCAGACTGCATCCTTCAGTACGCCCGGATGACTGCCACTTGTTTGCTGAAGCTTCGCGCTTCCCAGCATGGTCTGTGATACCAGGCGATACGCAGTTTCACGGGAAATACCGTATTTCACTGCCGCATCCGCATAAGCCTCCATAATCAGATCCATGAATGCCGGTCCGCAGCCGGAGATCGCGCCACCGATTCCCATCAGCCTTGTCGGAAGCTCTTCCACGATTCCCAGCGTTGCAAACAGCTCCATAATATAGTCATGCTCTTCCTTCGTCAAGGAATGCTGTTCTTCAAACAACATCACACCTTCGCCGACCATGGCCGGTGTATTCGGCATGATACACTGAATCCGGACATCCGAAGGAAGCTTTGCAGCATAGGTCTCATAGGTCCATCCTGCCGCAATGGAAATGACTGCTTTCCCCCGAAGTTCTTCTCTGACACCACTGAGAACATCATCAATCTGATACGGTTTACAGGCAACGATCAAATATTCCGCAGTACGAACCAATTCCACCATATCCGATACCGGCTGAAATCCCAATCGCTCCGCGTTCTTATGAAGCTTATCCTGATTCGGCGCGAACGCATAGATCTCCTCCGCCCGAACCTTGCCACTCCTTGTAAATCCTTCTGTTATGGCCAGTGCCATATTCCCCATTCCAATAAAACCGATTGTATTCATATCAACCCTCCAATCACGACAACACCAATATTACTATTATATACGCCGCCTCATAATTGTCAAGAAGCGGACGTTTCTCTGGATTTATGCACCCCGAAATACCATTTCAGCACTGCGGTCCCGATGATAATGATATACCCGATCACACTGAAATAATCTGGAATCTGACTAAGGAACAAAAACCCCCACAATGCCGAAAAGATCACATTCGAAAAATCATATACGGAAATTTCCTTCGCCGGCGCATATTTATATGCCTTTGTAATAAAGATCTGTCCGCCTGCCGCCGCAGCTCCCGTCAGCGCAAGGAACAACCACTGCATACCGGTCATCGGATGATAATCGAAGATCAGAAACGGCAGGGTAACACAGGTAGAGAATCCCGAGAAGAACAGAACGATCATCAATCCATTTTCTCCATTCATCCCTAACTTCCGAAGATAGGTATAGGCAAATCCGGCTCCGCACCCGCCAAGCATGGCAATGAGTGCCGGAACCACTTCCAGCTGGAAGCTCGGCTTCACAACGAACATCGCACCGATAAAGGCTATAATCACCGCCAGCCATTCCTTCGGCTTAGCAATCTCTTTCAGAACAAAGACAGAGAAAATGATAGCAAAGAATGGGGACAATTTGTTAAGAATGGAGGCATCCGAGATTGCCAGATGATCAATGGCATAGAAATTACACACCATTCCGATCGTCCCTCCAATCGCCCGGAAGAAATAATACAACAGATTCCCTTTACCGATCCGGAACGCTTCTCTTCCCTGTCGTGAGCGGAGCAGTCCGAATAGCGCGATCATAAGGGCGACTGCATTCCGGAAGAAGCATTTCTGCATGACCGGCACATCACCGGACAATCGGATAAACAAGCTCATCAGTGAAAAACAGAATGCCGACAGGATTATGCAGAGAATACCCCTGCCTAACTGTCTGTCACTCTGTGTCTCTGATGGTTGTTCCGCCTGTCCGTCTGCCAGTACTTCCTTATATTGCGATTGATTCTCCTGAACTTCCATCATCTATCATTCTTCTTTACTGTATATCATCTCGACTGTCGTCAAGATGGGGATGCTCTTGCCGCCTACTTCTTTTTTGCAGGTGCTTTCTTTGCTGTCGTCTTCTTCTCTGCAGGCACCTTCTTCGCCGCTGTCGTCTTCTTCTCTGCAGGTGCTTTCTTCGCCGCAGTCGTCTTCTTCTCTGCTGCCTTCTTCTGCTTCTCCAGATAAGTCTTCTTATCTACATAATCATACTTGAACATAACAACGGAAAGTGCAGGTAAGGTAAAGGATATATACTGCTCCTGTCCATCACAGTTACCTTCGATCGCTGTAAGCGGCTTCTTATTTACCTTACCGCTTCCGAAGAATTCCGTATCATCGGAATTCAGGATCTCTGTGTATTCACCCATACACGGAACGCCCAGCCAGAAGTTCTCACGATTCACCGGCGTGAAGTTGCAAACGACCAGGATCTGATCCTTTGCTGTAGAACCACGGCGGATAAAGGATACCTGACTATGCTCATTATCATCACAGTTGATCCACTCAAAGCCCATACGGTCACTGTCATTATAATAGAATGCATCGTACTGCTTATAGAGAGCATTTAAGCGTTTCACGAAGCGCTGTAAGCCCTTATGTCCCGGCTCCTCCGGATCATCTAAGAGGAACCAGTCTAAGCTGCGCGCCTCACTCCATTCACGCTTCTGTCCGAATTCCTGTCCCATGAACAACAGCTTCTTACCCGGATGTGCGTACATATATCCATACGCGGTCTTGATATTACCGAACTTCTCCGGCATCGTTCCCGGCATCTTATAGAGCATGGAGCATTTCAAATGAACGACCTCATCATGGGAAATGACCAGAATATAATTCTCTGCATACGTATAGGTCAGACTGAAGGTCAGCCGGTTATGATTGAACGAACGGAAATACGGATCCAGCTTCATATACTCTAAGAAATCATTCATCCAGCCCATATTCCACTTATATAAGAATCCGAGTCCTTCCATGGAAGCCGGAGCCGTTACGCCTGCCCATGCCGTGGATTCCTCTGCAATCATCATAGCACCCGGAACCCGCTCCTCAACCACACGGTTCAAATGCTGCATAAATGCGATCGCATCCAGATTCTCATTACCGCCGTTCTTATTGGCTACCCACTCACCATCCTGCTTGCCGTAATCCAGATACAGCATGGAAGCGACCGCATCCACACGTAATCCGTCTACATGGAATTTCTCCAGCCAGAACAGTGCGTTGGCAACTAAGAAGTTCTGCACTTCATTTCTTGCAAAATCAAAGATATAGGTTCCCCAATGCGGATGCTCGCCGCGGCGTGGATCCGGATGCTCATAGAGCGGCATGCCGTCAAAGCGTCCAAGACCATGTGCGTCCTTCGGGAAATGCGCCGGAACCCAGTCCAGAATCACAGAGATTCCGTTCTTATGCATATAATCTACAAAATACATAAAGTCCTCCGGCAGACCATATCGTCTGGTCGGAGCATAGTAATTCGTTACCTGATAGCCCCAGGAGCCATCAAACGGATACTCCGCGATACCCATAAGCTCAATATGTGTATAACCCATTTCCTTAACATATTTGGCTACCATCGGAGCTAATTCCCTGTAATTGAAGAAGCCGTTCTCATCATCCTCATACTTCTTCCTCCAAGAGCCAAGATGCATCTCGTAGATTGCCATCGGCTTACGCAGAGAATCTACTCTCTTCGTATTCAGACGATCCTTGATCCACTGGTCATCCTTCCATTTGAACTTATTCAGATCCGCAACAACAGACGCGTTATCCGGCCGGAACTGATTACAGTTCCCATACGGATCGGACTTATACAGAAGTTCATCAAAACGGGTAAGAATCTGATATTTGTAAACTGCTCCTTCTGTCACTCCCGGAATGAACAGCTCATGAATACCGGAAGAACCGATCATATTCATCGGATGCAGAGCACCATCCCACATATTGAAATCACCGACTACACTGACACGCCGCGCATTCGGTGCCCATACCGCAAAATGCGTTCCTTCCACACCATTGATCTTCATAGGGTGTGCACCAAGCTTCTCATAGATTTCATAATGATCTCCCTCGGCAAAGAGATACTTGTCCAGATCGGAAATCTGAGATTCAAAAGCATACGGATCCGCAAGAGTGACCGTAGAGCCATCCTCATACGTGGTCTCAAACACATACCGGTTATAGGTCTTCTTCGGAAGATACAGACCAAAAAAGCCCTGATCTCCAACCGGCTCCATCTCATTCACGATCTTGCCGGTGCTGCTTACTACCTTCACGCTGACCGCATGCGGCTTATAACAGGTGATCACCTGTCCGTCATAATAATCATGTGCACCCAGCAGCTTGCCCGGGCAGTTATTCTTACCTGCAATTAACTCATCATACTGGATCCAGTTAATCCAACGATGCAACTTTTCATTCATGTACTCGTACCCCGCTTCTCCATTATATTCTGTTCTGATATAGGTCTGATCATCACAGATGAAAT
>JAFUAW010000098.1 GCA_017460485.1 Lachnospiraceae bacterium | reverse complement strand
CATGGAATCCCGTATTTTGGAATCTGTCTGGGAATGCAGATCGCCGTGATCGAATATGCCAGAAATGTGGCAGGTATCGCGGATGCCTGCTCCGGAGAATTTCATGAGCCTTCCGAGCATAAGGTGATTGATTTCATGCCGGGACAGTCGGATGAGGTTGCGAAGGGCGGAACGCTGCGGCTAGGCAGTTATCCATGCAGGGTCGTGCCGGGCACCCTGATGGCAGAATGCTATCAGATTCAAGAATCAAAGACTTCCTCTATCATATCCGAGCGTCACAGACATAGATATGAATTCAATAATGAATACCGGCAGATCCTTACGGAGCATGGTCTTGTGATATCCGGAGAGTCGCCGGACGGAGAACTGGTCGAGACCGTCGAGATTCCGGATCATCTATTTTATCTGGGCGTACAGTTCCATCCGGAATTCAAATCCAGACCGAATCGTCCGCATCCGATCTTCCGTAAGTTTACAGAGGCGGCGTTAAAAGTTCAGGTTTGATGGTTCGATAAGCGCGATTCCATCATAGGATCTGTAAGGTTGTGATAGGAAGAGAATCAGAAATAATCATTTTGGAGTGAGAACAAATGAGCAATTATAATAAGAAAATCATACTGGAGGACGGAACGGAGTATCTGGGCTTCGGCTTTGGGGCTGACCGGGATGCCGTCTGTGAGATCGTATTTAATACTTCCATGGTGGGATATCAGGAGATCGTATCGGACCCATCCTATACGGATCAGGCCGTGGTCATGTCGTATCCGCTGATCGGGAATTATGGGATCACAGATGAAGATTATGAGAGTAAGACGCCAACGATCGGGGCGCTGATCGTCAGGGATTATAATGATGAACCGTCGAATTTCCGATATACCGAGACGCTGTCAGAGCTGTTAGAGGACAATCAGATTCCGGGCGTCTATGGAATCGATACGAGGAAGCTGGTAAGAAGTATTCGGGATCTGGGGTCCAGACGGGTGCTGATCACAACACCGGAGGTGACGGTGGAGGAAGGCTTGCAGAGGATGAAGGAGACACCGGTCCGTCATGATGCAGTGAAGAGAGTCAGCTGCAAGAAGCGCTGGTATGCCCGTACCGCAAATCCGAAGTATAGTGTGGTTGCGATTGATTGCGGAATGAAGATGAATATCGTGCGTATGCTGAATAAGAGCGGCTGTAATGTAACGATCGTTCCGTATGATACTTCCTATGAGGAGATCCGGTTCATGAATCCGGATGGCGTATTTATATCGAACGGACCGGGCGATCCGGAGGATGTACCGGAAGTAATCCGGACCTTACAGAAATTAAAAGGGGAGGTTCCGATGTTCGGTATCTGTCTGGGACATCAGCTCCTTGCACTTGCGTATGGCGCGAAGACCTACAAGTTGAAATTCGGCCACCGCGGGGGCAATCATCCGGTGAAGGATATAGAGACCGGCAAGATTGAAATGACCAGTCAGAATCACAGCTATGCCGTAGATGATGCGTCTGTGGAAGGAACACCGCTTACTATATCGCATATCAATCTTCTGGATCAGACCGTGGAGGGACTGACTGTGAAAGAGGACTATGTATTCTCGGTGCAGTACCATCCGGAGAGTGCGCCGGGACCACAGGATAGTACATATTTATTTGACCGGTTCATTCAGAATATGGAAGCGTATAGAGAAATGATAAATCGTGTAGGATAGAGGAGTAGATGATCATGCCGAAACGAACGGATATTAAGAAGGTACTTGTTATAGGCTCCGGACCGATAGTGATCGGGCAGGCAGCAGAATTTGATTATGCAGGCACTCAGGCGTGTCTGGCGTTAAAAGAGGAAGGATACGAGGTCGTTCTGGCTAACTCGAATCCGGCAACCATCATGACAGATACTTCGGTTGCGGATAAGGTGTATATGGAGCCTTTGACACTGGAATATATTGCGAGGATCTGCCGCTATGAGAGACCGGATGCAATCGTTCCGGGAATCGGAGGACAGACCGGTCTGAATCTTGCGATGCAGCTCTATGACAAGGGTGTTCTAAATGAATGCGAGATAGAGCTTCTGGGTACGGATGCGGCAAGTATCCGCTGCGCCGAGGATCGGGAACAGTTCAAAGAACTGTGTGAGCGGATCGGGGAGCCGGTCGTACCGTCCCAGATCACATACAGTATTGAAGAGGGGCTTGAAGCGGCTGAAAGTATTGGATATCCGGTCATTCTAAGACCGGCATTCACCTTGGGCGGAACCGGCGGCGGCTTTGCCGATGATCCGGATGAGATGAAGGAAATGATGAAGAATGCCCTTGCTCTGTCGCCGGTGCATCAGGTGTTGGTTGAGAAGAGCATTAAGGGATATAAAGAGATTGAATATGAGGTCATGCGTGACGCAAATGATACTGCCATTGTGGTATGTAATATGGAGAATATGGACCCGGTGGGAATTCATACCGGCGATTCTATTGTGGTTGCGCCAAGTCAGACATTAACGAATAAGGAATATCATATGCTGCGTGACAGTGCGCTCCGGATCATCCGGGCGTTAGGCGTGAAGGGCGGCTGTAATGTGCAGTATGCCCTGGATCCGGAATCCTTCCGGTATTATGTGATCGAGGTCAATCCCCGTGTGTCGCGTTCGTCTGCGCTGGCCTCCAAAGCAACCGGCTATCCGATTGCAAGGGTGTCTGCAAAGATTGCTGTCGGGATGAACTTAGATGAGATACAGCTGGCAAACACGCCGGCATGCTTTGAACCGGCACTGGATTATGTAGTTACGAAGATGCCGCGATTTCCATTTGATAAGTTCACGGACGCTTCGAATGTCTTGTCTACCCAGATGAAAGCGACCGGTGAGACCATGAGTGTCGGACGGACCATGGAAGAAAGTCTGCTGAAGGCGATCCGTTCCCTGGAGGACGGCAAGAATCATATTCATTTGGAGAAATTCGATTCCAAGAATATGTCGAAGGAGGAGCTGCTCGATTATATCAAGGAGGGTACGGATGACCGGATCTATGCCATTGCGCAGCTGATGTGGCTGGGTGTGGATCATCAGCGGATCTTCCGGAATACGCGGATTGACATGTTCTTCTTAGATAAGATCAAGAATATCGTGGACTTTGAACGGAAGCTTGAGGCTCTGAGAGAGGATAAGAAGGGGTTATCGGAGGAGCTCTTAAGAGAAGCAAAGAAAATGGGATTCTCAGATTCCTATATCGCGGAGCTTATGCAGATCTCAGAGGAAGAGGTCTGGGAGTACCGGCGGGAGCGAAAAATTTTCCCGGTCTATAAGATGATCGATACCTGTGCCAGCGAATTTGAAAGCTATGTGCCGTATTTCTACTCGACCTATGAGGAAGAGAATGAATCGGTGGTTTCCGATAAAGAGAAGATCGTAGTGCTCGGCTCCGGACCGATCCGGATCGGGCAGGGAGTGGAATTCGATTATTCCACGGTCCATGCGGTGAAGACGATTCATGAGCTTGGCTATGAAGCGATCGTGATCAATAATAATCCGGAGACGGTCTCTACAGACTATACCACTGCGGATAAGCTGTATTTTGAACCTTTGACCGTAGAGGATATCATGAATATTATCGAACTGGAGCATCCGGTAGGCGTGATCGCATCTCTGGGTGGACAGACGGCGGTGAATCTGGCAGAGCCGCTGTTCAAACGGGGGGTTAAGATCATCGGAACCGATCATGAGGCGATCTACCGGGCGGAGGACCGGGATGCGTTCGAGACGGTTATCGGCGAGCTTAAGATCCCGCATCCGAAGGGGGAGGCAGTCACAGATATTGAAAGCGGAGTCGAGGCGGCCCGCCGGATCGGTTATCCCGTGCTTGTGCGTCCAAGCTATGTCTTAGGCGGACGTGCCATGGAGATTGTTGCAAATGAAGAGATGTTAAGACATTATCTGAAGACGGCGGTAGAAGTAGATGTGGACCGGCCGGTGCTGGTGGATAAATATATTGTAGGAAAAGAAGTAGAGATTGATGCGATCTGTGATGGGAATGAGGTATTTCTCCCGGGCATTATGGAGCTGGTAGAGAGAACCGGTGTGCATTCCGGAGACAGTACCAGTGTCTACCCGCCGTTTTCCATTTCCGATTCCGTGAAGAAGAGAATTGTGGAATATACGACGAAGCTGGGACTTGGAATCGGCATTGTGGGACTCTTCAACATTCAGTTCATTGTCGATCAAATGGAACATGTGTACATTATTGAGGTGAATCCGCGGGCGTCCAGAAGTGTTCCGTTCCTGTCAAAGTCTACCGGATTCCCGCTTGTTAAGATCGCGACGAAGGCCATGCTCGGTATCAGCATTAAGGATCAGGGGATTACGGAGCTGGTGCCGCCGGAGAAGGACTTCTGGTATGTGAAGGCTCCGGCATTCTCCTTTGAGAAGTTAAATGGAATGGATGCGTATCTGTCGCCGGAAATGAAATCGACCGGAGAGGCGATCGGCTACGACCGGCGGCTGAAACGGGCATTTTACAAGGCACTGCAGGCATCCGGAATTAAGATGAAGGACTATGGAACAGTTATGGTAACGCTGGCGGATGAGGATAAGGAGGAGGCACTGCCGCTTGTCCGGCGATTCTACCAGATGGGCTTCAATATTGAGGCAACAGTAGGAACTGCAAATTATTTAAAAGAGCATGGCATTCGTACCCGGGTTCGTGGTAAACTGAGTGATGGAAGTGATGAGGTCTTAAAGTCGATCCAGGCAGGATATGTCAGCTATATCATTAATACCAGAGCTATTCTGTCCGGTATTCATTATGAGGACGGCGTGGCGATCCGGAAGTGCGCGGTCATGAACGGGGTGACAATGTTCACGTCACTGGATACGGT
>JAFUAW010000097.1 GCA_017460485.1 Lachnospiraceae bacterium | reverse complement strand
TCTGCTTTGCATTCTTCTATCTGCCGATCCTTGTGACGATGATCTATTCCTTTAATTCGTCCAAATCGCTGACGAAGTTTGAAAGCTTCTCTCTGCGCTGGTATGAGAATCTCTTTACCAGCCATGACATCATGTATGCGGTATGGGTATCCGTATCCATTGCGCTGCTTGCGACGATCGTATCGACGATCCTTGGTACGCTGACCTCCATCGGTCTGTCCAAAAACCGCAAGATTTTAAAAGAGATCATTATCAATGTGAATAATGTTCCGATCATGAATCCGGATATTGTAACCGCCATCGGACTGATGATCCTCTTCTCCTCCATTCATATGGAGAAGGGCTATCTGACAATGCTGCTTGCCCACATCGCATTCTGTACACCGTATGTGATCACCAGTGTGTATCCGAAGGTACGGGGGCTGGATCCGAATCTGGCTAATGCGGCGATGGATCTGGGGGCGACTCCATTTCAGGCACTGACTAAGGTCATTCTTCCAATGTTGAAGGAAGGGATCTATGCCGGAGTTCTGCTGGCATTTACGATGTCCTTTGATGATTTTGTTATCTCGTACTTTGTCACCGGCAATGGGGTGTCCAACATATCCATCATCGTCTACAACATGACGAAACGGACCAATCCGACTATCAATGCATTGTCCACCATTGTAATTCTGGTCATTGCTATTACACTGATCTTAGTCAATGTCATACCGAATGTGGCTAAGAGGAGGAAGGAAAATCGTACTTCCGAAGTTAATCTTGAGTGACGATTTGCGCATATTGCACAAATCTGTAACATAAGTATTATTCCTTATCATATTATGAATTATTATAGAGAATCAAACATTACGAAGGAGAATTAAAAAATGAAAAGAAAGAAGAATTTCAAAAAAATATTCAGTGCAGCAGCCGTGCTCGGACTCTGTGCTTCCATGCTTGCGGGCTGCGGCAGCGGCGGCGGAAGCAAGCCTACCTTAAAGGTATATAGCTGGGGAGAATATATTGATACCAGCCTGCTTAGGGATTTTGAACAGGAATATGACTGTAAGGTAATCTATGAAACCTTTGATTCCAATGAATCCATGTATACCAAGCTGCAAAGCGGCGAGACCTACGATATTCTTGTTCCTTCTGATTATATGATCGAGCGGCTGATCAAAGAAGACAGCCTTCAGCCGGTTGATTGGAGCAAGATCAGTAATGCTTCCAATCTTGCCGATGATGTCATGGGGCTGGACTATGATCCGGACAACACCTATTCTGTTCCGTTCTTCTATGGGAATGTGGGAATCCTCTATAACACGACCGTTGTGGATTCTGCTGATTTAAGCGAAGGCTGGGAGCTTCTTCGTAATGAAAAATATGCAAATGATATCTATATGTACGACTCTGAACGGGATTCCTTCATGATCGCGTTAAAGGCACTTGGGTATTCCATGAACACCACCAACACTGATGAGATTGACAAGGCTTATGAATGGCTGTTAGAACAGCATTCTTCCATGAATCCGGTCTATGCGGGAGACGATGTCATTGACAATATGATCTCCGGTAACAAGGCATTGGCGGTTGTCTATTCCGGAGACGGTTCTTATATTATGGCAGAAAATGAAGACTTGGGCTTTCTGGTTCCGGAAGAAGGGACCAATGTATGGCAGGATGCCATGGTCATTACCAAGGATTGTACAGAGGTTGATCTGGCTCACAAGTATATGGATTTCATGCTTCGTCCGGAAAGTGCATATGCCAACACCGTTGAAGTCGGATACACTTCTACCGTTGCGGAATCAAGAGACAAAGCTGCCAAAGAGGATTTTGCCGGAATCGACTCTTATATACCGGATATGTCCCGTTCCCAGGATGAAGTCTTCCGGTATCAGGATAAGGAGACGAAGGCTTACTTTGCGGAGCTTTGGACCAAGGTGAAGGCAAGTAATTGATCCTCCGGTTTATAATATCTATATTATCTGTTTATAGCAATAAGCGGTAATCATAAGAGATTACCGCTTATTGCTTCTCCGCCAGATCTTGCGTGCCTCTGCCTCTCGGATCAATTGATCCCGGAATGCCGGATGGGCAATGGAGATGATCTGTTCCGCCCGTTCCCATGTCGAGAGACCTTCCAGATTCACAACACCGTATTCCGTAGCCAGAAAATAGATCTGACTGCGAGGAGAGGTTATGATATCACCATTGAACTGAGGGAGCACACGGGAATGTGTAGTTCCCTCTTTATCAATATATATAGAGCTCATACAGATAAAGGCTTTGCCGCCATGAGATGCCGATGCGCCGATCAGAAAATCCAGCTGTCCGCCGGTGCCGCTGATCTGTCTTGCTCCGGAGCTCTCTGCCGCCACCTGTCCGTACAGGTCTACGGCAACACAGCTGTTAATGGATACCATATTATCAATCTCCGCAATCACTCCGGGACGGTTCACATATTCCAACGGATAGGCAAGAACGCCCGGATTATCATCCAGCCACCGGTACAGATCTCTTGATCCGACCGCACATCCGAAGACACCTTTTCCTCTATCGATTTTCTTCTTCTTATTCGTCAGCTTTCCGGACATATACAGACTCAAAAATGCGTCCGAGCACAGCTCTGTATGCATGCCGAGATCCTTCAGATCCGATTCTGCCAACACCTCTCCCACTGCATTCGGCATACTTCCGATTCCAAGCTGCAGGGTTGCACCGTCCACGATATATGGAAGGATATGTCCGGCAATGATCCGGTCTGTTTCCGTTGGAGAGGCAGCCTGTACATCCGGAAAAACATCATGAACCCCCTCAACAATATAGTCTACCTCGGAAATATGAATACATTCATCATAGCCGCCGCGAACCTTCGGAAGATGCTCGTTGACTTCGACGATCACAATATCCGACATCCGCGCGATCGGTGCCGCAACTCCCGTATTTACCGAGAAGTTGAAGTATCCATGCGCATCCATCGGTGTCACACTGACCATGGTTACATTCACATGCAGGAAGAATTCATAATAAGCCGCATTATTATAGAATACCATCGGGATATAATAGCATAGTCCCTTATCACAGAGTCTGCGCTCATAGGAGGAACAATGCCAGCTGTGATAGATGAAATGCTCCTGCGATTCGTCGCACTCTACAGCCTCGATCGGACCGGAGATCAGATTCCCTCGGATCTTCACATCCGACAGCTCGTCCCGCCTCTTTGCAAGTGCGCGGTCTAAGAGCACCGGCTTGCCAAGACAGCTTGTATAGTCGATCCAGTCTCCACTTTTCACAACGGAGACTGCCTCCTCCGGAGTCCGTAATTTCTTCTTATATTCAGAAGTAAAATCCTTGAGCATATGACCCCTCCTCCGATCATTTTTTGACTCTAATCTGTCAGAACTCAATATGATCCATCTACCACTATAATATCCATAGAACATATTTTAATTATCAATCAATTTCATCTTAGAAAAAATCAGAGGAGAAGTCAACTCATTTTCAAGGTCAATCCTTATTGCATCCCGGCTTCGCATCCACGCAAGGAGCACTCCGGTCAAAGTCCGGATTAAACGCATAGAAGTTCTTGCTGTCCAGGTCATCCTGTACCATCCGCAGACTCTCGCCGAACCGCTGGAAGTGAACAATCTCTCTGGTTCGTAAGAACTTCAATACCTCGCACACATCCGGCGAATCCTTTGCAAGACGAAGGAGATTCTCGTATGTGGTACGTGCCTTCTGCTCCGCTGCCATATCCTCATACAGATCCGTAATCGGATCACCCTTCACCTGAAATTCGCACGCATTGAACGGCACTCCGCCGGCAGCCTGCGGCCAGATTCCCAGCGTATGATCCACATAATATTTATCAAAGCCGGACTTCTCGATCTCTTCCATCGACAGATTCCGTGTCAGCTGATAAATGATGGCGCATACCATTTCTCCGTGTCCTAACTCCTCGGTTCCGATATCCGTCAGAATTCCGGCCACCCGGCTGTTCTTCACGGAATACCGTTGGGACAGATACCGCATTGCCGCACCGGATTCTCCGTCCGGTCCGCCATATTGTGATATGATCGCCTGTGCCAGCTTGGCGTTTGTCTCCTTGATATTCACAGGAAACTGTAATCGTTTTTCATATACCCACATGCTTTATACCTCCCCCTGCCATGGCCACGGACCCATATTCCAAGCCCATTTATTTCCGGAATTTACCTGATAACGATTCAAGGGTCCGAAGAACCTCACATAGTCGTTCATAGCCTGCGTCCGCTTCTCTTTTAAGCCCGCATACATCTGGAGCGCATCCTGATTGTCCGGATGGGTGTCTAAGAACAGTGTGACATCGTCTAAGGCAAAGCTGACAACGTCGATATAATTCCTTAACTGCTTTTGGTTCATGTTGTTCATGCACGGTTCCCTCTCTTTCCACAGAAGATTCGATTTAATTCCATGAAAATGGTTCCTTCCATAAATCCCTTTTCCATCGGATACAGATCTCTCCATTTCTGCATTGGCACATATCCCATTCCGATCGGAAAATCATCCGGGTCCGGACGCTCCGGTCGGGGCATGCTCATGCCGGGACGGCCATATCCGGAATTACCACCCTGCATACCGGACTGTCCGGTTCCGCAGGAAGAACCCTGCATGCGTCTATTACCCATATTGTTACCCTGTTGATAACGCATAGAATCCATTA
>JAFUAW010000011.1 GCA_017460485.1 Lachnospiraceae bacterium | reverse complement strand
TCCGGTGCGATCGGAGTCTATGATCCGGATTCGGAGATATCATCACTGGGGATTGCGATATCCGCGAAACAGATTTCTAAAACGCAGGCAACCGTAGTGATTAGGCAATATGAATCGGAAATCGATGCAGAGATGTGGTTTGGCGAGGAGTTCCAATTAGAGAAACGAGATGGGGATGACTGGATAGCGGTTCCACTTGCTGCCAAAGGAGAATACGGATTTCATGATATTGCCTATATAATCAGTCTTGATGATACAACGGAGCATGAATACAACTGGGAATGGCTGTATGGCAGTCTGGACCCGGGAGAGTACCGGATCGGAATTCGGGTTTATGCGCGGGGGACCGATGTAGATGAAGAATATCCGGTGTATGCGCATTTTATTATCAGATAAACATGAATACCGTCTACTCTGACAAAAAGGGTAGACGGTATTCTTATCGTTTATTGTCCGATCGCTTTCTTGGCAAAGCTTACATCTACCAGATCCTTATAAGGTGCAAAGCTCTCCAATTCGCCGGCTTCATTCAGGATATTCTCCAGAAGTAAGAAACTTTCTTCTTCAAATACCAGATTCTCCTTCCAAGTGTCCTGTTCGGCATATCTTGTGACGATCTTGGCAATGGTTGCAACGTCGGTCTCTTCAAATTGCGGTGCGATCACAGCCGCGATCTCTTCCGGACTGTGACTGTTCACATAGTCCATGCCTTTCTGCAGGGCATTGGTAAAGCTCTGAATGACATCGGGATTAGCGGCAAGATAACTTTTGTTGGCACAGAAGGCGGTATATGGAACATACCCGCTGTCAACGCCGAGAGATGCTACAACATAACCTGCACCCTGTTGCTCTAATAAGGTTGCGGATGGTTCGAATTCAACAGTATAATCACCGGTTCCACCGGCAAAAGCACCGGAGGTGTTGCCGAAGTCGATATTCTGAACTAAAGTGATATCTGTTTCCGGATCAATGTTATTCAGCTTCAGAATATATTCCAGCACCATTTCCGGCATGCCGCCCGGCCGTCCGCCGATTACTTCTTTATCGATTAGATCCGACCATTTGAAATCATCGGTATTCTCCCGCGCAACTAAGAAATTGCCCGCACGTTGGGTAAGCTGCGCAAAGTTCACTGCGTAATCCTCGGCTCCTTCATTATATAGATAAATGGAGGATTCCGAACCCATGAATCCGATATCAGCTTCTCCGGCCACCATGGCACTCATAACCTTATCGGCCCCAAAGCCGGTGGTTAGCTCCAAGTTGATTCCTTCCTCTTCGAAATATCCTTCTTCGATCGCCACATACATCGGTGCATAAAAGATAGAGTGTGCAACCTCGTTCAGACGTACGGTTGTCAGACTGCTTTTTTTTGTTCCGCAGGATGTGAGCAGACAAGCCGTCAGAACCAGAGCACAGGCGATCGCGAGGACTCGTTTACAATGCTTCATTCTATGTCTCCTTATATTAGGGATTCAAGATACTATATGCAATAAACGAGTGGAAGGTGCTAAGCTAATGATTATAATTCCTCTACGATCATCAGATCCCAAGGCTTAATCGTTACAGCTTCTCCGGAATGAATAGATGTCTTTGTCAGGAGATCCATTCCGTCCTTGTCATTATATGTTATATCCTGCGGCTGGGATGAATAATTCAGGATATATTGAAGAGTCTTATTATATTCATTGGTTCCGCATTTTACGATGATCGGGAAATGGTACGCAGGAAGCATGATTCCGGCAATGTCACATATCCTTGACAGGATGATCTGAAGGGCAGCCTGCTCTGTGTGACATGCAACATAGGTAGCGGTTCCCTTTCCGTAAGAATTATGTGTAACAGCGGCATATTCGCCCCAATATGGATGAACATAGTCCGCCCATACCTTGGCAGTCGTCGGAGTGACAAGCTCCATCCATTCAGATACTTTATATTGAGTCATATATGAATTCTTGGATGTATCGTTCTGTGATAAATGAACTGTATGGTTAAGTGCCGGTAAGTTGTCTGTGAACGTAAGACCAACATGCTCCGGAATGGTAAAACGGTCATAGGTTGCGCCGATACATTCTGTCAGATGGTGCGGCTGTGCGTCAGGGTAGATCTTAATCTCATCGTCGGAGAAAGCACTCTTGAATCCTAACAACAGGTGCCCGCCATTTTCCACATAATGACGTATATTTTCTAAGACAGCATTCGATGCAGAATATAAGGCAGGAACGATAAGCAGCTGATATCTATCAAAAGAATCGGACTTATATACCAGATCGCATTCCAGATTCATCTTGTGACAGGTATCGAATACATGCCGTAGGATTTCATTATAATTCAGTTGATCGCTGATCGGGAATTCGTCCAGTCCGGTAAGACTTGCGTTATCCACTAAGATGGCTGTCTTGTTGTCTTTGTATAAGCTCTTCAAATGGGATTCGATCGGAAGCATCTCTTTGCGGAAGCTTTGCAGTTCATAATAAGTATCGTGTGGAGTGAGGTCATGACTTAAGATTCCTTTCCAATAGGATTCGATGGCGTTGTGGATGGAATGCCAGTTCCAGTACATAACGCTGTTTGCGCCGTTTGCGATATGACTGTACGCGCAGAGACGTAATTGTCCCGGATACGGAAGCCATCTGGTATTGCCTTGAGACTGCGTCTCCAATACCAGATAATTGGTCTTCTTCAAAGAACGGGCAACCGCGCCGCCGAATGCTATGGTTGCGCCGTCTAATCTGTCCTGCATCGGATGATAGATATCACAGCCTGCAATATCCATACATTCCGCAGCAGACAGCTGATCTACTTCCGGCTGGATCCCGATGGAAGCATTATCCCAGGAATAATCAAAGTTGTGCGTAATGAATTGATCTTCCCGCTTATATTCGTTTATTATGCCTGCCTGCCAATGCAGGAAATTCGTGATACATTCCCGTAAGAATCTCTTATATGCAGCAGACAGACTTCCGTTGATCGTCCCGCGGATATCCGGAAAATCCTCCCACCGGTCAATCCGGTTGCTCCAGTAATCCAGTCCAAATTCACGGTTGAATTCATTGATATCCGGATATTTTTGCTTGAGTTGCGCAACAAATATTTTCTGGGTGTCCGGAGATGCGGCACCGGCAGACCGGGTTTCATTATCTAATTGATATCCGATGACAGCAGGATGATCCTTAACTTCCTCCATCAGACGGCGGATGATCCGCTCGGCATGACGAAGATAGTCCGGATTGGTAATATCAAATAATTGGCGATGTCCGTAAAGCGCGCGGCCATCCGGACCGTATGACATGATATCCGGATATTTGTTAGAAAGCCATGCAGGAATCGCATAGGTGGGAGTTCCGACGATGACTTTGATATCATATTGAAGGGCACAGGACAGCATATGCTGAAGGTGGGCGAAGTCGAATCGTCCGTCCTCCGGCTCCCATGTACTCCATGTTGATTCCGCAATACGGATGACATTCATTCCTGCTTCTTTCATCAGACGGAAATCGGTTTCCGTTCGTTCATAAGGCATATATTCTTCATAATATGCAGCTCCATACAAGAAATCTTTTATTGGCGGCATAGATAGTTCCTCCTTAATATTTTGTATAATTTTCTTATTAATAACATTTTGATTTTTTTACTTGACTTCTTGCGCAACAAGTGATACGCTCTTTTTGAACAACCGTTTGCGCAAAGTATAACACAAGGTTATTGAAAAGTAAATACAAGAAGTAAAGTGAGGTTTTGAAACAATATGGCTGTCGGTCAGAATAATATAACAATTGCAGATGTGGCTGATGCACTGAATATATCTAAGACCACGGTTTCCCGCGCGATTTCCGGCAAGGGAAGGATCGGGAACGAGACGAGAAAGCGGGTTATGGATTATATCGAGGAGCATAATTATGTTCCGAATCCGATGGCTAAGGGACTTGCGCAATCAAGAACCTACAATATATGCTGGATCATACCGGCGGATTCTGCAGCATCCGAGCTGCCGTTCTTCCAGCGGTGTATGATGGGCGTTGCAGATGTTGCCGGAGTACACAATTACGATATCCTGTTGTCTATGGTATATGAAAATGATATTACCCAGTTAGAACGGATCATTTCGAATAAAAAGGTAGATGGAGCAATCTTAGGACGAACATTGATCAATGATCCGAGTGTGAAGTATCTGAAGGAGAGCGGTCTTCCTTTTGTGGTAGTAGGAAGTACAGAGATGGACGGCGTTACCCAGATTGACAATGATCATATGAGAGCCTGTAAAGAACTGACTTCCATCCTTGTTATGAAAGGGGTCAAGAAGATCGCTTTGATCGGTGGAAGCATGAATCATGTTGTGAATCGTACCCGTCGGGATGGCTTTCTTTTGGGACTTAAGGAACAGGGAGTCAAACCGGATGAGAAGCTGATCTATCTGAATTGTGATGAAGCCGGAAGCACAGAACGTGCGGTTGAAGATGCCCTGCGTGCGGGGGTGGACTGTATTGTCTGCATGGATGACGGAATCTGTTCCAATGCGCTTGCGAAGCTTAAGAAGGATGAGATCGATATTCCTTCACGCGTGAAGCTGGCTTCCTTCTATAACAGTATGATCTTGGAGAATAACCAGCCGGCGATCACTACGTTAAGTTACGATCCGAAAGAACTTGGAAGTGCTTCCTGCAAGATGCTGTTCGATATGATCGAAGGGCAGGAGGTTGCCAATCGAATGCTTCTGGGATATGAAGTATTGCTCAAGAATTCAACCATGTAGTTATAAAAGTTATTAAAGCGATTCATGTGAAGCTTTGCAGTAATAATTAGTATGGAATAATAATCAGCAGATTTGATTGTGTGTGTGGATCAGATCTGCTTTTTTGATAGCTTCGGAATGAAAGGCTCCTTTTATTTGACCGTAATTGCGCAATAACAAAAAAATATGGAATTTATTTTAAAAATGGTGTTGACATCGGATTATATATGTGGTACATTTATCACATGAACAACCGGTTGCGCTTGTAGGCACACACAATTGCGCACAGGATGTAAAGTAAAAGAAAACGGAACAACGGAAAGGCTGTTCCACAAGCTTAGGAGGTATTATATGAGAAAGAAAGTATTATCATTTGCTTTAGCAGCAGCAATGATCGTCGGATGTATGACAGGCTGTACCAGCGGAGATACGAATACATCCGCACCGGGCAATGACAATTCAGCCGTTGATAATGTTGAACCGGCAGATAACAACGAGCCTGCAGATAACGGGGGAGCTGCTTCTACCGGCAACAGCGCGGTTGACAATCTGATCGCTGCAACCACAGATACAGTATCTCTTACTGTATGGGCTTCAGAAGAAGATCAGGACTTTACACAGGGATTGTTAGACAGCTTCAAGGAGCAGTATCCGACAGTGAATTTTGATATTCAGCTTGGTGCATGTTCAGAAGCAGATGCCAAGGACACGGTACTTACTGATATCGAGGCAGCAGCAGACATCTTCGCGTTCGCGGATGATCAGATGAATGAGTTGGTGAATGCAGGAGCACTTCAGGAAGTAGTAAGCACTTATACATATGATGTTCAGGGCGAGACCTTGGGCGGTGCAGTAGAGGCAGCTTCCATGAACGGTAAGTTATATGCTTATCCGATGACAGCAGATAATGGTTACTTCTTATATTATGATTCATCTGTATTCTCTGAGTCAGATGTAGAGTCTATGGATAAGATGCTTGAGGTTGCTGAGGCAGCAGGCAAGAAAGTAGCAATGGAAGTATCCGGAGCATGGTACAATTATTCCTTCTTCAAGGGAGCCGGCTACGATGTATCCTTAAATGAAGATGGTGTTACCAATACATGTAACTGGAATGCAGATGGCGCAACAGATGTTGCTCAGGCAATTATCGATCTTGGCAAGAGCGATGCATTCATGAACGCAGGCGATGCTGATATCGTAACAGGTGTTCAGGAAGGCACTATCGCAGCAGCAGTCAGCGGTACATGGAATGCAGATACCATTAAGGCAGCATGGGGTGACGGCTATGCAGCAACCAAGCTTCCTACTTACACAGTAGCAGGCAAGCAGGTTCAGATGGCTTCCTTCTCAGGTTACAAGTTGATCGGTGTGAATTCACACTCTGCGAATCCGGGCTGGTCTATGATTCTTGCTGAGTACCTGACCAATGAAGAGAACCAGATCGCAAGATTTAACGCAAGAAGCCTTGGCCCTGCAAATGCTAACGCAGCAGCATCCAGCGAGGTTCAGAGCAATCCGGCAATCGCAGCATTGGCTAAGCAGGCTGATTTTGCAGCACCACAGAGAGTTGGCGGCAACTACTGGGAGCCGGCTAATACACTTGGACTTACCTTAATCTCAGGTAATCCGGACGGAACCGATCTTCAGACATTGCTGGATAATGCGGTAGAAGGTATTACCGCACCGGCAAACTAAAGATCCTGACAATTAATTAAGAACATTTTTCACGAAAAAATAAATGAAAGAGCTCCATATGACCATCGCCTAAGTTGGTGTATGGGGCTCTTTTTGACACAAAAATGTGATCCGTCGACCTTACAAGAAGGAGAGAATTATGGGAAAAAAGAAAAAAACAAACCCGTTTGCTGCCATCGGAAACTATTTCTCCGACTTTGGTACGGCAGTCGTCAAGGGTGATATAGGTGTGAAGCTTTCCCTGTTGTTCATGGGCGTAGGTTATAGCTTAAAGGGACAATGGCTGAGGGGAATTCTGGTTACGTTAATTGAGATCGGCTTCGTGATCATGTGCATCTTCTATGCTGCGCCGAATCTTGCGAAGTTCGGTACCTTAGGAACCGTACAGTATGAATCTTATCTGGATCCGCTTACTTTGCAGAGTACGGTTAATGATTACGATAATTCATTTTTGATATTGCTTAATTCCATTATTGCATTATTCTTAATTCTTTGCTTTGTATTGTATTACATCCACAATATCAAAGCGGTATATGAGCTTCAGAAATTAAAAGAGAAAAATAAACCGATTGATACCACGAAGGATAATATTAAGTCTGTTGTCGGTAAGAACTTCTATGTGACACTGCTTTCTCTTCCGACGATCGGAGTTATCTTGATGAATATCATTCCGATCTTTGTTCTGATATCCATTGCGTTCACGAATTACGATCAGAGTCATATGCCTCCGAATTCCCTGCTTGACTGGGTAGGCTTTTCGAATTTTAAGACCTTGTTTACACAGGGCATGGGTAACTATTTCGGATATGCGTTTGGCAAGATATTGGGCTGGACGCTGTTATGGGCGGTACTTGCGACACTGACCACATTTATGGGCGGAATCCTGCTTGCCATGCTGATCAATCAGAAGGGCATCAAGTTCCCGAAGATGTGGAGAACCTTATTCATTGTTGCGATTGCTGTTCCGCAGTTCGTTACCTTGCTTTTGGTCCGTAACTTCTTTGCGGATTCTGGTATTGTCAATACCATCTGCTCGAATATCGGACTGACCGATCTTTTAAGAAATATGGGACTGATCGGTAAGAACTTGACTTACATTCCGTTCCTTACGGAGCCGCATTGGACCAAGGTCATGATCATTTTGATCAATATCTGGGTTGGTGTTCCGTATCAGATGCTGGTTGCAACCGGAGTTCTGATGAACATTCCGACCGACCAGCTGGAAAGCGCAAGAATTGACGGTGCCAATAAGTGGCAGGTATTCTGGCGGATTACGATGCCTTATATCCTGTCGATCCAGGGACCGGCACTGATCACAGATTTTGTAAAGAATATCAATAACTTCAATGTTATTTACCTGTTGACACAGGATGTATATATCACTCCGGATCAGTATCTGGCGAATGCCAATGCCAAGGAAGTAGACCTTCTTGTAACATGGCTGTTCCGGCTGACCAATGAATACTACAATTATAAGATGGCATCTGTAATCGGTATTATTGTATTTATCATCTGTGCAGTATTCACGATCGTATCATTCTCCAAACTGATTTCAGGAGACAGAGAGGGGGTATATCAATAATGAAGAAGAAAGTCGGACTTGTATTTTCACATATTTTCCTCGTTATACTGGCAGTTGTATGGCTGGTGCCGATCCTTTGGCTGGTGGTAACCTCCTTCTCGGCAAATACCGGTATCAATAAGGCGCATTTCTTCCCGAAGGAATGGTCGATTTCCAATTATGTATCGGTGTTGTTTAAGCCGGATTCCGTTGTACAGTATGTTGCATGGTTTAAGAATACGCTGATCATCGCGATCTTTACCTGTATCATTTCTACGATCTTCGTATTGATGGTAAGCTACGCATTCAGCTGT
>JAFUAW010000096.1 GCA_017460485.1 Lachnospiraceae bacterium | reverse complement strand
TGAATAAGGAGAAGGTTGAGAAATCCATTCAATCGACCGGCGCAGTCTTCACATGGGGAGCTTATAGCTTTGATGAATTGGGAGATATCGCTGCCGGCTTCCGGAAGGTTAAGGATGATAATATCCTGCGCGGTATGTGGATCTTAAATCCTGCATACAAGCTGATTACCTGGACCCCGATCATGAAGAAATACGCGCAGAAAATCTTGGTCTTTGAACATGATCAGACGGAAAATGTCCGGGAATAAACCATCATTTCGCTGATACATTCCGCAAAAAACGGGAAAGAAGTATGGGCAGTAAGACAGACGGAGGATGTAGAACATATGTGGAAGAATGTATATCCCAAATCATGGGGAAAGCTGTTTGAGAGATACTGTGACGAGTATCTTCCGGACAGAAAAGAAGTTATATGTAAGCGTGCAAATGAGGAATATAGGAAGCTCTTAACACAGATGCCGGATCTTGGCGGCAAAGAAAACAGCATGGCGGAGAACATGGATACATGGTTTTCGATCGTTGCCTTTTATGAGGCAAGTGATCATGTCATCGACGGTAAGGCATTTCAGATCATTCATGGGTGGCACATTGACAGCTTGAGATTTCTGGGGAAAATAGTGGACGCGAATAAGCATCAGTGGCCATACAAATTGTTTGAAAAGATATATTCCAAGTATGAAAGACAGGTTAGGGAACATCAGGCAAATGGAAAATGGATGGATACATGGGGAATCAAGATTAATCCCGATCACAGATCCGAAGGATACAGCTTCCATCTGATCGGCTGTCCGATCGCCAAGCATGCGATGGAGCATGGATATGAGGAATTGCTGCCATATCTTTGTAAGACCGATCATTCTCTGGCACATGTGCTTCATGCAAAGCTGATCCGCACACAGATAGAGATACTTGGCGGAGACTACTGTGATTACTGGTATGTGGGCGATAAGAGTGAGGCGGTCCGGGAGTATGCGGATTTAGAAGAAATATAAGTCAGAATAAGTATAAGTTAGAAGAAGCATAAGGAGGTAATGAATAATGATTCTGATCGTAGAAGGTATCGTTATGTGTTTTGTTCTATTGATCATTTGCGTGATTGGCATTGCCAATGGACCGGTCGGTCTTGTGGTGTTCTATGAGCAGGAGGTTAAGGACAGGGTGGTCGAGCTTGGTCTTACCACAAAAGAGAAGATCAAGAAGACATCGATCATTACCATGATTGCACTGTTTGTTCCGCTGATGGTTCTGGTACCGCTTATGGTCTATGGCATTAACGGCGCATCCGGATTCTTTGAGGGATTCTGGCAAATGCTGGTAGTACTTATGATCTCCGGTCTGTTTGATCGATTGTTCATTGACTGGTGGTGGGTAGGTCATACGAAGGCATGGATTATTCCGGGAACCGAAGACCTAATGCCGTACATATACGGAAAGACGCTGATCGGCAAGTGGTTAAGTACACTGGTTGGATTTCCGATCCTTGCGGCAATCCTGGCAGGCATCATGCAGCTGATAACCGGATAGGATCAGCTGCATTTTTCATGGAGAAAGCGGTATCTGTCAGATTCATTCTTGATTTTAGCGGTCAGAAGTGGTGTAATAGTAATAAGAATTTATAAACGGCGAGGAATGCAGTTTTCAAGGTATTCGTTGCGTAAGCATAGAGTTAGACATATAAGAGGAGAAGGCCATGGAACCTATTTTTTTAAAACCGGTGTTTAAACAAATGATCTGGGGTGGAAGCCGTCTAAAGGAGTTCGGTTATGAGATTCCGGGAGACGATACAGGAGAATGCTGGGCGATCAGCGCACATCCGAACGGAGACGGAACGGTTGCCGGAGGAAGTTATGACGGAATGAAATTAAGTGAATTATGGGATACGCATCGGGAGCTGTTCGGGAATGCAGAGGGCGACCGGTATCCGCTGTTGATTAAGTTGATCGATGCGAAGGCAGACTTAAGTATTCAGGTGCATCCGAATGATGAATATGCGAAGAAGAATGAAAATGGTTCTCTTGGTAAGACGGAATGCTGGTATATCGTGGATTGTGACGAGGGTGCGCAGATTGTGATCGGACATCATGCGAAGACGCATGATGAAGTGAAGGATATGATCGAGAATAAACGATGGAGTGATTTCATTCGGGTAATCCCGATCCATAAGGGCGATTTCTTCCAGATCAATCCGGGAACGGTACATGCGATCAAGGGTGGCACCCTGATCTTAGAAACCCAGCAGAACAGTGATATTACCTATCGTGTCTATGATTATGACCGGTTAAGCAACGGGAAGCCGCGGGAGCTTCACGTAGAGAAGAGTATCGATGTGATCGAGGCACCATTTGTACCATATGAGGTGAGTGCAAAGACGGAACAGGGAGAGGGATATGAGCGGCAGAATCTCATTACCTGTCCGGTCTATTCCGTTGACAAATTAACCATCCACGGAAAAGCAGTCTTCCATCAGGATAAGCCGTTCCTGAATGTGAGTATCTTAGATGGCGAAGGAACGATTGACGGAAGAGAGATCAAGAAGGGAGATCATTTCATTCTGCCTGCGGGATATGGAGAGTATGCATTGGATGGTAACATGATGATTATCACATCAAATATTTAGAGGGGACTATGATATGCGGTTAAATAAGAATTTCACATTAGTTATTATATCCGTTGTGTTGATTGCCGTTGGTTTTGGTTTTCTCACTCCTTCGATAAATGAGAAAGATCCGCTTGATACAGCACCAATATCGTATAGTCAGATGACTTCGTCCAATATATCTCCGGGGCAAAGAATTCAGGGAGATATTGTAGGTAATTATGGCGCGTATATGGAAGAATTTACTAAAATTTCTGGAATACGGGCGGGAACGGACTATCAGTTTTATTTAATTGATCTGGGTAATAATGGATATATCGGAGTAAAAGTACCATATGGTCCTTTATCACAGAAGTTTGATGAGCAAAGTAATGATACATATGCATATCTGTCGGGGCAGGTTCTTACAATGCCGGCTCCGATCAGTTATAACGGTGTTGTTCAAAAAGCCTCGGCATTTCATCAGAGATATATGAAAGAATATCTGGTGGAAATGGGGTATTCGGATAGAGAGGCAGAATTATATACCAGTAAGTATATTATTGAGCAGGAATCATCTTCATCTCCGATACTGAAAGCGATTGGACCGATCATGATATTTATTGGCTTTGCTATTTTAATCTTTTTCATCATATCAATGATTATTCAAAAAAAGAATCGGATTGTTGCAGGGCAGCCTACAGAGAAAAAAGCCTATACTCCTTATAACCCATCAAGCTATCCGTCGGATCCGTTCGGCGATTCTATGAATGGAGTGCAGTATTCCGGGAGCGTATCAGGACTATCGTCTTATGATGATATGAATGATTATGAAGATGAGTACGAAGAAGATGATGATGACGATCAGCCGAAAAGAAAATTCTCATTAAAGTTGGATGATTGATACCGGCAAAGACCGGATATTCATTGTGAATGAGGTCCCTTGTATGTTTGCGGAGAGAAAGAGTATTCGAAAATATAAACCGGATCCGATATCGGAGGAGGATCTTCGGACGATCTTAGAGGCGGGGCGTGTAGCACCGTCTGCCAAGAATCGTCAGCCTTGGGAGTTCATTGTATTTACCGGTGTTCCGAAGGAAGAGGTTCTAGCAAAGATGGAGAAAGGGATTGAGAAGCAGAAGAAGTCTCTGTTCATGCCGAAGAAGTTCAAGCAGGGAATGGCGAGTGCGGACAATACTCTCCGTATCATGCGGGAAGCACCGGTGATCATTCTGGTGTTGAATATCCGGCATGGGAATCCCTATCTTCCGGTATTTGCCGGCAAACGGGTGTCGGAGATCTTAGATACATTGTCTATCGGTGCAGCGATCGAGAATATGCTGCTCGCGGCAACCCGGCTGGGTATCGGCTCCTTGTGGATCGGGAATACCGTATATGCGCACAAAGAGATTACAGATTATCTTGGCACCAAGCATCAGCTCGCAGGAGCCATAGCACTCGGATATGCGAATGAAACACCGGAAGGAAGACCGAAGAAGAGTCTGGATGATATTGTTGAATTTAGGAGATAACGACCATGAGTAAAACGCGATTTTTAAAATTGCGAATACGGTTTGCGGTAGGGGTAGTTCTGGGATTTATATATACCTTGGCATATGTGGATCTGGATCAGATCCTAAGACTGCGTGACATGAAGAACTATGTATTTCATGATCTGGCGGATATGATTCTGTTCTTGTTATTGGGGCAGGCAGTTACCTTATTTATCCGTCTGTTGACCCCTTCCACCAAGATCACGAAGTTCACCACGATCCTGGAATGCTTTCTGGGATTGGTTGTATGGCTTCCGGTTACGGTGCTGGTCATGGGTTATGTATCCAAGATTCTTCTGTTAGTTCCCCAAGGACGGATGGAGTTCTCGGAATATCTGTATGCGCAGATGGCGATCCACATTGCGATATTTGCGTTTTTATATACGGCGATCGGAGGCATGCTCGGCAAGATCTATACCGATCAGCTTCGGATCGACAACAAGCGGTTCAAGCTGGAGCTGTGTCAGGTTCTTGATGAGACAACTTTTGAGGTTAAGCAGCTGATCACGAGTAATCAGAGATTTCAGGATTGTTATAATATCATGCGGCATTCCGAGGATCCCGGCGTAGATCATTTCTTCCGGATTACGGAGATGACCTTTTCCGGCAAAAATGTCGTAGAGAGATGGAAATATGATACCAGCGGCAATGTTGCCAAGATCTCGGATGCGGCGATGTGCAAGAATGTCTATCGGAAAATGATGGAAGAAAAGGCACGGAAGGAAGAAGAAGCAAACGAAGTATAACTGCTGTATCCGATATACCGGGGCAGCAGCCAAGGGAATGCGGGAAATAACGAAGGATTATGATCTGCATAGGATAAATGAGTGGAAAGAGGTCTTACATTATGAGAAAATCATTGAAGATGGTATGTGCAGGTGTCTGTCTGACTCTTGCATTGACAAGCTGCGGTACTGCTTCGCAGAATCCCGGCACGAACAATCAAGCGGCGGGGCAGTCTTCGAGTGAGACGGTAGCGGTACTGACGACCGAGCAGCCGACAATCGTAACAACCACCGAACTGACTACAGAATCAACTACGGAAGAAGAGACAGAGACCGAAACAGAAACGGAAACAGAAACAACGACTGAGACTTCCAGTGAGATCGAGACAACAACAGAGGCCGAGACAACAACTGAGGCTTCCACAGAAGCTCCGACCGCACCGGAAAGTGGGGATTACGGTTCCATCGATAATACCAAGTACTCCTGGTGGTTTGTAAGAAATGATACTCATACAACGCCGGGCTGCCAGTATGATTTTGATATTTCACAATATCATGCGTATTATGTGAATCCGTCTCCGGCGGATAATACGATCTATTTGACGATCGACTGCGGATATGAGAATGGATACATGCCGCAGATCTTAGATACCTTGCGGGATAAGGATGTGAAGGCGATCTTCTTTGTGACACAGCATTATATTGAGACACAGCCGGATCTGGTTAAGAGAATGAAGGAAGAAGGACATCTGGTGGGTAATCATACCAAGAATCATCCGAGTCTTCCGACCCTTAGTATCGATGAGCAGAGGGCGGAGCTTGAGAGCTGCGCGAATTGCATGAAGGAAATGACCGGATATGATATGGATCCATATATCCGTCCGCCGATGGGCGAATACAGCCAGCGAACCTTGCAGCTGATGGAGGATATGGGATATTGTACGGTATTTTGGAGTATTGCTTTCCTGGATTATGATGTGAATAATCAGCCGACAGTGGATTATGTGATCGATCATTTTAATCAATATGTGCATCCGGGCGCGGTTCCGTTACTCCATTGTGTATCATCCGCGGATACAGAGGCACTTCCACGGTTGATCGATACCATGCGAGAGCAGGGATACCGGTTTGCAAGGCTCGATGAGTTCTGTCATTTCTGATCGGGACCTAAAATGTAGAATATAATAATGCCTGAATAAGACTGATTCGGATATATATCCGGGTTGGTCTTATTTTTTTGTCTCTTAAAAAAGGAGCGGTCATGTTCACATAATGATTTGATAATACTTGCTTTTTAATCCATTACTCTAAAAACAGAGAAAACTTTTTGAAAAAATTTTTAAAATAATGGTTGACAGATCAATAATCTGGGAGTAGAATCAAGCTCAATCGAAATAACATATTATTCATATCGATTTACTAGGAAAAAAGAAAAAGGAGGGTATGCAGATGGGAACAACATGTGATTTGGCGGCACATTACACACAGGTAACTCAGAAACAGACTGGCAAGCAGATTGTGGACGGAAAGTATCCGGAACCGATTAGTCATGTGGAGCTTACGGCAGAGGATGTAAAGGATATCCGTAAGCGTCCGAATGTTCTTGTGACAGAGCAGGATGCCAATGGCAACTTCATCCGGCAGCAGAATCTGTTCAATAACTCCTTTGGAACGGGTAAGGATCAGAATCCGGTAGAAAAAGGACGTTACCGATTGATCTGGGCAAAGGGATGTAATTGGTCGAACCGGGTATCTATTACAAGAGAGCTGCTGGGATTAGAGGATATCATAAGCGTGAATGTAGTAGGACGTGACGATTATGATGGCGAGGATTATGGATGGGAATTCGTATTTGATGAAGGACATATTGATCCGGTGCTGGGAGTTCGATTTCTGAATCAGATTTATGAGAAGTCCTATCCGGGATTTCCGGGCAGAGCGACGGTTCCGTCACTGGTAGACGTAACGACAGGAACGGTAGCGAATAATGATTATCATCATTTGACCAACTATCTGGAGGTTGATTTTAAGGAATTCCATAAACCGGGAGCACCGGAGCTGTATCCGGAGGAGCTTAGAGACGAGATAGACCGGTTGAATGAATGGCTGTTTGACAATATCAATAATGGTGTATATAAGATACAGTTTGCAACCGGATATGCAGCATTCCGGAATGCGTATGATAATTTCTACGCAGCCATGGATGTATTAGAGGAGCGGCTGTCAGATCGAAGGTTTCTCTTTGGAGACTATGTAACGGACAGTGATATTCGGCTGTATGTTACACTTGCCAGACTGGATACAGCGTATTCACAGAATTTTGGACCGACTAAGCACCGTCTGGTGGATTATCCGAACCTGTGGGGATATGCAAGGGATCTGTGGCAGATTCCGGCATTTCAGAATAATACATACTTCCGTGATTTTAGCCGGAGCTTCCGTAATGATGGCGGTAAGAGCGGAGCGTTCAAATCTTTTCAGGAGCGGTTTTTAGATGAAATCAATTTTGATGAGTTATGGGGCAGCAGCCATGGAAGACAAAGACTCAGCCATGATCCGGCTAACAAATTCCGGACAGAATAACGGAGGCGATCTAAAAAAGTGAGAACAGCGATAGAACATATCAACTTATTTGATGGCATTCATGAGAAGTTAGAGGAGAATGTCTCCATAATTATACACGACAATCTGGTGGAGGATATTATTCACGGGCAATACGGTACAGATCAGATCGATCAGATGATCGACGGTAAGGGCTATACAGTGATTCCGGGCTTAACCGATTGTCATGTACATGTCGCTCATTCGCATACCTTTGATGATCGTGTGGATGAAAAGGTTGTACAGGGTGTGGCTAATGCGAAAAGCCTGTTGATGAAGGGCTTTACGACAATAAGGGATGCAGGTGGAATTACATACGGACTTAAGAAAGGAATTGACGAAGGCATTGTTGACGGTCCCCGTATCTATCCATCGAACGCATTTCTTACACAGACCAGCGGACATGCGGATTTCCGTACAAGTAAGTCGGAATTCCGGATCGTAGACCGGATCTATGCGTCAGGCGCAGCCATGACCGGCGAGGCATGGTATGCCGACGGAGTGGCAGAGGTGCTGCGGGGTGTCAGAGAGAATTTCTTTCTTGGCGCATCTCAGATTAAGATCATGGCGGGCGGCGGTGTCATGTCGTTAAGTGATCCGATTGATACGATCCAGTTCACGGAAGAAGAGATGAAAGCTGCGGTAGATGCGGCAGCGGATTACGGAACCTATGTACTGGCACATTTATATACACCGGGAGCGATCAAGCGAGCGGCACGCGCAGGGGTAAAGAGCTTTGAACATTGCCAGCTGATGGATGAGGAATGTGCAAGGATCTTATCGGCACAGGGAGCGTTCATTGATCCTTGTCCGAACATGGCAGCCGAAGCACCGCCGATTATTATGAATCATCCGGTCCGGCGCGCAAAGCAGTTAAGAGTCAGCGCAGGCGAGAAGATAGAGGCCGAACTGATTGACAGATATGATATTACGCTGTTATTCGGAACGGACAGTCATGATGGTAATCCACGGGATCTGATACATTATCAGGAACGTTGGGGAAGCTACAAGGGACTGAAGGCGGCAACCGGTAACGTCAATGAACTGATCAAGCTGACAACCTATCAGAATCCTTATCCGGAAGGGGAGATCGGTGTTCTGAGGAAGGGTGCCTTTGCGGATCTGTTGATTACGAAGGGTAACCCGGCAGCGAATCTGTCTGTTCTGGCAGAACCGGAGAATCTGCTTTTCATTATGAAGGATGGAAAGATCTATAAAAATGTTATTTGATCTCTTAAGCGCAAGCCGTAGAGATTACAATAAAATAGCAGCTGTTCCAAAAAAACAATGCGGCTGGTCTATAGAATCCGCATCCGGACAGTGGCAAACGTATAATCATATATGAGTGGCAATGGGAATTGTCAAATAAGAAAAAGGAGGAGATCATTATGATTAACAGAAAACTGACACTGAAAAAAGCAACAGGTATTGTAGCTGCAATGGCGCTTACGACAGCGCTTCTCGCAGGATGTTCATCGGGATCCCCGACACCTGCCACGAATGCAGATACAAATGATAACAATGAAAGTGCTGAGATCACGAATGTAGAGACTTCTAACTTAAGTGATACAAGTGATGCATCAGCAGGAAATGACGCAGACACCAATACGGAGGTAACAACGATTGTAGCGGTTACAGGTGCCAGTCCAAGACCATTTACATATTACAATGATGATAATGAACTGGTAGGACAGAATATTGAGCTTGTGGAAGCAATCTTTGAGAAGCTCCCACAGTATGAGCTGAAATGGGAGGTTACTGACTTCACTTCCATCTTTGCGGGACTGGATTCTGACCGGTATCAGCTGGGTGTTAATAACTTCGGTATGAACGATGAACGGAAGGAGAAGTATCTGTTTACCGACCCTGAATTTGCAAATCAGCTGATTATTGTTTCCGGTAAGGATGTAGATCTTCCGGAAGGAGAAGAATTAGATTATGCCGACCTTGCAGGACTGGAGTTCGTCGGAAGTGCCGGTGTTAACCAGACTACTAATGTTGAGAATTATAACGATGCCAATCCGGATAATCCGATCACGTTAACGTATACGGAAGAAGATCTTGCAGTACAGCTTCAGGGAATTCAGGACGGTAAATATGACTTTACCACAATTGACGCTCCTATGTACTACGGTTATTACCAGCCGGAATTCGGATTTGATCTGAAGGTGAACTACTTAAAGGGTTATGGCACATCCGATGGTCTGTATAGTTACTTCCTTGTAAGTAAGGGAAATGAGCAGTTAGTTGAAGACATTAACAGAGCACTGTATGAGGTAGTGGAAGAAGGTAAGTCAAAGGAGATCAATGAGAAATACTTTGGCGGCGACTATACTCCTTCCTTAGATGTTCTGACCGGTGGTAACTAAGTGCCTGATCCGGAGCAGGTTCGTATGCTGATGCCGGGAGCTTATGAGGTTTGCGGGCGTTATGCAGACAGAAATTGAGGAAGTATATGGGAACTATACTGCAAATTGATAAAAAAGATAATGTAGGAATTGCATATTCCAAGATCTCTGCCGGAGATCACTTACAGATCTCCGGACAGTCTGAGCAGGATATTGTAGCAAAAGAGGATATTCCGGTTGGTCATAAGGTTCTGCTTGTTGACCGGCCGGAGGGCGCGGAAATCATTAAATACGGAATTCCAATTGGCAGATTGAAGGAAGCGGTTCGTGCCGGAGCATGGATTCATGAGCATAATCTGATCGACACAACGGAAGAGATCTGCGACGGATATTGCCGGGAATTCATTGATCACGTAGATACCATTCGGGCGTATCCCCGCCCGGACGGAGGATACGGCGTAGCCAATTACGTGATGATCTTTCCGACGTCGGTTAAGGCAAATGCTCTTGCTAAGCGGCTGTCGGACGAGACGGGAGCTTTCTGGCTGGTGGCAGATAAGAATCTTGCAGTTGACGGTCATTTATCGGAGAAGCAGCGGCATGATCTGATCAAGACGGCACTTGGAAATAATATTTACGCGGCGTATATTCTGGATGTAGAGGAAACGGATGAATACCGTGTGATTACAGATGCATTAAAAACAGCAGACGCAGATGAGGGAATTGCGG
This sequence comes from Lachnospiraceae bacterium, assembly GCA_017460485.1. GTDB lineage: Bacteria > Bacillota > Clostridia > Lachnospirales > Lachnospiraceae > CAG-632. The sequence goes on along the minus strand of JAFUAW010000096.1, from coordinate 4,399 downwards.
ATGCAGGGAAAGTATCTAAGGCATTATTGCATCGATTAGTGCAGAATAATACGGATGAACAGACTGCGCGCGAAGATCTTCTTAATCTGATCCGTGAGGCTGACAGCAAGGTTAGACAGGAAGTACCATTAGAGGGACTGACGGTAACCGTCCACTGCGCAGGCAGTGATTGGACAACGGCTTTATCAGGTAATCCGGTGCTTGGAATTGCGGCAGATTATATTGTGAAGCACGGCGGTTATGTCTATATGGATGAGTGGAACGGATTCCCTGGTTCCGAGCATATTCTTGCCAGACAGGCAGCAACCCGGGAGATTGGTCTGCAGATTATTCAGAAGGTTTGGGAGGTTCGGGAAGATATCTTCCGCAAGACCGGTAAGCATGTGGAGGATTTCAATCCGGTTCCGTCCAATAAGGAAGGCGGAATTACGACGCTCGTGGAGAAGTCTACAGGCAATATTAAAAAGGCGGGTTCGACTCCGATACAGGGAATCTTAACACCCGGCGACCGACCGGGAATACCGGGAGTATATTTGCTGGATCAGAGGGCGGGAGCTCCCGCGGCAACCGGTATCTATGGAGCAATGTCCGGCGCGCATATTAATGTTCAGGTAACCGGCGTTGGCTTCTTATATGATGAGATCCCTCATCTGTTAAATATCCGTGAGACGGGTAATCCGGAGACTTATAAGAATTCGGATTATCTTCTGGATTTTAATGCAGGAGCATCTTTTGACGATGAGACATTGGAAGAGACCGGTAAGCGGTTGTATGAGTTCATTTTGGATGTCGCGCAGGGGAAAGCAGTTCCGAAGGATGAAGCGGATAAGGAACGGGCACTTGTGATTCCTTATGATGGAGATCCGACTTTTCGGGAAGAACAGATCTTTATTCCGACCGCCAAGGGGGCGCATCGGGAGAAGGTTGCAAATATTATGTCGTGAAGATAGGAGATCAATATGACGAAGCTGTTTGATTTACAATTAGTATTTTCTTCCATACCGGAGCTGTTAAAATATTTGCCGACAACGCTGTTTCTGACAGTGATTGCTGCAATCATCGGACTTCTGCTGGGACTTGTGATTGCCGTGATCCGAATGAAGAATATTCCGGTACTGTCTCAGCTGGCCGTTGCATTTGTGTCAGTCATGAGAGGGACACCGATCATTGTGCAGTTATATATATCTTACTTCGGAATTCCGATCCTGCTTCAATATATTAATTATTATCGCGGCACAGAATATAATATTAACGCAATTCCGGGAATTGTATTTGCTATGGTTGCGCTGGGGCTTAACCAGTCGGCATTTGATTCGGAGACGATACGCGCGGCATTACAATCAGTGGATAAGGGACAGATCGAAGCGGCAAAATCATTAGGAATGAGTAATGGACAGGTATTACGCAGGATCATACTTCCGGAAGCGATTACTGTTGCTTTGCCTTCACTTGGAAACTCGTTGATTGCGCTCATTAAGGGAACGTCTCTGGCATTTACCTGTTCGGTTGTTGAGATCACGGCAGCCGGTAAGATCCTTGCCGGGCGGAATTACCGATTCTTTGAATCCTATTGTTCGCTCGCGATCATTTATTGGGTATTGACTTTTGCACTGGAAAAAGTGGTGGCGGCAATTGAAAAACGGCTGCAGGTACCGGAGCAGCCCCGTCAAGTAAAGGAGAGAGACGCGATCCTGTCGAAGATGTAATTCGAGATTGTGCCAATACCTATTAAAGGAGATACACTATGAGCTTGGTAGAGATTCGTGGATTAAGTAAAAAATATGGAGATAATGTGGTACTCGACAAGGTCGATCTGGATATCGAGCAGGGCGAAGTCGTTGCGATCATCGGCCCTTCCGGAACCGGCAAGTCTACTCTTCTCAGATGCTTGAATCTATTAGAAAAGCCGGAGGAAGGAACGGTCAAGTTTGATGGAGTATCCTTTGATCTGACAAAACGGAATAAGAAGGACACGCTTGCACTCAGACAGTATACCGAGATGGTGTTCCAGCAGTTCAATCTGTTCCGGCAGAAGACGGCGTTAGAGAATGTCATGGAAGGACTTCGCGTAGTTAAGAAATGCAGCAAAAGTGAAGCGGAGAAGATTGCGCTTGATGAATTGGAAAAAGTTGGAATGTCAGACCGGTTATACCATTATCCGAGGCATTTATCTGGTGGACAGCAGCAGCGTGTGGCAATCGCACGGGCTCTGGCAATGAATCCCACCTTGCTTCTGATGGATGAGCCGACTTCCGCACTTGATCCGGAGCTTGTCAGTGAGGTGCTGGTCACAATCCGTAAGGCGGCAGAAGATGGCAATACCATCCTGCTTGTGACGCATGAGATGTCTTTTGTTAAAAGTGTTGCCAATAAGATCGTTTTCCTTGAGAATGGCAAGATCGTGGAATATGGTACTCCAAGAGATATCTTCGAGAATCCGTCCAGTGAGCGTCTGAAGGAATTCTTGGCGCATATTAATATGCTGGAAGGCGCGGAGTATGTGATCTAGCACGAACAATGTAGGAAGTGGATCAAGATACATACAGATGGCGTCTTCCAATGAATGACGATGGCAAGGAAGATGAGTGACGATTGAAATGTGTAGATGGATAGCCACTTGATATGTATATTGACATCACATCTGAGGAATGATAGAATAACAACATCTGAAAGGAAGAGGTGAAAGGATGTTACGATAATTTACTTTTGATTACATGAAGAAGTTAAGTACAGTGTGTGGTGGATCACATACTGAATTGTCATGTTGCCAAAAGTAGATTATGTTCTCATAACCTCTTTTTGTATTGCAATTATATGAAATGTCAGAATCGTATAGAATGTCAGGATCACTCTGACAGTATGAGGTTATAGTGGATAGAAGAACTGCTTGGCGACGGGCAGTTCTTTTGTTGTTAAAGGAGAATGATAATATGGCACAGATCAATGTGAACCATTTGACATTTGGATATGATGGCAGTGTGGATACGATCTTCGAGGATGTATCCTTCGTGATCGATACGGATTGGAAGTTAGGGATGATCGGGAGAAATGGGAAAGGGAAGACGACATTTTTAAATCTTTTGATGGGGAAGTATGCTTACAGCGGAACCATTGCTTCCTCAACAATGTTTGATTATTTTCCCTATGTCGTGAGAGAGGGTCGGATGCAGCTGCAGGCAGCGGATTTCATGGAGGATCTTAAGCCCGGCTGTGAACAGTGGAGAGTGATCTGCGAGCTGTCGGAGCTTGGAGAGGATGCGGAATTATTATATCGTCCGTATCGGCTTTTAAGCCCCGGAGAACGGACGAAGGTCCTGCTTGCGATCCTGTTCTCCGGCGAGAATGATTTCTTATTGATTGATGAACCGACGAATCATCTGGACTTGATGGCGAGACAGAAGGTGAAGGAGTATCTTGCGTCGAAAAAGGGATATCTGTTGGTATCGCATGACAGGGATCTTCTGGATGCCTGTGTTGATCATGTTCTGGTGCTGAACCGGAAGACCATTGAGGTACAGAGCGGGAACTTCTCGAGCTGGTGGGAGAATAAGCAGAAGAAGGATCAATATGCGATCTCGGAAAATGAGAAGCATAGGAAAGAGATCAAGAAGTTAAAGCAGGCGGCCAAGCGGGTGTCGGATTGGGCGGATAAGGGCGAGGCGACCAAGATCGGGTATGATCCGGTCAAGGAAAATGACCGTTCGATCAGCACGCGGTCTTATATCGGTGCCAAGACGAAGAAGATGCAGAGCCGCGTGAAGCAGATGGAGAAGCGGATCAGTCATGAAATCGAGGAGCAGGAGGGATTGCTTCAGGACCTGGAATCGCCCGTGGATCTGAAGTTAGTGAAGCTTACACATCATAAGAAGGTTCTGGTAGAAATGAAGGATTATACCCTGCAATATGCCGATGCGAAATGTCCGGTGTTAAATGGAATGAACCTGGAGATCCGGCAGGGTGACCGTGTTGCCCTTCATGGAAGCAACGGCTGCGGCAAGTCGACCCTGATCAAGATGATCCTGCAGAAGGCGAATGTGAAGGATTCCTTTGTGATCGCAGAAAAAGAGGTGCAGGAGACGGATATGCCCCGGGTATATGAGAGCGGGATCTGTGAGACCGCGTCCGGATTGATCATTTCCTATATATCGCAGGATACCTCGCACTTAAAAGGGAATCTGCAGGATTATTGCAGCAGGCAGAATCTGGATTACAGTCTGTTCTTAAGTATCCTGCGGCAGCTGGATCTGGAGCGTGTGCAGTTCCTAAAGAATATGGAGGATTATTCGGAGGGCCAGAAGAAGAAGGTGCTGATCGCATCGAGCCTGTTGACACCGGCACATCTCTATATCTGGGACGAGCCTTTGAATTATATTGATATATTTTCGCGTATGCAGATCGA
>JAFUAW010000095.1 GCA_017460485.1 Lachnospiraceae bacterium | reverse complement strand
TTTTACGTATGCGTGGCCGGCGGGAATGCTGCAGAGAATCCGGGAAACCGATGAAGATGTCAGCTTGTATATCTTCAACAGTTCAGCGAACTGGAGCAGCGACGTACGTTATAATGCGGGAGAATATAATATCTTTCATTTGCCGGACTTTAAGGATTTTGACGGTGTTATTATCGATCTGAATAATACGCTGGATGATTCAGTCAGGCAGGAGGTTATTGAGCGTGTGCGGGAGTCAAAAGTTCCGGGAATCGTGATCAATAATCATTATGAAGGTCTATATTCCGTAGGGATTGATAATTATGCCGCGATGTGGCAGATGATCGACCATCTGTATGAACATCACGGATGCAGAACCTATTGGTTTATTCTGGGTCCCAAAGATAATTATGAAAGTGCCGAACGGGAGCGGGCACTTAAAACATACATTTCAGAAAAGAAGCTGCCGGAAGCTGACTGTAAGTTCTATTATGACGACTTTGATTTTAATACCGGTGTATTTGGATTTCAGAACCTATATGGAGAGACGCATTCGGTACCGGATGCCATCGTGTGCGCGAATGACAATATCGCTGTCGGCGTCTTGTCAGAGGCTGAAAAGCATGGTCTTTCTGCACCTCACGATTTCCTGATCACGGGCTTTGATGATCTGGATAAATCCAGATATTATACGCCAAGGATTTCAACCATGAGCTATATTCGTGAGGATGCGGGATATGCAGGTATGGAGATGCTCATTGAGATCTGGAAGGGTCAGACTCCGGAGACTTACTATCATACCAAGGCTTCTCCGATTTTCTGGGAGAGCTGCGGATGTGAATCGGAGATTGTAGTTGATCCGAGACAGCAGATGAAGGGAAGCATCCTATGGAATGTGGAGCAATCCTATTTTGAAGGCTGTAAGCTGGATCTGGATTCCAAACTGGCTCATGTGGATACGATGGAAGAGATGCTTGCCTGCATTCCGGAAAGTATTCCGGCTTTTCGCTGTGATGCCATGTATCTTGCGGCAGATAAACATCTGTTAGATCTGGATACAGAGAAAACGGATGTTGATAAAGTGAGTCCGGCTGCGAATATGGAGGATGAGTTCCTGATTCAGGGATATCCGAAGGATCTGAGGTTGGTTCTGGCTTACGGAGATGAACAGGCAGATCGTATTGCCGGAGAAAGCCGTATTGTGAATGGACTGTTCCCTTTATTTGAGACAGAAGAAAAGGGGCAGAACTTCCTGTTTCTTCCGCTTCATTTTCGGGATCGATGTATCGGATATTTTGCGATCAAAAATGCGATCTATTTGATGGAACAGCAATTCTTATTTGATATTATGAATTCTCTGACAAGCGGAATTGAGCAGTTATATTCCAGAAGCAAGCTTGCCAGGCTGAATCATGCGCTGTCGGTGTTATATAATCATGATTCCATGACAGGGCTGTATAATCGTCTGGGATTTACGGAGCATGCGGAACGCTTCTATCGTAAGATCCTGGCAAAGGGCAGCAGCGTGGCTGTGGTATATGTTGATCTGGACCGGCTGAAATATATCAATGATAATTATGGACATGAGATGGGAGATTATGCCATTAAAACGATCGCGGGTATGGTGCAGTCGATCACATCGGATCAGGGCTTTAATTTCCGGCTGGGCGGCGATGAATTCCTGATCCTGGACGAACTTATCTCGGAACAGGATCTGATCGGCAGATTGGATTCTTTATCTAAGCGGCTTGCCGATATCAGTAAGCGGGAACGACTCCCGTATACGATGTCTGCCAGTGTGGGTTATGTGATCGGAAGTCCGGAGAAGAACGCTCCTCTCGACTTATTGGTTCAACAGGCGGATGATATTATGTACGCAAGTAAGGTTGCAAGGAAGATGCAGCGGGAATCCTGAATGATCGGGAAATGAGATGATATAAGAGAAGTTATACATAAAGGAATTCTGAAATGATTCTGGGAGGTTAATAGAATGAAAGTTCGTAAGAAACGAGTGATTGCGGCAGTATGCCTGACAATGCTTATGCTTGCAGGTACAGGCTGTACGACGGATAATGGAGATTCAGATACCGTTAATGGGGATTCTTCCGTAACGGAGATAACAGATAACAGTTCGACAGAACAGACATCGGCTTCTGCAGAGGTTCCCCTTCCGGGAGCTGCGGATAGTTCTGATGATACGGCAGTTGATGCGGATGTTTTTGTTCAGAAGATCAACGGATTGTCGAATGATTTTATTACAGGCGCGGATCTGTCCTCGATCGCATCTGAATTTGAGAGCGGGGTCACATATTATGATTATGACGGGAATGCATTGGATGAACAGGGCTTTTTTGATTTCTTATATCAGGAATGCAACGTGAACTATGTCCGGATACGTGTATGGAATGATCCTTATGATGAGAATGGGAATTCTTACGGCGGCGGACATAATGATCTGGAAACGGCAAAGAAGATCGGTACATGGGCAACCAATGCCGGGATGCGGGTGTTAATTGATTTTCATTATTCGGATTTCTGGGCGGATCCAAGTAAACAGAATGCGCCAAAGGCATGGAAGGATTATTCGGCTGTGGAGAAGGCAGATGCCCTTCGTACATATACAGAGAATTCCGTTCGTGAACTTACAGCTTCGGGTGTAGATGTCGGGATGGTGCAGATCGGCAACGAGACAACCACCGGCCTTTGCGGCGAGAAAGAATGGGAAGACATCTGCGCTTTGTTACAGGCCGGCAGTGAAGGCGTTCGGGCAGTGGATCCGGATATCATGGTGGCTGTTCATTTTACCAATCCTGAGAAAGGTTCTTATCCTGCCTATGCTTCTTATTTGGATCAGTATGGGGTGGATTATGATGTCTTTGCTTCTTCCTATTATCCGTACTGGCATGGTACGGCAGGAAGTATGAAGGCAATCTTAAATACGATCGTGAATAAATACGGAAAAAAGGTTATGATCGTGGAAACTTCTTATATTCATACTTATGAGGATGGAGACGGAAGCGGTAATACGGAATCCGAGGGCAAAGCCGGAGATGAATTCTATTACGATGTATCTGAGCAGGGACAATGTGATGCTGTTCGCGAAGCAGCAAATGCGGTTGCATTCTGTGGCGAAAGCGGGATCGGCATATTCTATTGGGAGCCGGCATGGATACCGGTAGGTGTCTGCGCAGATGCGGAGCACCCGGAGGATGTGTATAAGAATAATCAGACAATATGGGAGACTTATGGATCCGGTTGGGCTAGCAGTTATGCAGCGGATTATGATGAGGATGCCGGTCAGTATTATGGAGGGTCGGCAGTTGATAATGAGGCGTGGTTTGATTTTTACGGTCATCCGCTGGCATCGGCAAAGATCTATCAGTATATTCGGACGGGAGCCGTAACGGATCTTAAGGTGTCCGATGTATTCGCGGAGCCTGTGATCTGCGCGGTCGGCGAACCGCTTCATTTGCCGGAACAGGTAACCGTTCGTTATAATGACGGAACTACCGTAGATCAGGATGTTGCATGGTCGGAGAATGATATTAGTGAGATAGATATGACAACGGCGGGCGAATATGAGATTCCGGGCGAGGTATCGGTAAATGAAGAAGCATATCCCGTTACGATCATCGTGAAGGTTAAGGCCGAAAACCTGCTTAAAAATCCCGGATTTGAAGAGGAAGACATGAGTATGTGGAGTATTGATTCTTCCGTTATCAGTCGGAAGGATGATTCCAGCAATGTCCATGACGGTGCTTATTGTCTGCATTTCTGGTCAGAACAGGAGATTGAATATACGGTAGAACAGACAGTTGCATTAAGTACCGGAACCTATGTCCTCGGAACGTATATTGAAGGCGGAGACTGCGGAGATGACGCAGAGTTCACATTCTATGCCAAGGTGGGAGATCAGATCTATGAACAGTCAACCGGTGTGACGAAATGGCAGGAATGGGATAATCCTGAGATTACGGGGATTGAGATTCCGAAAGACGGCACGGAGATTACGATCGGCGTTCATGTGAAAGCGGCAGCGAAGGGCTGGGGCGCCTGGGATGATTTCTATCTGTATGCGGAATAGGGATTGAATTATTATGTAAAGCTATGATCAGGCAGAGTGTGCAGGGCAATGTCCCTGCACCTCTGCTTTTTCTTGCAGGAAACAAAAGATTATGCTATTCTTAAAATAACTATATCATGGTTTAATAATCTGTGACCGATTCACGGAAATATGTTGGCAAACAGGCAATTCTATGGATATTATGAAAGAATGAGGTGAAGAATATGTCACAAAGGGATGATTGGAAGGATACCGGAAAAGGTCTTGGAAGCGCATTTAAGGGTCTGGGTAAGAGTATTATCAGAACTGCGAAGACCGGAGTGGATAAAGCTGCGGATTGGGCCGAGGGGAAGCCGGATGGAGCATCCGCGCAGGAAAGTACCCAGACAGATAGCGGAGCAGCTGCATCGTCCGAAGCTTCAGATAGCACTGCAGGAAGCAATGTCTTTAATGACGGAACATGGCGTGAGACCGGTAAGGAACTGGGAGGAGCCTTTAAGGGACTCGGACAGAATATAATCAAGTCTGCAAAGAGAGGCGGCGACAAGGCCGGCGAATGGGCAGAAGGCGGTTCCGGATCGGAAGAGCCTCAGGCCGCCGGAGAGAATACAGGAGCAGATACGCCTTCGGTGGTCAGTGCATCGGATATGAATCCGGATCATCCTCAGGCTTGACGGTATTGGAGAGACTATTGATATGAAGAAGATCAGAGAATTACTTAGTAAACCTTGGGCGGCCTATACAGTGGCCGCATGCAGCGCAGTTATTTTATATCTGCTGCTGTCGAATTTGTCTGAACCTGTGGCAGAATGGTTTCAATCTGTAGGTAAGATGCTCAGCCCGATCATATTGGGTGTGGCAATGGCATATCTGTTAAATCCTTTAGTCAACTTTTTTGAAAAAAAGGTATTTAAGAAGATCAAGAAGGTCAGAATTAAGCATATGCTGTCCGTGATATTATCGATCGTGAGTGCGCTTTTGGTATTTGCGCTGCTGCTTGTGCTTTTGGTTCCGGCACTGATCGATAGTGTAACGACGATCGTCAATAATGCGGATCACTATGTGGAGTCGGCACAGAAGACGATCGCCAGGGTTAGTGAGAGATTTGGCGATAATGCAGATCTGAACTCCTTAGTTGAGAATCTGGATGAATGGATCAGCAAGCTCCTTACCATGATCACGGATAATATGGGAACGATCCTGTCGAAGGTTACGAATTTTGGTTCGTCTCTGGTAAACATCGGTTTGGGTGTTGTTCTGGCAATCTATTTTCTGGTGGATAAGGAGAATATTTTAAAAGGAATCAATAAGCTGCGTAAGGCATGTTTGACCGGAAAAGCCTACGAGAATCAGACTGTTTTTTTGGAACGGTGTCATAATGTATTCCTGCAATATATTTTATACAGCCTGTTGGATGGATTGATCGTAGGTGCATCCAATGCGATCTTTATGGCGTGTATGAGAATGCCGTACATTCCGCTGGTATCGGTGGTTGTCGGTGTTACCAATCTGCTTCCTACCTTTGGTCCGATCATCGGAGTGGTTGTCGGTACGGTGGTTCTGGTATTTGATAAGCCGATTATGGCAGTCTGGTTCTGGATATTCTGTGCCGTGATCCAGACGCTTGACGCGAATGTGATCAAACCAAAGTTGTTCCATGACTCTCTGGGGCTGCCGGCGGTTATGACATTGATTTCAATTATTATTGGCGGCAAGCTGTTCGGTGTGATCGGAATCTTCCTTGCGATTCCGGTTACGGTTGTCCTTCGTTTTCTTTATAATGAGAATTTCCTTCCATGGATGGAGCGTAATAAGAAGAAACGGGAAGCACTCCTTGAGGAGATTGAAAGTGAGCGAGAGTCGGATGAACCGGATTCGAAAGAAGGAAACCGGGAGGATGCAGAACAGGATCCGGAAGAAGCAAACCGGCAGAATGCAGAACAGGATTCGGAAGAAACAAACCGGCAGAATGCAGAACAAGATCCGAAAGGGTCTGATCAGGGAGACCGGGATAAGGAAAAGCCACAGAGGAGAAATCGTAGAAAAAGATAGATATACAGCGGAGTATAAGATCGTGGATGCAGATAATAAGAGACAACAAAAGCAAGGAAAAGGACATATTGCTGTCCGGATTCTATATGGAATTATGTTGGCCCTGATAGGTATCATCTATGCGGGAATTCTGGAATTATCCCGTAACACTTTGGTGGGATGGTGCACCGCGGCTTTGATTGTGATCGCAGTCATTACAGGACGTGTGATCATTCGCAGGACCGGCAGCTTCAGATGGTATCATTCCCTGCTTTCATGGATTGTATTATTAGGATTGTTTGCAGTTAATTATAAGATATCTGCGCCGCCATATCGCAATGTTCCTGCCGTAGATGTCAGACATCCGGATGTGACAGAGATCGTAACGACTGCACAGGGAGATGTGACAGGAGTCTATAATTCCGATCATTCGGTTGAGGTCTTTGCGGGTATTCCGTACGCAAAGCCGCCGGTGGGAGAACTTCGTTGGAAGGAGCCGCAGGATCCGGATCCGTATGATGGAGTGCTTGCCTGTGATCATTTTGCGCCTATGGCTATGCAGCAGAGAAGCTCTGTAATCATGGATTCTTTATCCAGAATTCTGGGGTATCGCAATTACGAGATCCGTCCGGATGATAATTATCTGGAACCACTTAGCGAGGATTGTCTGTATTTGAATATATGGCGGCCGTCTGATGCAGGAGATGAACCGCTTCCGGTTCTGGTTTATGTCCATGGCGGTTCATTGATGACAGGACAATCCTATTATACGGATTATCGGGGAGAAGATCTTGCACGGCAAGGGATCATTGTAGTTAACTTTGCGTATCGTCTCGGAATATTCGGGTATTATGCAAATGAAGAGCTGGCAGCAGAGTCGCCGAATGGCACCACCGGTAATTACGGACTGTTGGATCAGATTCAGGCACTCAAATGGGTCAATGAGAATATTGAGACCTTTGGCGGAGATCCTTCACGTATTACGATTGCCGGAGAATCTGCGGGATCTTCCAGTGTAAACGCGTTATGTGTGTCGCCGCTTACAGAAGGTATGTTTACATATGCAATTGCTGAGAGTAGTGGGATTCTTGCCAAGCAGCCATATCATACCTTTCGGGATTATCAGGAAGCGATCGACATGGGGCATGACATTCTGAAAGAAATGAATGTGGCGAATGTCAGCGAACTCCGGGATATCCCTGCGGAACGTCTGCTTGCAACAGAGTATTCAAACAGCGCAATGACGATAGATGGATATGCCATTACGGAGCAGCCCTATCTTACATATGAAAAAGGCGGTAATCACGAACAGGCATTATTAAACGGATTTAATGCTAAGGAAGCAGATGCTTTTCTTATGAACTATGAAGCGACATATGATAATTATGAAGAATTGTTATCCTCGATCTTAAGTCCGGAATATGCCAAAGAAATGGCAGAGCTGGTTCCGGCGGGATCGATAGAACGGGATTCCTATTTTATAGTGGATGCGGGCGGAGACGCCAAGGGATCTTTGGACTATGTATATAGTGCCGCATGGTTTTCTTACAGTCATTATGTATGGAGTGACTATATGGTCAAAGAAGACCGGCCGGTATATGAATATTATTTTACGAAGACAAATCCTTCTTTAAGCTGTAATCATGCCGGCGAACTCCCATACGCATATGGGAATCTATGGAGATACAGGAAGAGAATCTATGATGCATCGGACTTTGCTTTGTCTGATCAGATGCAGAGATACTGGGTGAACTTTGTGAAGACCGGAGATCCGAATGGAGAAGGGCTTACGGAATGGAATGTGCAGACGGATTCCGATCATCGATTACTGGAACTGGGAGAACAGCTTCAGATGAGAGATGATCCGAATATAGAGTTATATAAGATCATTGACCGCTATCAGGAAGAATTGATGGTTCAAGGCAGATAGCGATTAACTTGTACGTGGGGGAGATGGTATGATGAAGCATGATCAGGAATCGGATAAAAAACAAATCCATATGAGACTGCCGCTTACCATTGGGTTGGCAATCCTTATATTTCTTGTGATCATGGGTATGCTCTTTGGCTTTAACAGCATTCAGACTACGGATTATTACGGACTTCGGGACAACATGCGTGTGGATGTCTATTATACAGACGGAAGTACACAGCAGTTTGAGGATGGCGATTTTGGTACCATCAACAAAGGAGATGTTCTGCAGGCAAGCGTTATCCTTCCGGATGATCTGAATATGGATTCTGCCGAGCTGTATATTCCTTTGTATAATGCGATTGTAGATGTCTATTTGGATGGACAGCTGATCTTTAAGGATTCTTATGATTCTGACGATGTAGCAGGACATTATGGGAACCGCGTATATGAGATTCCTCTTCCATATGATTATGCTTCCAAAGAACTGGTACTGAATATTACTTCGGTTGTCAGTATGCCGTATTCGGATCTGAAGGGCATTGGTATTATTCCGGCCAATGAGGCATGGAAGAAGATTATAGAAGGCGAAGGTCTTGTTTTTGTTCTGTCGATCGCCTTAATGGTTATGGCAATGATCTTTATTGTCTACTTTACCATACAGACGATCCATAGGAAGAAGATGCAGCTAGGTCTTCCAATCGCAGTATTTGAATTGCTGATCAGTGCCTGGTTCTTTGGCAGTCTTCGAATGTTCTATCTGATATTCGGAAATATCGAATTCTGTTCGAAGGTTGAATATTACGCGTTATATCTGGCACCGATCCCGTTGACCATCTTTATATATTTGGTGTTGGATTCTCCGATCGGTAAGAAGATCATAGCCGGGGAGTTCTTCGTTTATTTAGCATTTTATCTGGTGGCTACCGGAATTGAATTATCGCCGGTTTCCATCAATTATTCGCATATGCTGTCATACATGCATCTTCTTGCGGGAATTGTGATCGTTGGACTGGTAGTGGGAGTATTTGTCGGAACAAAGAAGAATACGAACCGTAATATCTATATTCTCCGGTATGGAGTTATGATCTCTATGGTCTGCGGTATTCTGGAATTGATCCGTTTTAATGTGACCAAGTATGTATTACAGCAGTCCTGGGTATCGACACATGGTGTCAGCGCATTGGCGATACTGGTTATTGCAATGTCTCTGGTTATTTATCTGATCTCATTTTCTGCAGATGAATATACTTTGAAGATTGAGCGGCAGCAGTTAATGATGCTGGCATACAAGGATGCGTTGACCGATATGCCGAACCGGGCTTCCTGCTATCGCCGGATCGAGGAGATGGAAGAACAGGGAATCCGGGAGTATACGATGGTATTTATTGACTTGAATAATTTAAAGACTGCCAATGATGTGTACGGGCATGAGACGGGGGACCGTCTCCTGAAGATGACCGCCGGCTTTATTCAGGATGTTTTTTCGGAAGAGGGATTTTGCGCCAGATGGGGCGGAGATGAATTCGTTGCGTGTGTATTTGGCGGAGAGAAGAATGCTGCTATGAAGGTAATGGAATTCCAGAAAAAAATGGAGGAGACGGATCAGAAGGGCGAATTTCCGTTCAAGGTATCCGCGGCCTGTGGAACCATGCGGAGTAATGATAAGAAGTATCTGGAACCGTTAGAGGCGATCCGTCAGGCGGATGCCATTATGTATGAAAACAAGAAACAGATGAAGGCGGCCGGAGGCGCATAAGGATCAGAAAAACAGTAATATTATATAAAGAAAGGAAATCATAACATGAGAACAGCAATTATTATGGGATCGACGAGTGATCTGGCTAAGGTGGAACCTGCAGTGGAGGTACTTAAGAAATATGGTGTGACGGTGGACGTGAGATGTCTGTCCGCGCATCGTGCTCATGCCGGATTATCAGAATTCATAGAGGAGACGAATCAGAACGGAACAGATGTGATCATTACGGCAGCAGGAATGGCAGCGGCACTTCCGGGTGTAGTAGCATCCCAGACGGTCCTGCCGGTGATCGGTATTCCCCTTTCCGGGTCTGTCTTAGATGGTATGGACGCATTGTATTCTATTGTGCAGATGCCTTCCGGAATCCCGGTTGCGACAGTAGCTATTAATGGAAGTAAGAATGCGGCATATCTTGCGATTGAGATCATGGCTGTCAAATATCCGGAGCTAAAGGAACGGTTATGGGAAGAGCGAAAAGAAATGGAAGCATCGGCAATGAAAGCCAATGAAGAAATCATTGCAAAGTATTCGGAATAAATGGTCGGTTATCGTGAATCGATCAAAACCGTATTATAGGATTGAAATTGAGATTGCCGATATGGTCAGTCTTGCATTTGCCGCTGATTTCATATATACTGAGATCAAGTGATAATTTAACGCTTTGAAGTGTGACAGTGTGAGAAAAGCTATGGAATAAAAATGGAGGGAAGGCTATGAATCAGAATGGATTAATGATGCAGTATTTTGAGTGGCATTTGCCGGATGATGCTTCTTTGTGGAAGACATTGAAGGCAAATGTTGCCAAATTAAAGACGATGGGCGTGAGTGCTGTATGGCTCCCGCCTGCATATAAGGGAAATCAGGGGATTCATGATGTAGGATATGGGGCTTATGATCTGTATGATCTGGGCGAATTTGATCAGAAAGGATCAGTTCCTACCAAGTATGGTACGAAGAAAGAATATCTTGCTGCAGTCAAGGCTTTACAGGATAAAGGTATTGATGTATATGCGGATATTGTCATCAATCATAAGATCGGAGCTGATGAAGCGGAGTTGATCACGGCAGAGGAATTCAATGCCAGCAACCGCAATCAGATGGTTGGCGACAAGAGAGTGATCCTTGGATTTACCAAGTTCACATTTCCCGGACGGAATGGAAAGTACTCCAAGTTCAAGTGGAATTGGAATCATTTCAGCGGAATTGACTGGGATCAGAAGGCGAAGGATCATGGTGTGTATCTGATCGAAGGCAAGAAATTCTCCAGTGATGTGGATGATGAAAACAGTAATTATGATTATCTGATGGGAGCAGATCTGGATTTTGATAATCCCGAGGTTGAGCATGAGATGTACCGCTGGGGCGAGTGGTATCTGAATACAACCGGTGTAAACGGACTTCGTCTGGATGCGGTTAAGCATATCAGCAGCAGTTTCTATCGTAAGTGGCTTCCTGCAATGCGTAAGATTACCGGCAAGGAATTGTTCTCGGTAGGCGAGTACTGGCATTGGGATGTGAACCGTCTGGAACGATATCTGGACAATGTGAATAACGAAATGAGCCTGTTTGATGTGCCACTGCATCTTCATTTTCATGATGCGTCCAAAGCGCACGGCAATTATGATCTTCGCACAATCCTTGACAACACTCTGGTATCCAGAAGACCGATGCAGGCAGTGACATTTGTGGATAATCATGACAGTCAGCCGGGACAGTCTCTGGAATCCTGGGTAGAAGATTGGTTCAAGCCGTTGGCGTATGCGATCATATTACTTCGGGAAAGCGGATATCCGTGTCTGTTCTATGGCGATTATGCCGGGATTCCGGCCAGCCAGATTAAGCCGATGAAGGCAGTTCTGGATAAGATGCTGAAGCTTCGTAAGAAGAGCGCATATGGGCCGCAGCATGATTATCTGGACGATCCGAATGTGATCGGATGGACCAGAGAAGGCGATGAGGAACATAAAGATTCCGGATGTGCGGTTGTTATGTCGGATGGTACAGGCGGAATTAAGCATATGTATATTGGCAGGCAATTTGCGGGCAAGCATTTTGTGGATGAGATGAAGAATGCCAAATACAATATTAAGATTGATGAATGGGGATACGGAGATTTCTATGTCAATCGTGCTGCTGTTGCGATCTGGGTACCGAAGGAACCAAAGGCGACACAGGTATAGAGAATACCAATATCATATTATAATGAGGTAATAATATGGGACAGACAATACATACAGAAGCTGTGGATCTGATGTTTGATGCCATGCAGACACTTAAGACCCGGGAAGAGTATTATGCTTTTTTTGAAGATCTCTGTACAGTGAAAGAAGTCTTATCGATGGCGCAGAGGGTTGAGGTTGCGAGAGAGCTCTCTCAAGGCAGAACTTATATGGAAGTAACGGCAGATACAGGTGCTTCCACAGCAACGATCAGCCGGGTTAACCGGATTATGAATTATGGAACAGATGGCTTGAAGAATGCATTACAGAAGCTGGAATAAAAGGCTGCAGCTAAAGGTTGAGACAGAAGACTAGAATATAAGATAGACAGTAAGCTGATTATAGCAAATCCCCCCTGTCAGGTGTGATAAGGGGGATTTGCTATATTTTATTAGTGCTATGGATTTAATATGTACAGCTCTATGGAATGAATACTTCCCATTCATCTAAGATTTCAATGATCTCTTCCGTATCAAGATCTTCACAGGCATTTTTCAGCTGGGACGGATACTCTTTCTGATCGTCCGGATATTGATATTTGCATATTTCGGTACAGATCCGTTCGATCTCATCCGAGTTCAGATCGTCAGCGGCTTCCCGCAATTGTTCAAACATGGTTGTCAGTTCACTGAAATCAATAAATGGTTTGTTTGCAGCGGATTCTTCCGTAAAATAAGGAGCAAGTATAGGTTCATATTCCCGATATTTCTTAAGGGCTGCTTCCGTGTTATCATATATAAATGCGATGTTCTTATCCTTGCCTGCTTTTTCAAGCTCAGCAGCCATCTTAGATAATTCCATGGCACCAATCTGTTTGGAAGAGCTTTTCAAGGCATGAACCTCAATTGTATAGGCTTCCCAGTCTTCACGGCTGTAATGCTTATGGATAGATTCGGCTTTGGACGGGATCACTCTGTGATATTCCTTCAGCACATTCCAGAACAGCTTTTCATTACCTAACATTCGAATGGCTGTATGTGTATCCAGATCTCCGATGATCAGAGTTGAATCTTCATCTTTTTTGTTCTGTTCATCCGCTTTTTCTTCCGCGGTTTGTTTGCGGATCTTGTCCTCTGGCAGCCATTGATGCATCTTGTTCATCAAAGTACGGACTTCGATCGGCTTGGCAATGAAGTCATTCATACCTGCTTCTAAGAACATATCCCGGGCACTGCCCACAGCATTGGCGGTAAGCGCAATGATCGGAATATCTTTATATGCCGGAATCTGTCGGCGAATTTCCTGTGTAGCGGTAACTCCGTCCATTTCCGGCATCATGTGATCCATTAAGATCAGATCAAAATTCCTCTCATGTGCGTGCTTGATCGCTTCTTTACCGCTGTTGGCAGATACGGTATTCAGTTTGAGCGGCTCTAACAATCCTTCTGCAACTGTCAGATTCACGATATTATCATCAACGATCAATACCCATGCATCCGGCGCGATAAAATCAGTATCTTCATCATATTCGGAATGACCGGAGAAAATAATCTTTTCTTTGTTGAAGATCATGGACAGATTCATGGAGGATAATGGTTTTTTGACCATCATCAGGTTGTGAATATTCTCTTTATGATCCTGGATGAATTCCGATACAAGAACTGCATTGATCTCAGGATGCTTTTCTATAAATGCTTTACGTTCTTCTGTTAACATATCATGGTCAAAGAACATAAAGAATTCAATATTCGGATTCAGTCTTCGCAGAGAATTGTATCCCGATTCCAGATCAGCCTCCGCTTTCAGATTATATGCCTGCACTCCGAGCCTCTTGACATCCATCAAAAAACGCTTGGATACGCGGACATCCTTGAACAGACTGAGCGCACAGAGATGAGCAGGTGAATTAACCTTCATGGCAGGAGTTGGGTCGCTGATGATCTGCGGAACAGAGAAAGAGAATGTTGAGCCGACGCCGTATTCGCTTTCAACTGTCAAATTACCTTCCATAAGGTGGATCAGTCTTTGGGTTATGGCCAGACCGAGACCGGAGCCTTCCACATTGCGGTTACGAGTGCTGTCAACCTGTGAGAAAGATTCAAAGATGGATTGAAGATTATCTTCTTTGATTCCGATACCGGTATCCACTACGGATATTTTCAGTATTCCGTTCGTATCACTAAGACGCTTGAATCTGACAATGATGCGGATCTCGCCCTCATTTGTGAATTTGACTGCGTTATTGGCAAGGTTAATTAATGCCTGCCGGATTCGGATATTGTCTCCGTAGAGCAGTACCGGAATCTCAGGCGTAATATCCAGAACCAGATCCACATCCTTGTCAACAAGACGTGTCATAATAATGTTGGATACGTCATTGAATAGGGACATGGAGTCATATTCTACCGGGAAGATGTCCATCTTGCCGGATTCAATCTTGGAAAAATCTAGAATATCATTGATAATCGCAAGAAGCGCACGTCCGGAAGATTTGATCTGATTAATATAATCTCTGGCATTGTCCGGAAGATCTTCCCTTAAAGCCATCTCAGCCATACCGATTACAGCATTCATAGGTGTACGGATCTCGTGGCTCATATTTGCCAGAAAGTCTGTCTTCATCTGGGCGGCTCTTGCAATCTCGGAATTGGCAAGTAATGCCTGATGCTTGCTCATAGCCATATCTGAAAGGACAGATGCGATTGAAAACAGAAAATCAGTAGCCTTGTCGATCCGATCCTTTGGAATGACCTGTATCTTCTGAATGGCCTCCCAATATTCTTCAAAATCAACATCAATATCTTCTGCAACCTTACGTATAACATCGGGATTCGGCGGTTCAGTCAGTACCTGTCCTCCGATAAAGCTTCCAACCATCTCTCCGTTTGCAATGATCGGTGCGGCAAAATCAATGAGTCCGGAATGGCAATAGTAGGAGGTAGGCTTGCCGCTTTTTTGTGTCATAACGGCACCAAAGCGGTCACACTCCTCGCATCTGGCACATCCGACTTTGGAATTACGTGTATATTTCATGCAATAATCCGTAAAGTTGGATCCTTCTGTAACAGGGTGTCCGTTCACATCGGTGGTAAGAGCAGCCATACCTACCATATTAGAAAAAGCATCCTGTATTTTCTGCAGGGTAGGTTGTTCGATTAGTTCTGTCAAATAAAGTGTTTCCATAGTATCCTTTCCGGAATCTCAATGCAGCTTCTGATCAGTATTCCGATCTCTGTTCCGATCTCTGTTCCGATCTGAACGTTACTTTTGTCGGTATTAATTATAGTATAAGATTATTCCTTAAGAATCGGTGTGATTGTTGATATTAATGTTGCGTAATCAATTGGTTTTAATAAGTATCCTTGTGGTTTTAATGCAAGAACGCTCATTATTCTGGTCTTATCGGATACACCCGTTAAGAACAGGATCGGTATCTGTTCCATTCCCGGGAGAGCACGAATCTTTTTGTATACCGTTGGACCGTCTTCTTCCGGCATTTCGTAATCCAAAAGGATCAAGTCGGTTTTTTTCTTTTCTAGGAATTTGTAAGCAATCTTACCACCCTTGGCAGTTGCAATATCATAATCATCATGTAAATAATCTTTGATGACTTTTAGCATCAATGGATCATCGTCAATGACAAGAATATGCTTTTTGGAAGCAGAGGAATCGTTCTGTGATAAAGAGTCAACCGATGATTGCTGATCAGAGCCGGCGGGTGGAGTGGCATCTGACAGGTCTTCCTCATCAATAGACTGCAGAATACGCATTAACTTTTCTTCTTCGGTCTCTTGCTTTTGAGGTTTGGATGATCCGGAATCAGTATATGGAAGCCCAGCATCCTCTTCCTGATTCCGGTTGGAACGAGGATGATCTATCATATAGTCATCAATCAGTTTACTGATCTTTGCCGGAGATAATGGTTTATGGATCTCACGATTTGCAAGTGCTCCTGTCTTTTTTTGGAAATCTGCACATTCTTCATCTTCTCCTATAATGAATACATAGAACTTTTCTTCACTGAACCGGTTCATAAGAGTACCGATGCGTTTGAACATGGCAGGATCCTCATCCTGAAGACAGACAACGAGAATGTCCGGATGATACAATTCAACATGACGTGCCATATCGTCATATCTGGATGATGTAGTAATGCATTCATATTGTGTCAGATGATTAAAAAATGTATCAATGATTGTGGTATATTTACCCGTAAGAAGCAATTTGTATTTCATGGCGGTTCCTTTCTTAAACATAAATTGTTGCAATTTATTTTTTTGAGTGATGGTTATGTTCTTTTGATTTTTGCTTGTTTATTCTATTGTCGGTCGATGGTTTGCCGGATGTTCTGGGCTTCTTTGCCGATTCAGTTATAGAAGATTTCTGTACTTTTTGTTTTTTTTCTTCTTTTTCATTGATCGATTCTGCCAATGGAGCCATATCACCAATGATCTTCTCAACTAACTGTGTCTTCAAGTAAATATCATAGCTTAACATTGCAACAAACAGAAAATCATGCAGATATTCGTCTGAAGGATCATCCGGAGTGTCGGATGCTGCTGTGTTTGAAACGGAGACTTCCTGTAATTTATCATCTGTTAGTTTTTGATGTACTAATTCATAGGTCTCGAATATGTTCTTCTTGTCATATTGATATTGATGCTTGGCAAGGTCAACTACCATTTCGTATATGTTTGTCAGTGATGTTTCACTTGATGCCGGCATACCGTAATAGGAGTCGATCATTGGTGTGAGCAGGGTCTGAATATCGCCTATTGATAAAAAATTCTTGAGGTAATATGTATAAAGCATCAAAATGATATGATCCTTTGTATATTTCTTTTTTTCAGGTGGTGGGAGAAGATGATTCTTGGTGTAATTATTGATCATCGTCTTGGTCAGAATCTTATCTTCCGGAGACCGCTTGTTATGCTGCATATGTTGTTCCATAAAGGTAGTTACCTGATCCATATATAACTCAATATCAGGTATATCTTCCGGAACTACATAATCCATCTGAATCGCATCCCGTATTTGTTTTTTTATATCATCCATAGAAGAACCGGTCATAGCTGTCTGTCCTTTTAGTATCTTTCATATTATTATTGGAAATCGGAAAAGATGTATTATCTTTTTGGATACTGTCAAGCATTGTTTTTATAACTTGATTATATAGTATTTAATACTATAAGTAAAGTGTTTTCAGGCGTTAAAAGACCACCTGACGGAAAAGGGATAATACAAGAATATGGGGGTGGCAGCGATATCATTCTGATAAAAAAAGATGCAGAAACAGTCTGCATCTTTCTTTCTATTAAATCAGTTGTCCAATTATAAACGCACATCAATAGATTGTCCCAGATTCGGAGTTACGGAGGATTCCATCATTTTTGTCAGATCTTCGCTTACCGTATCAGCCATATCCAAGGACTTTTCCATCATAGCTACGCCCCACTCAGTATTCACTTTATCCATTGACATTGCAATTGATAATGCTGGAATATCCATAATCATACCTCCACCCTGTTTATTTAGTTAATTATATCATAAAAAAAATAAAAAGCAACAGGTTTCTAAAAAATACTATTGACATATTTTTTCTGTAAATATATACTATAGTGTGTATTTTGAGCGAATAAATACAGGGCTTATAAAGATTATAATCAGGGGTGAATCTGTGTGAATGATTATAAAAAAAAGAGCAGCACCGGAGTATGGGCGATTATTCTATTTATCAGTATTTGTCTGATAGGTATTGGTGCAACTGTATTTATCTATCAATATAAAAAAAGAAAAGAGGCTTCAAATCATTTATCAGAAATACAAGAATCTGTGAATGCAGCAACGGATAATGATCCCGATCAAGTTGCATCTCAAGTGATTGATCATAATGCTATTGAACAAAATACACTAATTAGTCTTGGTATTGATATTCCGAAGAAGGAAATTGATTGGCAGGATCTGCATGAACAGAATGCGGATATCTATGCGTGGATTTATGTTCCGGATACAACGGTGGATTATCCAATCGTTCAACATCCGACAGATAATAATTATTACCTTAATTATAATTTGGATGGCAGCTATGGTTATCCGGGATGTATCTATACGGAGAACTATAATACAAAGACTTTCTCAGATCTTCATACCGTAATCTATGGCCATAACTTAAAGGACCATACGATGTTTTCAACTTTACATAATTTTGAAGATCCGGATTTAATGGCGGAAGATCATTATATATATATATATACGGACGATTACGTATATGTATATGAAATATTTGGTGCATATGAATATTCGGCAATTCATTTATTGGATAATTATGATCTTAGCAATGAATATGTTTATGAACAATATATCAGAGATGTATTAAATGTTGATCATACTCCGGCAAGGGTTGCCAATATCAGGCATGACATTCCAGTAACAAAGGAAGATCATATTGTAACCCTGTCAACTTGCACTAAAGATGATGTTGCTTCGTTGAGATTTCTTGTTGTAGGTGTGCTTCTGAATCCGAGAGAAGGGGATGAATCTATATAATGAATCGAATGAAGCGGCGGAAAGAAATCGATAAGACATCACTAATCATTCGGATTGTTGGCGGAATCCTTATTCTTTTGATTGCAGCAGTGTGTATATTACTGGTCTTCCGAAGGATTGGAAAGAGTAGAATGTCGAGTGTGATTGCTGATTCCGGGCATATTGATATTGGGGAAGCACCGGACAATCCGGAACTGATTCTAGATGAAAATCAAATTCTGTATCAAGGTCAGGTATATGAGCAGAATGAAGATTTGATATCGATACTTGTTATGGGAATTGATAAGGAGACCGTAGTAACTGTCGGAGGTCAAAGCTGGAATGCAGATGCAGCTTCAGCATATTCCGGAGGACAGGCGGATGCCTTATTTTTGCTGTTGATCAATCCTCATGATGAGACGGTTCGCCTGCTTAATATTAATCGCAATACTATGGCAGATGTTGATGTATGGGATGAGTCAGGTAACTACATGGGTGTTTATACCAAGCAGATTGCCCTGCAGCATGGCTATGGAGATGGAGGAGAAGAGAGCTGTGTTCATCAGGTGAAGGCTGTATCTAGGTTGTTACATGGAATTCCGATTCATTCATATGTTGCTATTGAGATGGATGCGATACCGGAAATGAATGATGCGGTTGGTGGAGTTACAGTGTCTGTACTGGATGATGTAATTTATCCTGAGTATAATATGGATCTTCATCAGGGAGATCTCGTTACATTGACCGGGAGACAGGCGTATTGGTATGTAAGACTTCGTAATGAGAATATCTTTAATTCCAATGAATTGAGACAGCAACGGCAAAAGCAATATATTCAGGCATTTGTGACCAAGGTGCGGGAAGCGGCGCGTGAGGATCTGAATGTTCCGATTGAGATATATCGTATTCTTGATAAATACATGGTTACAGATATTAATGAAAGCAGTTTTTCTTATCTTGTTACAGAGACGTATGCATATGATTTTCAATTAGATAATATATATTCTCTTCAGGGTGAAGTGATCCAAGGAAATCAGTTTGAAGAATTTTATGCGGATGACGATGCGATGCAGGAGTTAATTGTAGAATTATTCTATGAACCTACAGGAGATTGATTGGGTACTCATCAGTATGGCGGATACATATTAGATGGCTACAAAAGGTGATGATTTAAGGTATTAGATCTGAATACCACAGTTCAGATTTGATATAGACCACATGAGGCTAGGAAAGGAGGAACTATAAAATGAAAAAGAAAGTATTAGCAATATTATCTGCTCTTGTTGTAATGTCTATGGGAGCAGTAACAGCGTTTGCTGACGAGAGTCCAACGGTTGGAACAACACAGAATCCGGTCAGCACGCAGACAGCAGCTACATCTATTGAAGCAACATCTACTCCTGACACATATGCGGCAGCTACATCAGCTGAAGGTTATGACGTTCAGGCAGTCCTTCAGACAACCGTAGATGCGACCGCTGTAGCAGTACAGAACGAATTATTAAATGATCTTGCCAAGACGGGTACAACACTTGGCAATGACGCAATCAAGAACGCAGCAGCAGATTCCGGCAAGAAGGTAACAGCAAAGATTCTGTCTGTTGTTAATGTTGAGCCAAGTACTGCAACCGCAGATGCAGACGGTAAGTACACAGTAACTTTGAAGGTGGCTGATATTGCAGCAGGAGATGCTATTGTCATCTTGCATTACAATGGATCTGCATGGGAGACGATCGCACCTTCCAAGGTTGATGCAGGATCTGTAACCTTTACGGTATCGAGTCTGTCTCCAATCGCAGTTGTAAAGCTGAATGTAGCATCTGTTACAACTGCACCTAAGACCGGCGAAACAGTACCATATGCAGCAGTGATCGTCCTGATTGGCGTTGCAGGTGCAGTAATTGCCGGCAAGAAGTATTTTGCATAATTAATATGTAACCAATAATAAGATCTTATTATATTCCGAATATCATGTGGTTGATGAAGGAGTGGCAGAAGTCCGAAGGTATATTTGTCCGGAGGGCTTCTGTTTTTTTACTTCCATTTAAAGGAAAAATCTTGCGTGAAGAAGGCAGATGGGGTATGATGATACTAATTGGTGTTATGGATGGAAGGAATTAGATCGATAGCATCAGATTAGTAACAGGAGGGAAAAAAATGTACAGTTTTGATGAGATTACACAAGCAGATCCGGAGATTGCCAAAGCAATCCGGGATGAGATTGGAAGACAGAACAGTCACATTGAATTGATCGCGTCCGAAAACTTTGTCAGTAAGGCAGTAATGGCTGCTATGGGAAGCCCACTGACCAATAAGTATGCAGAAGGATATCCTGCAAAGCGGTATTACGGTGGTTGTGAGTATGTGGATGTTGTCGAGAATCTTGCAATCGCCCGCGCAAAAGAATTATTCGGCTGTGAATATGTAAATGTTCAGCCGCATTCCGGCGCACAGGCGAATTTGGCTGCCTTCTTTGCTATTATGGAACCGGGAGATACCTTTATGGGTATGAATCTTGCGCATGGTGGACATTTGACCCATGGATCGCCGGTGAACATTTCCGGTAAGTTCTTCCATGTTGTGCCTTATGGTGTGAATGATGAAGGCTTTATTGACTATGACGAGGTTCTCCGGATTGCTAAGGAATGTAAGCCGAAGTTGATCGTGGCAGGGGCCAGTGCCTATGCAAGAACGATTGATTTTAAGCGGTTTCGTGAGATTGCGGATGAAGTTGGGGCGTATTTGATGGTGGATATGGCTCATATTGCCGGTCTGGTTGCTGCAGGTCTTCATCCAAGCCCAATTCCGTACGCTCATGTAACCACAACGACGACACATAAGACTCTTCGTGGTCCTCGTGGCGGTATGATTCTGTCAAGCAATGAAGTGAATGATAAGCTGAACTTTAACAAGGCTGTCTTTCCGGGAATCCAAGGCGGTCCTTTAATGCATGTGATTGCAGCGAAGGCGGTATGTTTCAAAGAAGCTTTATCTGATGATTACAAGAATTATCAGGGGCAGATCGTGAAGAATGCGGCAGCTCTTTGCAAGGCACTTCAGGAGAGAGGGTTTAAGATTGTATCGGATGGTACAGATAACCATTTGATGTTAGTAGATCTTCAGAATCTGGACAAGACCGGCAAGGAAGTCGAGAAGCTTCTGGATACGGTAAATATTACGTGTAATAAGAATACTGTTCCGAATGATCCAAAGTCACCATTTGTGACATCCGGTATTCGTCTTGGTACACCTGCAATTACCTCGCGAGGTGTTGTAGAAGCCGATATGATTATCATCGCAGATGCAATCAAAGCAGCTGTTATTGATAATGATAATGACAAAGCAATCGGGCTTGTTAAGGATATAACGGATCGATATCCATTATATTAATCCGATATTATGTATACGGATAAGCATACAGTGTATATATGACAAAAGGACTTGGATATCCCGGGAAGAATGTCAAATTCATTCGAAAGGATGTCCAAGTCTTTATCGTTTCTGCCCCATAAATGTGGTTTGGAAATTGAGACCAAGATGGGTGTGATTATTTAACGCATCTATATATTCCTGAATCAATTCCAAAGCGAATGGGACGGAGTCATTATATAATTCTCTTAATCGTTTATCTGTTTCGGTGAAATGGGGGTCTGCTTCTTTTGTGATTACCATACCGGATATTGTGTCATATTTTCCAATCAATCGAAGAAATAGGAAGATCGATTTCTTCAGAAGATTATCCGGCAGACGCAGACCATCATTTAAGATCTGCATAGTACGGATGGATCGGTATAACTGCCTTCCGGTTGTTCTGCCATAGAAGCGGCTGATCAGACTGCTTTCTGCTCTGGTAACCCGCAGATAAACAGATACAAGATGATTATAAGGATGGTGATCTTCTAAGATTAGCAGTCGGTCAAAAGAGCCTTCCATTGCGGTGTGTTTTAAGTTCTTGGTATGAACACATTCTTCGATATAAGCATGGCATACAGAATCCAAAGCATAGTGACAGATAGCTCCTATAAGATAAGCAAGAGAGGCTTCCTTGAGTCTTGTTCCGCGTAAAATGCGAAGTGTAGATTCAAAGTATCTGCGACCTGTCCAATCATGAATGGCATTACCAAGTCGATTTACATAGTTGTGCGTAATAGGATGGTAGAAGAATAGAAGATCCGGTCCCTGTAATCCCAAATCATATAATTCACGATATTTGATAACTGAGGCACGAAGATCTTTCGGGAGAAGAGATAAAACATCTTTGCCGAACTTGTAATGTGCATATACGGATGGCATGGTTACAGATCCTTTCTGGATATTTCTATGTGAGTTATTCTATATGAGACTTATGGATTTGTCAAATAGTGGAACTTTCATGTTAGAAATGTATACAAATTTCTTGATTTGCGAATTGCTTTATTAGGGTAGTTTGTCATATACTGCAACAAAAATGTTCGTTCGCAATTAAATAGGATATTATAAATACTATACATATTTATAATGATAAAAATTATACTATAATAACCAAAGAAGATGTTATACATAAAAAAGGATGCAGATTACACAAAGGATTAGTTTTTCAACATTAGCGCATAGGTCAGCAGCTTTAATAGCTTTTTCTGATTCTCAACGGACTCCATGGATATCATCTCATATGCTTCCAATGCAATACTTTCTGCTTTTACCGGAATGGCATTCACATCGTTTGCAACTGTCTCGTCAACATTGTATTCATCCAGTTTCTCAAGCAGTTGTGTCATAGGAACGTGAAGCGCTTGAGAGATTCTTGCAAGAGTCTCAACAGATGCATTCTTTTCTCCACGCTCTAATTGACCAATATAGGTTGGGTGGAGATCAGCAAGTTCCGCCAGACGTTCTTGACTTAGCCCACTGCTCTTACGATAGGAGCGAATTCTTTGACCCAGTATTTCTGTAATTTTTGTCAATATAATCACCGCCTAATAATAGTATATCCCATAACAATTATCATCTATTCTTTCTTTTCGGAAGAGTTTATTCCCCTATTTTCTATGCTATTGTAGATAAAAATAACGATAAACAGACCATTGACACTAATAAAATAAAAATATATACTATAGTAGTCGGAAAGAAAATATAAAGAACAGGTAGTTTTTCATATGAAAAGGGCCTTGATTATTACAACGGTAAGTGGGTTTTTACAACAATTTGAACTGACGAATGTTCGACTGCTGCAGTCTATGGGATATGAGATTCATTATGCGTCGAACTTCGAACATCCTGTCTATCAGAAGGAATGTGATTATGAGAAGTTGAATATAACGATATATTCGATACCAATTCGTAAGAATCCATGTCATATCTGTGATAATCTCAAGGCATATCGTATGCTTCGGCAGTTAGTCAAGGAGAAGCACTTTCAATTGATTCATTGCCATACACCCATGGGTGGTGTTTTCGGACGTATGGTCAGTATAGGACTGCGTGATTCTCCTTGCATAATATATACTGCACACGGTTTCCATTTCTACAAAGGAGCACCATGGAAAAACTGGATCTTGTACTATACAGTCGAACGTATTCTTGCACACAGAACCGATTGTATGATTACCATTAATCATGAGGATTATGAATATGCAAGACATATGCGACTGCATAATCGGGGGCTGATAGCTTGTATTCCGGGGGTTGGTATAGATCTTGGTTACTATGGTGCTCCACCATCAGGTATAAGCCGTAAGATGCTTGGAATACCGGAGAATACTCTCTTTATCCTTTCTGTCGGAGAACTGAATTATAATAAGAATCATCGAGTGATTCTTCGAGCGATGCATCTGCTTCCAAACCAATCTATATTCTATGGAATCTGCGGATGCGGGTCTGACCAATATATGCAGGAATTATTATTATATGCTGAGAAACTGGGGCTTAACATGCAGTTTCGATTATTTGGATATCAGCAGGATGTCAGACCCTATTTGGCGGCAGCGGATGTATTTGCATTTCCGTCATATCGGGAGGGACTTGGTATGGCAGCGTTGGAAGCGATGGCATCGGGACTCCCGCTAATTACATCAGATTGTCGGGGTACAAGAGAATATATGATTAGTGGATATAACGGATTAGTTGTTCCGCCGGATGATGCAGAAGGATTCGCGCAAGCAATTCTGATAATGACAGATATTGGTGTCCGCAGAGAATATGGAACAAATGGGAAAAAAATGGCACAACGCTTTGATAAAAAATATACAGAAAAAAGAATGAAACATATTTATCAGGAATGCGAAAGAAGGATTAATAGTGTTGCGAACTGAGGAGCAAATGGTAGATGATAGAATTCAAATTTCTGTCATTATGTGTGTGCGTTGCCGGGAGACGGTGGATAATCTGATTTTTGCAATGGATTCCATATTATATCAGACTTATACAGACTTTGAGTTCATCATATGTGATGATGATTCGGATGCATCTGCCAAAGAATTATTATCTGCATATTGCAGGCAGGATTCCAGAATTCGGCTTCTGCATAATGATCAGAACAGGGGAGTTGCTTATTCGCTGAATCGTTGTATTGAAGTGTCTTGCGGTAAGTACATTGCGCGCATGGATGCAGATGATATATCTATGAGTAATCGCTTGCAGGAGGAATATGAGTTTCTTGAGAATCATCCGGAATATTCCTTCGTCGGATGCAATGCAGAACTGATTGCGCTAAGTACAGCATGGGGAATACGTATTATGCCGGAACATCCGGAGCATAAAGATTTTCTTCCTTATTCCCCATATATTCACCCATCTGTTATGGGACGACGTGAATTATTCATTCATGACGGCGGCTACAAAGTCTCGGGAATAACATGGAGATGTGAGGATTATGAATTCTTCATGCGGCAGCATAGTCAGGGATATCAAGGATATAATATGCAGAAGCCCCTGTATTATTACAGAGAAGATCAGAATGCCTACCGGAGACGGAGATTCCGATATTCACTTGCTGAAATGTTGATCCGGATACAAGGATATATGCGGCTTGGATTGATGCTGAAAGGTGGAATCATCTATTGCTTCAAACCGCTTGTGATTGGAATACTGCCCAAGAGATTTTATGCGGCTTGGAAGCGCAGAAGCCAAAGTCAGGCTCAGGTTTCTTCTTATATGCAGAGCATGTCTGAGAAGATATCGGCATAGAAAGTTATGATCGGATATGGATGGATATAGATTATGAGACGACAAGAGCAATATCGAGAAATATTACAGAAGCATCTTCCTGAATATATCCAAGCCGCTGACGAGACCTATGATGCATATATACGGAAGAATCCAAATGCTTCAGTTATGTATACAACAACCTCTTATGTCATAGCTCCTATGCTCCATGCTTATGTCAAGTGGGTACTTGACGATGCTGTGAATCGTAAGATTAAACGATTATATTTTCTTTCACGGGATGGCTATCAGATGTTAGAGGCAGCCAGACTGCTTGATGCAGAAAAGTTCTATAATATAGAACTGCGATATCTGCATTGTTCCAGGTATGCATTTGAGATTCCGTCAAATCATCTTCGAAAGGATTATATGAATCGGATATGTTCCGGTGGAAAAGCGGTATACGTAGAGGATGTTCTGCGGCGCGGAGGTCTGACGGAACAGGAGGCTGAGACTGTAATTAAGAGCGATTCCGGACTTTATCGGCTAAGTCAGAAAAAAGAGGCTTTGTCTTATCGCCAGATACGGGAATTAAGACATGAACTTTTAAGGAATACATATTTTTGCCGGTTGGTCATGGAGCATTCGCGGAAAGCATATCCGGCATGTATTGGATATTTACGGCAGGAGGGACTGCTTGATCCTATATCCTGTGCTGTTGTTGACAGCGGATGGACAGGTGGAATGC
>JAFUAW010000094.1 GCA_017460485.1 Lachnospiraceae bacterium | reverse complement strand
GCCATCCTTTCTTTAAATTTCTCTCGTGCTATAGCAATAGCACTCTTGTCCAAATGCTCTATGGATGCCCCTTCAACAAACTGCTTAGACCAATCTAAAAATGTCTGTCTTCTAATTCGTTCCCGCTTTTCCGGTGATAATGGAACTAGCGATTCACCTTCTCTTGCATATTCCTGATTCTTCCATGCCGTTGGACTCGCTGTTATCGCTGCAGGAATTTGAAACATGATAACTCTTCTAGTCTCTCCGGAAACATCAGGGTATACTTCATATATATCAATAAAAGACATTGCGCCAGAGGTATTCTGAGCAATTTCAAGTTTTAAGGTTCTTAATCCTTCTGTATTTCTATAATTTGAACCTACAATCTCTCTCGACTTATTACGCACACCAAAGATAAGCCAGCCATATTGCAGTGAACGTAAATTCGCCTCATTACTTAATGCAGAAAAGTACTGACCAATTTTCTCTTTATCATAATCTTTTTCAGCTTCTTTGAACTCTACAACCTCATCTTCCCAATTATCCAACAGATCACTAAGCAGATTCTCCATTTCCTTTTGTTTCTTCTTTTTATATTCAACAATTTCCATAGCATACCTCCACATTATGGTATCCATTGCATCGTATTTTCTCTATTTACTAAATTACTATAAAATAAGACTTAGCACAAGAAAAGACTGAAATTTTAATATACTTTTCCTGATCTAAGTTCATAGTCCGCTCAAGTTGACTGAATCTCATAAGATTCTCTTATGCCTTCAAAAACCATTCATTAACAGAATACCTTTTTGGTTAATGAAAAAGTGGCTTAAATACTGCATTTTCTAATAAATTTCATTAACCAATCTTTCCTTTTCATTAACCATTTTTTTAATTAGTATCTATATAATCATTTGAAATGTCTTTTTTTATGTCAATCAACTTCATCTATCATTCTCAACAACAATCTGAACACTCCAAGGTTGTGAAATAACATAAAATCATTGCTTCTTTTACCATTTGAGGCTGTTTTATTTGACAGTTTTTTCGGCAGTTTTTTCGGCAGTTTTTTATCGGCAGTTTTTTATCGGCAGTTTTTATCAGCAGTTCTTCCGAATCACTCCCAATACTTTCTTCATTTATCTGTCATTTCTTGGCTGATTTCTTGGTCGATTTCTTGGTCGATTGTCTAACCATTCCTTTCACGGTTTATTGAATATAACATATTTAAATAAATTAAAGCATTTTTATATAATTTAATACTTTTTAATGGTATTTTATCATTTTTTATCTCTGCCATAATTGCCCTTCCATCCTTGCCACGATCTTACTTTCAGCATACAATTTGGTGTAAATCTGGTGTATGATCCCCTTCACCCAATCGCCAATCTCCTCAGTAAAATCAACATTCTCCAGCCTACCTATATCCCCCAAAACCCCCTTACAGTTTTGTAAGAAAAAAGTCGAACATGTATCCGACTCCAAATAAAAAATATATGATTTGTTCCTATTTATGGACAGAAATATCAATAAGATCAAGTTTTCCATTGTTATACGAATATTGTAGTAATTTAACTTCATTAATCATATCCATCTTTATTATTGTCTGCTAACGGAATCAATTTATAAGCTATTTCCTCTGGTTGTTAATACAAAAATAATAAGATCATCTGTGATATAGGATAATAAATACAAACAAAACACCAATACGCAAGGAGTCGAATATCCTATGTAGACTCAAAATAATTAGGAAGAATTTTGCATTATTGTTTAGTTTATTCAATATTATATATTCATTTTTTTTACATTAATGAAAATTATAATTAAATCAATATATACAAATTACTTAAATTATGATATTATTCTCTATAAAACAAAACACCACATGATTTTAATAAAATACAGATGGGAAAAAATATGCTTACAAGAAATTTGAACAACATTATAGAAAAAAATCAATTGAATAAATTGGTATCAGAACCAACTGATTCATATTATGATCACACAACCTTCACAATACATTCTTTAAGTGAATTCGTTTTACTTATAGAATCCTTAACAGAATTATACAAAAAATTTCCTTATTATTCCTTTGTATATAGGGGAATGTCCGATTATCGTTGGATTTTAACACCATCTTTAGAGAGAAAAATATCAGAAACTAAACATGGAAGTGATATAGAACATTCCCTTGCGGTTGAATTTAGTTCTGAATTTCCGACACTTTTCCAAAATACAGATAGTCATTTTATTAAGATAGCGAAAATGCAACACTTTGGAATTCCAACACGATTGTTGGATTTTACTCTCAATCCATTGATATCCTTATTTTTTGCATGTTCAGACCATTCACGTACAGCCGGCAGAATAGCTTTTACACTTAGTAAAATACACTACTATGATGATCCCTGTGTAGAATGCTCATCATCTTTATATTTATATGATGATTGTTTGAATATTAAGCTTGATGATCTTATCCTTCCATACAAAATACCCGTATCTAATTATCTATTCCATACTTATGCAAATCATTATGATACTTCTCCATTATTTGTCAAGCCATTATATTTAGATGATAGAATGAAAGTACAACGCTCTGTTTTTTTATTGTTTCACAACTGTATCCGCGACATTGCCGATAATAATTACTATGAGAAAAACATAGATCATAATAATCAATTTCAATTTGAAAATCTTGAAGATATATATCAAGAACAAATTGACAACCCATTCTTATTCTGGGGGGACAGACCATTTTTTATTGTAAATAAAACTTCCTTTAAAAAACTAACAGATACATATCGTAAGTTGGAAATAAATAAATTTTGGGAGCAAATAGAAACTGCTTTCTCTAATCGATTCTATTTACAACCTTTTATTGATCCAATAGAAATGCCTGATATTTGGTTCAATTTTGCTAGTATTATAATACCTTCCGAATGCAAAAAAATTATCATAAACCAGCTTAAACATATCGGAATTGATGAAGCCTATGTGTATCCAGAAGCGGAACATATGGCAAATAGAATAAAGAATCAATATAGATAATTAATCCATACTATAAAACGCCTGTACAGATTTAACAAATTCTGAACAGGCGCTTTCATTATAATCATATATTATACAAATAAAAAGTAAGTAATTATATCATTCCATCCATTTATCCTATTTCTCATACTCTGGCAGTCTGGCTCTTAAGGCATCTCTCTGCTCTTCGTAGCCCGGCTTGCCAAGTAACGCGAACATATTCTTCTTGTAGCTCTCTACACCCGGCTGGTTAAATGGATTAACGCCAAGTACATATCCGGATACACCGCATGAGAACTCGAAGAAATAGAACAGCTCTCCTAAGCAGTACTCATCCATGTGCGGAAGCGTGATCTTCAAGTTCGGGATCTCGCCGTCTACATGAGCAAGGATCGTACCGTTCATGGCCTGACGATTAATGAAATCAATCGTTCTTCCGGCAAGGTAATTCATGCCGTCCAGATCATTGTCCTCCTGCTCCATGATGATCTTCCGACGAGGATTCTGAACATCAATAACTGTCTCGATATGATTCTTCGTACCATCCTGAATGAACTGTCCGAGGGAATGAAGATCCGTCGTAAAATCAACAGCTGCCGGGAATAATCCCTTGCCGTCCTTACCTTCAGACTCGCCGAACAGCTGCTTCCACCATTCACCAATATAGTGAACGGATGGTGTATAGTTCGCAAGAATCTCCATGGTCTTGCCCTTTTCCAGCAGGATATTACGGACCGCAACATACTGCAGCGCAAAGTTCTCTTCTAAGGAGGAGGTCAGACAGTAGTTTCTGGAATATGCCGCACCCTCCATCAATCGGTCGATATCGGCACCAGATACTGCGATCGGAAGAAGTCCGACAGCGGTAAGTACAGAGAAACGGCCTCCAACATCGTCCGGTACTACGAATGACTCATAGCCTTCCGCATCCGCTAACTGCTTCAAAGCTCCCTTTGCCTTGTCTGTAGTCGCATAGATTCTCTTCGCTGCTTCTTTTTCGCCGTATTTCTCAATCAGCATACGCTTGAACAGGCGGAATGCAATCGCCGGCTCCGTTGTGGTTCCGGACTTAGAAATAATGTTAATGGAGAAATCATGTCCTTCCACAACTTCCATTAAATGTTCCAGATAGGTAGAGCTGATATTATTACCTGCAAAGAAGATCTGCGGAGTCTTACGCATCTCCTTCGGGATTACATTGTAGAAGCTGTGACGGAGTGCCTCAATGGCTGCTCTGGCTCCCAGATAAGAACCGCCAATACCGATTACGATCAGAATCTCGGAATCCTCCTGAATCTTCTTGGCTGCTTTCTTGATCCGCGCGAACTCTTCCTTATCATAATTAACAGGAAGGTCGATCCAGCCGAGGAAATCATTCCCCTCGCCGGTCTTATTCACCAGAACCTCTTTTGCCTCTAATACACGCTTCTTCATGGCAGACAGTTCTTCGTCTGTGATCATGAACTTGGCATTGCTGTAATCAAAACTGATATTGTAATCCATCGAATCGTCTCCTTTTCATCCATCATTTGTTATACAAATCTAACCCTTATTGTAACAAAGCCCTTTATGAAATTCAAGAAAAAAAGCGAATGATTCCTGTACAAAATACGGCGTCCGGATTGTAAAATGCCATTTATTACTGTATGTACTTCATTTTCAGCTAAAAATGGCAGAATTCATCGATACTTCCAAAGCGGTAACCGGCTTCCCGCATTGCCCGGATCAGCTCCGGAAGGGCTGCGGCATTGGCGGAGGACACATTATGAAGAAGAGGAACCGCTCCCGGATGCACATATTTTACAAAATGATCCACAACATAATCCGGACTCGGCTGATTATCTACTTCATAATCCAGATACGCCATGCTCCAGAAGATCGTACAATATCCCATATCCTCCAGTAATTGCAGTGTCCGCTCACTGTATTCCCCCTTCGGCGGACGCACATACGGATCCATATCATAACCGGTCAATTCCTTCATTTTATCTGCACAGCTTCTGATTTCTTCCCTCTGCTTCTCTATACTTAAGGACGGAAGACTCGGATGATGGTTCGTATGATTACCGACCAGATGGCCCTCTTCTTTCATCCGCTTTACAAGCTCCGGCTGATCTTCGACAAAGTGCTGCGTCACAAAAAAGACCGCCTTCACATTCTGTTCCTTCAATGCGTCCAGAATCTGAGGCGTATATCCATTCTCATATCCGCAGTCAAATGTAAGATAGATCACATTATCCGTTGCATCCGAATTCACATAGTAAGCGTGGTACTGACTGATATCAAAGTCCTCCTGACAACCTGACATCGTGTGATCCTTATTCCTCTTGAACCACCATGCCTGCAGGGAATTACTGATGGAATCATACTCTCCATCCGGACGGTCTACAATCTCGGTAGAGGGTACCACCGCAAGTTCCTGCTCACTGCCTGCTGCAGACTCTCCTTCAAGCTCTCCGTCAGATCTCTCTCCAGAACTCCCTGTATCATTCAGCATGACCGAAGCATCGCCGCACCCGGCAAGCGTCCATGCCAGACAAATGAAAATACACAGCACTGACATATATTTCCTCATAATCCCATACCCTTTCTTTTATTAATGTATTACTTCGTATAAAATGAGATAATTCAATATATGCATCCGCTATGTACAATCATTCCTGCTTTTATGTGTTCGAGAAAAAATTCCTCAAGACTTCTGCTATGATCTCCGCGTCAT
Organism: Lachnospiraceae bacterium; assembly: GCA_017460485.1. Lineage (GTDB taxonomy): Bacteria > Bacillota > Clostridia > Lachnospirales > Lachnospiraceae > CAG-632. Next base: position 1,076 of record JAFUAW010000094.1, on the reverse strand, counting down.
AATCCTCCTGCCCGGCGGCAATCTGATCATGAGCGGTCGCCTTTCTCCGGATCTCATATTCCGGAATATCCTCGGGAACATCCGGATCAAAGACCTCCTTCACTGTGGCGGGACGGGTGTTTCCCCGTCCCTCATAGCCCGTCTTCGTTCGATCCACCATTCCTTTCGTATCCGCATAACTCTGTTCTCTTAATTGATTGGCAATCTCACTCGCTACCGCGATCAGACGGTCATTCTGTGTTGGCGGCATCTGTTCCATGGTCTGCTCAACAGCTTGTTCCATTGTCTGCGTTGTTGCCGGTTCCTGAACCACTGCCGCGACCTTACTTGCCATTGGCTCTGTGGCTTGTCCAACAGTCTGTGCGATTACCGGATCCTGCAGTTCTACTCCGGTCTGACCTGCTGCCTGTTCTATTGCCGTCTGCCCTGCTCCCTGTCCCGCTGTCCGGCTGCGTTCCCTGCGCTTGATCAGCGGTCGTCCCATCCGGCTCTTTAAGTTATTATCCAGATAATCCACGATATTTGCTTCCAGCCGCTCATAGAAATATTCCAATCGGATATAATTCTCTACCGACAGAAGGACAGAACATCCGATGATCACGGCAATCAGGATCTGACCGATATATTCCTCGGGCAGGCTGTTATGGATCGCATATATGATCCCCAAAAATGCCGCAGCCACGCTTAAGATCATGCATTCCACCGTAAGCGAATTCCATATGTGTATCGGTATTCCCCCGTATTTTAATTTGAATATGTACTTTTCAATAAAAGCCTCAATGTGATCCACGGAAATATCCATATTCAGATTATTCTCATAATGATTGCGGATCGTCTTCATATTCCGTTCCTTCGTCATCGCCATATTCTCCGATGCCTTAAGCAGCCGGTGCAGCTTGCCCTGCAGCATCAGTCTGGTAAGCACACCGAAAAATGCAAGCCCTGCGATCACATACACAAAGACACTCTGATTTTGAATGAACAGCCATATTTTCTGCATAATAATTCCCCCTGAATCATGATGATATTTAAAATGATAAACAGGAACCCTCTTGCTGCGCTCAAGATGATTCCTG
>JAFUAW010000093.1 GCA_017460485.1 Lachnospiraceae bacterium | reverse complement strand
GTCTTCGAAGAATTATGAAGCTACCAAGAACTGTATCCCGTTCGTAGGTTACAGATCGAGGGAATGAAAATATGCGGACTATAATGGAAGAAAGTGCAGTGAATGAATTTTCGGACGCGGGTTCGATTCCCGCCAGCTCCATATTACACAAAATGAAAAGGAAAACACCTGAATTTTGTTTCGGGTGTTTTTTGGTAAGAAAAGAAATGAGAATTATAATATGAATGCTTATTGTGAGAATTTTTTCCTGAATATAGACTTTTTTTTTGAATTGTGATATAGTCTATTTACATTTATTTTAAAAAAAGATGAGGATAGAATGATGAAGGAAAGAACTACCATGAAGAAGATTGTGAAATATATGTTTACATCAGTTGCAACAATAGCCTTGTTTGCCGGACTTGCTGCCTGTGGAACAACAGCAGAACCGGAGACAGATCCCGTAAAAGATGATCTGAACTCGTATCTGAATCAGATGGAGACGATTCAGCCGGTTCAGCAGGAAGCAATCAATGAGTATAATTCTTATGTGAACAGCACTGATTCAGATTCACAGGAATTACTTGCAGCTTTGAATGGTTCCATAATCCCTGCCTATGAGTCATATTTGACACAACTGAATGCTGTTACGGCTGATACTACCGAAGTTCAGAATGTGAAAGCAGTATGTGTGAACGGTGCGGATAAACAGTTGGAAGCTTTGAATAAGGTAGTGGATGCGATTGATGCCTGTGATGCGTCAATGCTGTCAGAGGCGGATTTATTGATCGCGGATTCGGAGTCTATCTTCAGTGATTATGAGAATCAGCTTAGTACTTTGGCCAGTCAGCATGAGATCAATCTGATAAGCAGCCGTACAACTTCAAATAGCACTGGAGATTCTGATTCACAGACCGATGAAGGTTCCGGTACAGAAGGAGAATAAGATAATAAGTAATTTTCAGGGTGTCCAGACATATGTTTGTACACCCTTTTATTTATTGCTGATACCGATGAATATTATTTTTTGATTGTAAATGGCATAAGGAGTTGATCTTATGGAAAAGACAGATCATAATACGTATATTGTTGCCGGATATGAGTTCGAGACGGAAAGTGATGGTAACGAAGCGGCAAGAGAAGAACAAAATATCCTGCATTTAAAATCCAAGATTGACTTTAAGAATACCGAGGCAATGAAGAAGTTATATCAGAGACTGGTGGAAAAGCAAGTATTCTCCACACCTGTGGGATTGCAGTTCCTTGCTGAATTCCGGGATTATCTGATCGGGGAGGCGGGGGTTAATGAAGAAGAAGTTCCTCCGGTTAAAGTGGAGCATAAAAAAGGGATGTCCAGACTGCAAAAAGAACAGATGGAATATCTTCAGACGGATAATGAACGGATGGCTAATCAGAGAAAATATTATTTTATTGCAATCGGGGCATTGATCGCTGTGATTGTTGTTATGCTTGCCATAGCTGCCTTGAATCCGAATGTAGGTTATATCAATACCGAGAATAAGATTCTAAACCGGTATGCGGAATGGGAAGAACGGCTGACAGAGAGGGAGCGTAAGTTGAATGAACGGGAAGCTGCCATCATGAATTCTTCCGAACAGGATAGCAGCAGCGATACGGACGCTCCAGAGGAGTGATATTGTTCACAGTTTTATCATATTCCTCTGGTATAATTCTATCTAAGAAGATGATAACAGGAGGTAGATACTATGGATCCGTTAAAGATATTAGTTGTGGATGATGAATCCCGTATGAGAAAGTTGGTCAAGGATTTTTTGGTTCGTAAGAATTATCAGGTGTTTGAAGCTGAGAATGGAGAAGCAGCGATTGATGTATTCTATGAGAATAAGGATATTGCTTTGATCATTTTAGATGTTATGATGCCGAAGATGGACGGCTGGTCTGTGTGTCGGGAGATCCGGCAGAATTCCAAAGTCCCTATCATTATGCTGACGGCTAAGTCAGATGAGAGAGACGAGCTTCTGGGGTATGAGCTTGGAATTGATGAGTATATTACAAAGCCGTTCAGCCCTAAGATTCTTGTGGCAAGAGTGGAAGCCGTGCTTCGCCGTTCGAATAATCTGTCACAGGATGATATGATCCGGGCGGGAGCAATCACTTTGGATATCAATGCGCATCAAGTCAAAGTGGATGATAAGGAAATCGAGTTGAGTTATAAGGAATTTGAATTGCTGCAGTATTTTGTGAAGAATCAGGGAGTTGCCCTGTCAAGGGAGAAGATTCTGAATAATGTATGGAATTATGATTATTTTGGAGATGCCAGAACCATTGATACACATGTCAAGAAGCTTCGGAGCAAATTAGGCGACCGAGGCGAATACATTAAGACCATTTGGGGTATGGGTTATAAATTCGAGGTAACAGAATGAAGAAATCAATCCAACTCCGTTTTACATTAGTATCGATCTTAATGATCGCTTTGGTTATGCTGCTTAGCTGGTTTGTCTATCATCGTGGTTCGACAGCTATATATGAAGCGAGAACGAGAAGATATTTGAAGAATATATATTCGCAGGTGGACGTTCTGTTTTCAAGCGATTATTCATCCGATGAGGAATTACGCTCAGGGTTTGAAGGACTGGACAATCCGATGAATGTATGGATCGTAGTCAGTGACGGCAGTGATAAGATCTATTCCACAACGAATGAAAAGGGTATGATGTTTGACAGCATTACTGCCATGACGCATCTGATCACCGATCCGGATTATCTTCCGGAAGGAGAAGCCTATATTATTGAGATCCATAATGATGACCGGATGCGTAATGGGTATTATGATCTGGTCGGGTATCTAACGAACGGATATATGATTGTGATCCGTACCCCGATTGAGTTTGTAAGTAATTCTGCCAAGTTTTCCAATCGGATCTTCTTATATTTTAGTCTGGCAGTTCTCATCCTGGATATGATTGTAATGTCGCTGCTGATCCGTGTATACACAAAGCCGATCCAAGAGATGGCTGATGTTGCAAAGCGTATGAGTAATCTTGACTTTGACGCCAAGATCAATGTACATTCCCAGGACGAAATCGGCGAGCTTGGCGAGAGTATGAATCATCTTTCCAACCGTCTGGAAAGTACGATATCGGAATTAAAATCAGCCAATGCTGAGCTTCATCAGGATATTGAGAAAAAAGTTCAGATTGATGAGATGCGAAAAGAATTCCTGTCTCATGTGTCGCATGAACTGAAGACGCCGATCGCGCTGATTCAGGGATATGCGGAAGGACTCAAAGAATCCGTGAATGACGATCCGGAGAGCCGGGATTTTTATTGCGATGTTATCATGGATGAAGCGAACAAGATGAATATTATGGTTAAGAAGCTTCTGTCCTTAAATGAACTCGAAAACGGTAATGAACATATTGAAGTCAGCCGGTTTGATATTGTGGAACTGATCCGTAATATATGTGCCAGTTCTGATATTCTGGTAGATGAAGAAAGCAACCGGGTAATATTTGAAGAAAAGGGACCGGTCTATGTATGGGCGGATGAATTCATGATCGAAGAGGTTATTACGAATTATGTAACCAATGCCATTCATTATGTCTCTTCTGATGGCGATATCCGCATCTATTTTAAGCAGCTGGAAAAGGAACTGCAGATTGTGGTCTATAATACGGAACCGCCTATTCCGGAGGAAGAACTTGATAAATTATGGATCAAGTTCTATAAAGTTGACAAAGCTCGTACAAGGGAATATAGTGGCAGCGGAATCGGTCTATCCATCGTTGCGGCTATTATGAAGGCACATGATAAAGAATATGGCGTTAGAAATGTGGATGACGGAGTAGAATTCTATTGTAATCTTGACACCGATATTTCTTGAAGATATCATATAATTGTGTTAATATAGACATATATTATGAGATTTCAACTGGATGTATGATGCATCGGGAAGGAAATATCAAATGAGGAATAATATTTGGATTAGATTCTGCCTCATTATATCTTTGGTCGGAGTTGTATCCCTGCTTACAGGATGCGGTACGGATCTGACCGATGAACAGAATCGGATAATAGCGGAATATGCCGCTGACCTGCTTCTTGAATATGATGCGGAGTATCAGGCCAAATATGGTAATACGGAACTGGAGCCGGATACGGATCATACGATAGATACAGAGGATATAAATGAAACAGAAGATACGTCTGTATTTACGGAAGATATAACCGAAGAGATTACTACGGAAGAGATAACAGAGGAACCGGGCAGTACGGAAGATCTGCCAACAGAAGAACTGACAACGGAAGAAAATGATTCGGTTCGGGACTCTGAAGAGGATACGGAAGCATCTACGGAGGATTCTGCTTCCGCAGAATCAGCTTCGGATCAGGTGGCGGAAGTAACAACGGAGGAGAATACCGACCCCCCCGTATCTAACGACAATGTCGCAGATATTGCTGAGATTGTCGGTATTTCCGGTTTGTCAATTACATATAGTAAGCTGATGTTTCTGGATCGGTATCCGTCTATAGATCAGGACGGAGCATTTATATATCTGGATGCGGATCCGGGATACAAATTAGCGGTTATGAAGTTCAATATTGTCAACAATACGTCCGATTCGATCATGTTGGATCTTTTGAACACAGACATTGATTACCGGCTGGTTATGAACCAATCCAAGGCTGCCAAGCCGATGCTCACGATTCTGATGGATGATCTGGGTACATTCAGTAACTCCATCCCGGGTGGAAGTGATCAGTCCGCAGTTCTGGTATATCAGATATCGGAGTCAAGTATTGAACAGATTCAGAATCTGGATCTTAAGGTTACGTATAATAATAAAGAATATGTAATACACATACAGTAGAGGAGGAGTTACGAGATATGGAGAATAAGATTTTATTGGAAAGTGGAACAAATGAGCTGGAGGTCCTTGAATTCGAGGTAAGCGGCAATCATTATGGCATCAATGTTGCAAAGGTCGAGGAAATCCTGACTATGCAGAAGATTACTCCTGTCCCGAACTCACATCCGAGTATTGAGGGTATGTTTATGCCGAGAGGTAAGATCATTACAGTTATGAATCTGTATCATATTCTTGGCTTTCCCGATGAAGGCTCTGATCATGATATGCTGATCGTTACGAATTTTAATAACTTGAATATCGGCTTCCGCGTACATCAGGTTATGGGAATCCACCGTGTATCATGGAATGATATTATTAAGCCGGATGCAACGATCAATGGCGCAGGTGCCGGAATGTCAACCGGTATTATCAAATATAACGATGATTTGATCATGATCCTTGATTTTGAACGTATTGTGGAGGAGATCTGTCCGGAAACAAGTCTTAAGGTATCTGAGATCGACCGTTTGGGCGATCGTCCGAGAAATGAAGTGCCGATCCTGATCGCTGAAGATTCTCCGATGTTGTCAAAGATGATCCAGGATTCTCTGGAAAAAGCCGGATATACCAATCTGACGATCAAGGCAAACGGGCAGGAAGCATGGGATGTTATTACCACATTGAAGAAGAATAATGGTGTGCAGTATGGTGTTAAACTTCTGATTACGGATATTGAGATGCCTGTTATGGACGGACACCGGCTGGTAAAGCTTGTACGTGATGATGATGAATTGAAGGATATTCCGATCGTTATCTTCTCATCATTGATCAATGAGGACATGAAGCGGAAGGGCGATCTTCTTGGAGCTAATGCACAGGTGTCCAAGCCGGAGATCGGAATGCTGGTACATATCATTGATGATCTTCTTGAAAAAGCAGGTGTATAAAAAAAAATAAGCAGGGTATCCTGCTTATTTTTTTGATCCATTCGGTAAAACAAAATCTATTAATCTAATGAAAAATCACCGGTGACTTCATCATTAAATACATAATATACCTTGTTCTCTTCAGGCTTGATATAGAGCTTTAATGACTTAAGAGCAGATGCCTTATTACCATTCTCAACCCAGATATTCTTAGCAGTAGCGATCAATTCCTGCTCATCTAACTGTTTCTCCTGAAACTCAAGATATGTGGAAGTCTTCATGATATCCCCTCCTTGACTAAAAATATATATTATTACCTGTATTGATAACATACAACAGATAATATTCCGATAAGTTCCGATAACAATATATACTATTTCTTCATGAAATGCAACTTGTTTTTTGGATGTGCATATTGTATAGTTATCATATGAGTGTCTGCATGAGGTGAAATATGGACGAGAACTATTTGGACCGTCTTCTGCAAGAGGTTGAGGGCCAGGATAATTTGATAAATGAGATTGACGATCTGCCGGAGGAACCGGCAGGTGGTACGACCGTCGATGAGGATACGCTGGAACAGGATCTGACAGCAGATGCATCTTCTGTCCGGGACGTAGCATGGTCTGATGCAGAGATACCGGTTGATGAAATATCCGAATTAGATGAATTAGATGATTTGGCAGATCTCGACATGGAGGATCTGGATTTTGAAGATATAGATTTTGATGAGATCAATTCGGATTCTATGATGAATCCGAACCAATTGGAACAAGAGATGGAAGATCTCATGAATCTGAGTATTGATGAGAATTATTTTAATGCCTCTGAAGATCAGGATTTTGAAGAAGAATTCAAACGGATGAAAGAGGCTAAGTCGCAGGAGACTTTAAATGCCGGCATTTCGCAGGATATAGAGAGTGAAAATGTTCCGATTAATGCTGCCGAAGATGATGTATCATTGGCGACCGGCAGTGAGGGACGGAATGAGCCTAATGGATTTGAAAGCTTTGATGGATTTGATACCGATTCAGAGTCCGGTACTTCCGATGTTCGTACGGAATCCTCAGATACTTCCGGCTCATCTGAAGGTTCTGATCCTAATATGGATATTGATGCCCTGATGAATGAAGTATTCGGTGATTCGATTCAGAATTATGATTCAGAGCAGGATGCTTCGCAATCATCTGCTCCTGATCCGACAGTTCCATCCGGTCCGGAACCTTCCCAAACAGAGAATTCAGATAATACAGCATCCGATACTGCTTCTATGGATGACGCGTCCTCGGGACAGGCGGGTAGCGATGATCCGCTTGCCGCGGAAATGGATGATCTATTTGCCATGCTCGGAATTGACGGCGATGAGGCAATGAAAGAAGCAACATCCATGCCGGACGTATCAGCGGAGGCTCCTGACTTTGAAATCCCGCCTGAACTTCAGGATATCCCGGATGTCAATGAAAAGCCAAAGAAAAAAAATAAGTTCATGGAGCTCTTATTCGGAAATGATGAAGAGGAAGAAGAGGAGACACTGACACCGGAGCAGGAAGAGGCTCTTGCGCAGGAAAAAGAGGCAAAGAAACAGGCTAAGCTGGAGAAAAAGGAAGCTAAGAAGAAAGAAAAAGCTGATAAGGCTGAGAAAAAAAAGCAGGATAAGGATAATAAATCCGCGCAGATCAAAGCCAAGAAAGAAGCTCGTAAGGCGGAAGATGAGCGGATACTGGCTGAGGACGGTCCGGAAAAGAAGCTTAACAAGCCTCTGGTTATTATTACCATCTTGTTTTTCTTAGCTATTGGTATTTTCGTGATCGTCGGTACGAATATGTTTGATTATTCCCTTGTGATCACACGGGCCAGAAACTATTTTGAGCGACAGAAGTATGGTGCAGCGTATCGTGAGATCGTGGGAGTTGAGGTAAAAGAAAAGGATAAGGATCTGGAAAGCCGGATCTATACGGTTATGTATGTGGAACGACAGTCAGAAGCGTATGAGAATTATGTGAAGATGAATCGTCCGGATCTGGCACTGGATGCATTATTGTCCGGTTTGGATAAATATGACATATATTATGAAGAAGCTATTGCACTGGATATTGTGTCCGATCTGGATTACGCCAAAGCCAAGATCTTGAATTCTCTGCAATCGACCTATGGGCTCTCGGAGTCGGATGCCTATATGATCCTTGAAGAGAATCCGTATGAGTATACGCGAAGCATTCAGTCTATCACAGGCGATATGGATTTTAGTGAAGCTCCGCAGACAGAACTTCAGGAAGAGGTTATACAGGAATGATATCGATCATTGATTATGATGCCGGCAATATAAAAAGTGTCGAAAAAGCAATTGAATATCTGGGAGAAGAAGCTGTTATTACCAGAGACCGGGATCAGATTTTAAGCAGCAGCCATGTGATACTGCCCGGTGTAGGGAACTTTGGAGACGCAATGAACCGATTGAAGGAATATAATCTGGTTAATACTATCTATGATTGTGTTGATCAGCATATTCCGTTTTTGGGGATCTGCCTTGGCCTTCAGTTGTTATTTAAGGATAGTGAAGAATCAGAAGGTATAGGCGGACTGGGAATTCTTGATGGAAGAATCCGGAAGATTCCGGACGCGCCGGATCTGAAGATCCCGCATATGGGATGGAATTCTCTGGAATATAAACAGAATGCTGTCCTGTTTCAGGGACTTGATGCAGAGCCTTATGTATACTTTGTACATTCCTATTATTTGCAGGCGGATCATTCGGAGGATGTGGCGGCAACTACTTATTATTCTGCTTTGATCCATGCTTCCGTGGAACATGACCATGTATATGCCTGTCAGTTCCATCCGGAAAAAAGCGGCGATACCGGTCTTAAGATATTGAAGAACTTTATTGGAATCCGCAGAGGAGTTTAATTATGCATACAAAACGAATTATTCCCTGTCTGGATGTAAACAACGGCAGGGTAGTGAAAGGTGTTAATTTTGTTAATCTGAGAGATGCCGGCGATCCGGTAGAGATCGCATCTGCCTATAATAAGGCCGGGGCTGATGAATTGGTATTTTTGGATATTACCGCTTCTTCGGATGCCCGCAGCATTGTGGTTGACATGGTGCGCCGTGTTGCGGAGACGGTGTTTATCCCGTTTACGGTCGGTGGCGGTATTCGTTCTGTTGATGATTTCCGTGCAATCCTGCGGGAAGGAGCAGATAAGGTATCTGTTAATTCCGCAGCAATCGATCATCCGGAACTGATATCGGAAGCAGCAGATAAATTCGGCAGTCAATGTGTGGTTGTTGCCATTGACGCAAGAAGAAGACCGGATGGTTCCGGCTGGAACATCTATAAGCATGGCGGTAGGATTGATGTAGGGATTGATGCAGTTGAATGGGCTGCAGAAGCAGAACGGCGCGGAGCGGGCGAAATCCTGCTTACCAGTATGGATTGTGACGGTACGAAAGCCGGTTATGATATTGAACTGACAAGGATCATTTCTGAGAATGTGGGAATTCCGGTAATTGCTTCCGGAGGCGCGGGTACAAAAGAACACTTTTACAATGCGTTAACGGAGGGAAAAGCGGATGCTGCTCTTGCAGCTTCGTTATTTCATTATAAAGAATTGGAAATCATGGATCTGAAGCGATATCTGGCAGATCGGGGTATTAAGGTTCGGATGGATATCTGATAATGATCGTAATGAATGTGTGATACTATGGAAGATATAAAAATAAAGTATAATGATCTGAAGGTTGATCATTATCTTCAGCTGCGAAAAGGTGTTAATTGGAAGAAATTAAGCCGGACACAGGCGGAACTGGCATTAAAAAACAGTATATGCATTGTAACAGCCTATCGCGGAGAGGTGCCGGTTGCCATGGGACGTCTTGTGGGAGACGGAGCCGTGATCTGTTATGTTCAGGATCTGATCGTGCTTCCGGAGTGTCAGGGACAGGGAATTGGTTCTCAGGTTCTTCAGGCACTGAAGGATTATGTAGAAGAGCTTCGTTTGAATCATACAGAAATGATGTTCTGTCTGATGTGTGCCAAAGGTCGTGAAAGCTTCTATGAAAAGCATGGGTTTCTGGCTCGTCCGACGGAGAATCTGGGCCCCGGAATGATCATGTATCTGCATGGCTAGCGGATTTGAAAGTTGTTTCACAGTATTGTAAGTAATATTAACGAATTGTATGATGTCAGAAGATATAATAGATTATAATATAGATAATAGAATAGAAGATATGCCGGAAGATACTGCTTATAAAAAAACAAAGAAGAATACTGATAACGATTCTGGTCAGGATAGGAATCGACGGAAAAGGATCAATCGTATGAAGACGGTTATTATTGTAGTGTTTACAGCACTGATCCTGATTTCCATAGGATTGAATATCTATCTGTGTATCCGGGTGGTACACTTATCCTATATGGTAAAAATGATCACAGAACAAGCTGGGATTATCATATAGATTTAGTAATACAGATTCATGGATATAGATTCATGATTCGTATTCAACAAGGAGGAAGAGCATGGGTTTTTTTAAGGATTTTAAGAATGATATGAAACAGGCGGTCAATGAATTGATGCCGGGTAATGATGAGGTTGCAGGAGAATATGATGATGAAGATATGGTAAATACCTTAGATGATGATCCGGCGGATGCATCTGACGAAGAATATATCAATACCATGGATGATGATACTGCCGCCGGTTCGGACGGGAATGAATCTGATCCGTCCACTATGTCCGGATCAGAGGATGATCTGGATGATATCGATCTGGGTGATATCGAAGACTTCGATATGGATAGTGATGACTTTGATGAATCAGGTACAGGTTATGCTTCGGATATGGATTCTCTTGCAGATCTTCTGTCGGGTAATATTCAGATTGAAGATTTGGAGAATCAGGAATTCCCGGGAGCATCCGATCAATATGAACAGGACGGAGAAGAGAATGTTCTGCTGGCGAATTCCGAGCAGTTAGAGGCTGATTATCAGGAACAGCTCGGATCAACGGAAGATTATTATTCAGAGGCTAAGGATTCTGTGGATGGATCGATCGGATCAGAGGATGTCTATGGAGATTTGGACGTGGCATCTCAGGGACAGCAGCTGGATTTTCTCTCAGAACTGGGTATTGCGGAGGCAAATACCGGAACAACCGCGGAACAATCGGAAGGGCATACGGACACAGAGTCAGACGAATCATCACTGGAAAACGAATTAAAAGATAACGGATTATCAGGAAATGATCTGATGGAAAACGGGTTATCGGATGATCAGCCGGGAGAGGATATATCGGTATCGAATACATTACATGACACAGGATCAGAACAAGGATCAAAGGAGGATTCGGCAATGTCAGAGGATAAGGTAATTGACATAACATCTATTAAGGAACCGGAACAGATGGCAGTTCCCGAGAATCAGGATCCGGTAAAAGCATCTCTGGAGGCAGAGGGTGTAAGTGACAGTACTACCTATATTACAAAAGGTACACGAATTGAAGGTAATCTGTTTACGGATGGATCATTAGATATTCTTGGTTCTGTAGAAGGCGATGTGAATTGCTATGGCAAATTGATCATCAGCGGAAGTATTACAGGCAAAGTTAATGCCGGAGAGATCTATGCGAATGCGGCTAAGATCGAAGGAGAGGTTACTTCGGCTGGCAGTGTGAAGATTGGTGTCGGTTCTGTGATTGTCGGTAATATAGATTCCCAGTCCGCGGTTATTGCAGGTGCTGTTAATGGAGATCTGGATGTGAAAGGACCGGTAATCGTGGATTCTACTGCAGTGATTATGGGCAATATTAAGTCCAGATCTGTACAGATCAATAACGGTGCTGTAATAGAAGGCTTCTGTTCACAATGTTATTCCGATATCGATGTGAAGAGCTTCTTTGCATAGAAAGAAGTATTGTAATATTAAGTAAAGAGAGAATCAGAATATGGAAGAAAAAAGAATCTTATTAAAGCTAAGCGGCGAGGCTTTGGCCGGGGAGCGCAAGACCGGATTTGATGAAGCAACAGTACTGTCGGTTGCGGATCAGGTAAAGCAGGCTCTGGATCGTGGCAAAGAGATTGCAATCGTTATCGGCGGAGGTAATTTCTGGCGTGGAAGAACCAGTGAACATATGGATCGCGTAAGAGCGGATCAGATTGGTATTCTTGCAACCATCATGAACTGTGTCTATGTTGCAGAAATGTTCCGGACAAAAGGAATTCCGTCAATGGTAATGACACCATTTGAATGCGGGAATATTACCCGGCTGTTCCGAAAAGAGGAGGCAGTGGAAGCTCTGCGGAACGGTTCCGTAGTATTCTTTGCGGGAGGAACCGGACATCCGTATTTCTCCACGGATATGGCAACGGTTCTCATGGCAATCGAGATAGAAGCGGATGTGATCTATGCCGGCAAAGCCATTGATGGTGTCTATGATTCCGATCCGAAACTGAATCCGAATGCAAAAAAATATGATAAAATGGAAATGCAGGATATTGTTGATCAGAAGCTTGGCGTGATCGATCTTTCCGCAGCTGTACTTGCAGCTGAGAATCATATGCCGATGAAGCTTTTTGGATTAAACGGAGATAATAAGATCCTGGAAGCAATGACCGGTAATTTTACCGGAACTTTGATTCACAGCTGATTAAGTATATTACATGGAAGTAGGAGGATGAATTATGCTAACACAATATGAAGAAAGAATGGAAAAATCATTAGACAGCCTGCTCAGCGAATTTGCAGGAATTCGTGCCGGACGTGCCAATCCGCATGTACTAGATAAGATCCGTGTGGATTATTACGGACAGCCGACACCTCTGCAGCAGGTTGCGAATATATCTGTTCCGGAGCCGAGAACATTAATGATCCAGCCTTGGGAGTCATCTATGATCAAGGAGATTGAAAAGGCGATTATGTGTTCGGATCTTGGCATTACCCCGAATAATGACGGAAAGGCTGTACGTTTGAATTTTCCAGAGCTGACCGAGGATCGTCGTAAGGAAATGGCGAAGGATATCAAGAAGAAGGGCGAAAATGCCAAAGTAGCCGTTCGCAATATCCGTAGAGATGCCAATGATGCATTGAAGAAACAGAATAAAGATAACGAGATTTCCGAGGATGAGCTTAAGAATCTGGAGGAAAAGGTTCAGAAGCTTACGGATAAGTATATTGATAAGATTGATAAAGAAGTGGAAGCTAAGACAGAAGAGATCATGACTGTATAAGATGAGGTAAGAATATGGAGCAGATCATTGATGGAATCACATATACGATCCCTGAGCATATTGCCATTATTCTGGATGGTAACGGAAGATGGGCCAAGAAGCGGGGAATGCCCAGAAATTACGGACATTTGCAAGGTGCGAAGAATGTGGAACAGATCTGCCAGGATGCGTATGATCTTGGTGTAAAATATCTGACAGTATATGCTTTCTCAACGGAGAACTGGAAACGAACCGAAGAAGAAGTGTCTGGGATCATGAACATTCTTCGGCAGTACCTAAAATCCTTTAAGACACATGTCAAGCGGGATAAGCTGACGGTACGCGTAATCGGCGATCGAAGTAAGCTGGCGGATGATATTAATGTATTGATCGATGAGCTGTGGGAGATGAGTAAGGATCATAATGGGTTGACACTTACAATCGCTCTGAATTACGGAAGCAGAGATGAGATCACCAGGGCGGTTCGTATTCTTGCGGATGAAGCCAGGCAAGGGCAGCTATCTCCGGCGGATATAACAGAAGAGATGATATCTTCCAAGCTGGATACATATTATATGCCGGATCCGGATCTTTTGATCCGTACCAGCGGCGAAATCCGCCTCTCCAATTATCTGTTATGGCAGCTTGCTTATTCCGAGTTCTATTTTACGGAAACAGCATGGCCGGATTTTGATAAGGATCATCTGATCGAAGCTATTAAGTATTATAACGGAAGGGACCGAAGATATGGCGGAGTCAAATAATCAGAGTAACACAGATGAAAAAAAAGAAAAAGGAAGATCATTTTTGACCCGTCTGGCAAGTGCCATTGTGTTGATCGTGTTTGGCGGAGGCTGTGTTATATTGGGAGGAATCCCGCTTACAATTCTGCTTATGTTTATCTCCATACGCGGAACCTATGAATTACTGCGGGTGTTCCGTTTGGAAAAGACAGTTCTTGCTCCTGTGACCTACATAGGAGCCTTTGTGTATGATGTTTTGTTATTTTTCAAATTAGAACAGTATGAAATGCCGATGATCATTCTTCTATTCCTTGTGCTTCTGACGGTATATGTGTTCACTTTCCCGAAGTTTGAAGTGAAGCAGATCATGAGTGCTTTCTTTTCCTTTTTCTACCTGTGTCTGGGGATCGGATTTGTATATAAACTGAGAGGTCTGGAGAATGGAATTCTATTTGCGATTCTGATTCTCGTGGTTTGCTGCGGAAATGATATCTTTGCATATCTGGTGGGAATCCTGATCGGAAAACATAAAATGTTCCCTCGTCTGAGTCCGAAAAAAAGTGTGGAAGGATTCATCGGCGGAATTGTTGGTGCCGGTGTCTGCGGTGCAATATACGGATACATCTTTCATAAATATGCTGATTATGGGGATTATAATTATGTATTGGTATTTGCTATTGTGGCAGCCATCGCCGCTCTTCCGGCTGTTGTAGGAGATCTGGCGGCATCTGCCATTAAACGGAATTGTGAGATTAAGGATTATGGCAGGATCATTCCGGGACACGGAGGAGTTATGGACCGGTTTGACAGTATGATATTTACCGCACCGATCATCTATTATCTGGTAACTTTTATTCTGAATATTCAGACCTGATTCCGCAATGTAGGGAACGGAAACAGACGTCTGATATATTACCTTCAGATGGATTTGATTCGGGGGCATTAGTAATGCAGGACAGTTGTCTGGCAATAACATATCGGAGGAGCTTATGAAAAAGGTTGCAATACTCGGATCGACGGGGTCTATCGGAACACAGACATTGGATGTGATCCGGAATAATTCAGACGATTTTTGTGTAACAGCTTTGGCTGCCGGGAATAATATAGTATTATTGGAACAGCAGATTCGCGAATTCCATCCGTTGCTTGTGGCAGTTTGGAAAGAAGAGAATGCATGTAAATTAAGGGATATGACAACAGATCTTAATGTTCGGATCGTATCCGGAATGGATGGATTGATCGAAGTCGCTGTAATGCAAAGCTCTGACATTCTTGTGACGGCAATTGTAGGAATGATTGGAATCCGGCCGACGATTGCCGCAATCAAGGCAGGCAAGGATATTGCTCTGGCTAATAAGGAAACATTGGTAACGGCCGGACATATTATTATTCCGCTTGCCAAAGAGTGCGGTGTTCAAATCCTTCCGGTAGATAGTGAACATTCTGCTATATTCCAATGTTTAAATGGCGAGAATCGGAGAGAGATCGATAAGATCTTGCTGACTGCGTCCGGCGGACCATTTAGAGGCCGGACTGTGAAGGAATTGGAACAAGTGACGGTGGCAGATGCCCTGAAGCATCCGAACTGGAGCATGGGACGTAAGATTACCGTTGATTCGGCGACGATGGTAAATAAAGGTCTGGAGGTTATGGAAGCAAAATGGCTGTTTGGAGTGGAGATGGATGACGTGGAAGTTGTTGTCCAGCCACAGAGCGTGATCCATTCTATGGTACAGTTTAAGGATGGGGCGATTATGGCGGAACTTGGCACTCCGGATATGAAACTTCCGATTCAGTATGCCCTATTCTATCCGAGCCGTAAATATCTTCCGGGAACACGACTGGATTTCCATACCTTGAAGGAAATAACCTTTGATGTTCCGGATCAGGAAGTGTTCCGAGGGTTGAAGATGGCATATCATGTTGGTCGGGAAGGTGGAAGTCTTCCGACAGTATTCAACGCAGCCAATGAATATGCCGTCGCAAGATTTCTGGATGAGAAAATTCGTTTTCTTGATATCTATGATATCATAGAAGATGCAATCGGCGCGCATAAGAATATTCCGGATCCGAAGGTGGATGCGATCTTAGATACCGAACGATGGACATATGAGTATATTGAGAGCAGGTGGCATATTTGAATCCGACTTTAGAGACGATCATTAATGTTATAGTAATTATTCTGGTTCTCGGAATTATCATTACCATTCATGAACTGGGACATTTTTTGATGTGCCGGCTGACCGGCATTGAAGTAAAAGAGTTTTCAATCGGAATGGGACCGGCGATCTTTCACTGGAAGAAGAAGGAAACGCAATATAGTATTCGATTGCTTCCTATCGGCGGTTATTGTCTGATGCTTGGGGAGGAAGAGGAGAATTGTGAGGACGAGCGCGCATTTCCGAACAAACCGCTATGGGTACGGATGCTTGTTGTTCTTGGCGGACCGATCTTTAATTTTCTGTTGGCATTTGTGATCTCACTGATCCTGATCGGGATGGCCGGTTATATGACCGGCGAGATCAATTATATTGCCGAAGGGTCTGCGGCGGAAGCAGCCGGACTGAAAGAAGGGGATATCATTACCCGTCTGGATGGAAGCAGGATCTATGATTTCCGAGAAGTATCTCTTTATATGCAGCTCCGCAAATCCGCAGATCCGGTTGAGGTAGAGATTCTTCGTGGTGATGAGACACTCAATTATACCATTACTCCGCAATATTATGAGGAATATGGATATTACATCATTGGTATTAACGGTGGTTTTCATCCGGATGAGTCCGGAGAGTATTATGTTCGGACGAAGGCAAATGCTGCAACGGATATTACCCGAAGTCTGCTTGAGGTAAGATACTGGATCAAAGCGACATTTATGAGTCTTAAGGCACTTGTTACTGGTAAGGTGGGGGTCAATCAGGTATCCGGTGTTGTAGGTGTAGCAGATGTCATGAATGATACCATGAAGGAAGCCAAAGCAGACGGCGGAATTTATTCCGTTGTGTTGAATGTAATGAACTTTGTGATTCTGATCAGCGCGAATCTGGGTGTTATGAATCTGCTTCCGATACCGGCATTGGACGGTGGAAGATTCCTATTCCTTCTTGCTGAGCTGATCATGCGTAAACCGGTTCCAAAGGACAAAGAGGCCATGATCAATGTAGTTGGATTTGTGCTTTTGTTTGTGATCATGATCCTGGTTACGTTTAAGGATATCAGGAATCTGTTTGTATAACAGATATATGCGGTATAATGTAAAACACTGATCAAATTAAAAAGAAATGAGAATGATACAGTATGGAAAGAAATAATTATAGAAAAGATACAAAGGTTATCCGGATTGGTGATGTGAAGATCGGTGGAGGTCATCCGATTGCAATCCAGTCTATGACGAATACGAAGACGGATGATGTAAAGGCGACGGTGGAACAGATCCTAAAGCTGGAGAACGCAGGCTGTCAGATCATCCGTTGTACGGCAAATAATGAAGAAGCTGCCCGGGCTATTCGGGAGATCAAAAAAAAGATTCATATTCCGTTGGTTGCCGATATTCATTTTGACTATCGTCTGGCAATCCTTGCCATGGAATACGGTGCGGATAAGATCAGGATCAATCCCGGCAATATTGGCGGTGCGGACCGGGTTCGTGAGGTTGTCGCTGCTGCGAAGGAACGGCAGATTCCGATCCGTGTCGGTGTGAACAGCGGTTCTCTGGAAAAAGAACTTGTGGAAAAACATCATGGAGTTACTGCCGAAGGACTTGTGGAAAGTGCTTTGGATAAGGTTCATATGATTGAAGATTTCGGTTATGATAATCTGGTGATCAGTATTAAATCATCCGATGTAATGATGTGTGTAAAAGCGCACGAATTGATTGCTGAGCAGACGGCATATCCTTTACATGTGGGCATTACGGAAGCAGGAACACTGCTTCGGGGGAATATCAAATCATCCGTTGGTCTTGGTATTATCCTTTATGAAGGGATCGGAGATACAATCCGTGTATCATTAACCGGGGATCCGGTCAATGAGATCATTACTGCTAAGCAGATACTGAAGACGCTGAATCTAAGATCCGGAGGAATTGAAGTGGTTTCCTGTCCGACCTGCGGAAGAACGGCGATCGATCTGATCGGACTTGCCAATCAGGTAGAAGAATTGGCAGCTGATTATGAAAACCTCGATATCAAAGTTGCGGTTATGGGATGTGTTGTAAATGGTCCTGGTGAAGCCAAAGAGGCTGATCTTGGAGTCGCAGGCGGAGATGGTGTCGGATTACTGATCAAGCATGGAGAAGTGATACGGAAACTGCCGGAATCGGAATTATTAGGTGCGCTTAAGAGTGAGTTGGATCATTGGAAATAAGGTGGTTATAAGTTATGACGGAAACAGGAAAGATATGCATCTTAAATCTTTTTGATTCCTATCATCCGTCTAGGGTGATTCAGGAATATTTTGAAGATGTGTTTGTAGATAAAGTGCGATTCAGCAAGAAATCTAAATTATTAAATATATTTGTTGATACAAATCATTTAATACATAATCAGTATGTGGAACAGCTGCAGGGTGATCTATATTATCCTGCGGTTCGTATTCTTACAGACGCGAAGGATGTTAAACTGAATATGCAATATCATTTATCGGATCGTTACGGACTTTCTGAGATCTATGAAGAATACAAGGACAGCATGCTTTATGAGATCAAAAAAGACGATCCGATCAATTATATCCTTGTGAGTGAATCGGAATGGGTAATTACGGATAATGTGATCACAATACCTATGCCGGATACATCCCTTGCCAGACAGCGGGCAGAATCGATCCGTGATTATCTGGTAACAATGTTTGATGACAGGTTCGGAATGACGATCCAGGTCGGCTTTAATTTCCGGGAGGAAGATAAGCAGGCTATGCGGGAAGCACATGAACAGAGAAAGCAACTGGAGCAAAAGGAATATGAGGAGCAGTTAGAACGTCTTCGCCAGTTAAGAGAAAATGAGACCGGACGATCTGATGCCGAAGATGCATCCGCCAGCGGTAAGAAAGCATCCGGCAATGAATCGGGAGAAGTTTCTCAGAAAGAGGTAAATGGATTTTCGAATTCCCGGAAGGATAAGTCTAAAAAAGCTGAAGATGATTCTTCCAAGAAGAACCGTTTGGCGGCTGATTCGGATAAGCATGGTTATGACAGAGACCATCAAAGCGGTAATCGTTCTTTTCGCAGATCATCCATGAATTCATCCAAAGATCCTGAAGTATTCTATGGAAGAAATGTAGAGGGCAAGACAATTGCAATCTCCGAGATCCAGGATGAGATCGGAGAAGTTGTAGTAGAAGGTCAGATTGTTAAGATAGAGCCCAGAGAGCTTCGCAGCGGTAAATATCTGGTATCATTCTTTATAACGGATTTTACGGATACTATTTCCGGCAAACTGTTCTTAGAACCGGATGATATGGAGCCTTTTGGTGAGTTATTCCGGGAGAAGTGTTTTTATCGGATAAAAGGTATTGTGAAATATGACACGTTTGTAAATGATAACACCATCGGATCGATATTGGGTATCAAGAAAATATCGGATTCCCGAAAAGAACGCATGGATCAGTCGTTGGAAAAACGTGTAGAACTGCATATGCATACGGTGATGAGCGATAAGGACAGTGTCGTATCTATTGAAGCAATCATTAAGCGTGCCAAGGCATGGGGACATAAAGCAATCGCCATTACGGACCACGGTGTTGTACAGGCATTTCCGGTGGCTAATCACTGCGTCAGTGATGATGATGATTTTAAGATCATCTATGGTGTGGAAGGGTATTTTGTAGATGATTTAAAGAGTCTGGTTATTCGTCCGCATGGACAGAGTTTTCAGGATACTTTTATCGTCTTTGATATTGAGACCACCGGTAAAAATAAAAAATTCCATAAGATTACCGAGATCGGCGCTGTAAAGATCAGTGGCGGTCAGATTGTGGACCGTTTTTCCCAGCTGATCAATCCGGAACGTCCGATTCCTTATTTTATCAGTAAATTAACCCATATTACGGATGATATGGTAAAGGATCAGCCAACCATTGAAGATGTCTTGCCGAAGTTCCTTGCGTTCTGTGATGGACAGCCTGTGGTTGCGCATAATGCGGAATTCGATACCGGTTTTATCGCGCAGGAAGCAGGAAGACTATCCCTGACCTTCGACAATACAATATTGGATACATTGGGAATGGCGCATGTTCTCTTGCCTCATCTTGGAAAATTCACTTTGGATCGTCTGGTGAAGGAGCTTAAGATCGTTCTGGTGGATCACCACCGGGCAGTCAATGATGCAGAGGCTACGGCAGAGATGTTCCTTAAGTTTATTACGATGATGGAGGAAAAAGAGATCTATAATGTTGATCAGTTGAATTCTTTTGCAGCTGCATCGCCGGATAGCGTGAAGAAATCCAGACGGTATCATGGTATTATCCTTGCAAAGAATGAAGTGGGGCGTGTGAATCTGTATCGCCTGATCTCAATGTCACATCTTAACTATTTCAACCGTTTTCCGCTCATTCCAAAGTCTATGATCAATAAGTACCGGGAAGGATTGATCATCGGTTCTGCCTGTGAACAGGGAGAAATCTATCGCGCACTCTTAAATGGAGCGGATGATGCCGAGATTACCAGACTGGTGGAATTCTATGATTATCTGGAAATACAGCCCCTGGGTAATAATATGTTTATGATCGCGGATGAGGATTATCCAATCGAATCAGAAGAAGATCTTCGGGAAATGAATCGGAAAATCGTCAAGCTCGGAGAAGAATTCCATAAGCCTGTGGTTGCTACCTGTGATGTCCATTTTTTGGATCCGGAGGATTATATCTACCGTGCCATTATTCAGGCATCGGAAGGATTTAAGGATGTGGAGAATCAGCCGCCGCTTTATTTCCGTACAACAGATGAAATGATGAAAGAGTTTGAATATCTTGGTCCGGAGAAGGCGAGAGAGGTTGTTATAACCAACACCAACCGGATTGCAGATATGATAGATTATATTAAACCGGTGCGTCCGGACAAGTGCCCGCCGTATATTGAGAATTCCGATGAGACATTAACGAAAATCTGTTATGATAAAGCCCATGAGATCTATGGACCGGATCTTCCGGATATCGTTGTGGAACGTCTGGAAAGAGAATTGAATTCCATTATATCCAACGGATTTGCCGTTCTGTATATCATTGCGCAGAAGCTGGTGTGGGATTCCAATGATCATGGATATCTGGTAGGATCACGGGGCTCCGTAGGATCTTCCTTTGTTGCAACCATGGCGGGTATTACGGAAGTGAATCCGTTATCGCCGCATTATATCTGTCCGCAATGTCATTTTACTGATTTTGATTCACCGGAAGTATTGGCATTCTCCGGTAATTCCGGCTGTGATCTTCCGGACCGTGATTGTCCGAAATGCGGTCATAAGCTGATCAAGGAAGGGCATGATATACCGTTTGAGACCTTCCTTGGATTCAAAGGGGATAAGGAACCGGATATTGATCTTAATTTCTCCGGTGAATATCAGGCATGCGCGCATAAATATACGGAAGAATTATTTACCAAAGGTCATGCCTTTCGTGCCGGCACCATCGGCGGTATAGCCGAAAAGACGGCTTACGGTATGACTAAGAAGTTCTATGAAGAGCGGAATATTCATAAACGGGACTGCGAGATTGAGCGGATCGCGGAAGGATGTGTCGGCGTGAAGCGTACTACCGGACAGCATCCGGGCGGAATGATCGTTCTGCCGAAAAATGAGGAAATATACTCCTTTACACCAATCCAGCATCCGGCGAATGATACCAAGACTCCAATTATTACTACGCATTTTGAATATCATTCGATCGATCATAATTTGTTAAAGCTTGATATATTGGGACATGATGATCCGACCATGATCAGACGGTTAGAGGATCTGACAGGTGTCAAATGTACTACGATCCCTTTGGATGATAAAAAAGTAATGTCTTTATTCCAGAGTACGGAAGCCCTTGGTATCACACCGGAGGATATCCGCGGAATCCCCCTTGGTTCTCTTGGCGTGCCGGAATTCGGAACCGGATTTGCCATGCAGATGCTCCTCGGGACGAAACCGACGATGTTCTCCCATCTGGTGCGGATTGCGGGACTGGCGCATGGTACCGATGTATGGCTCGGCAATGCGGAGGAGTTAATATCATCCGGTAAGGCAACCATATCAACTGCTATCTGCTGCCGGGACGACATTATGGTATATCTGATCCATATGGGTTTGGAATCCGGCGAAGCATTCTCAATCATGGAAAATGTTCGGAAAGGTAAGGTTGCCGGCGGTAAATGTAAAGATTGGCCGAAGTGGTCGCAGGATATGAAGGATCATGGTGTGCCGGACTGGTATATTTGGAGCTGTGAGAAGATCAAATACATGTTCCCGAAGGCGCATGCGGCTGCCTATGTTATGATGGCATGGCGTGTAGCATGGTATAAGATCAATTATCCATTGGAATATTATACCGCGTTCTTCAGTATTCGTGCGGATGCCTTTGATTACGAGAAGATGTGTATGGGCAGACAGAAGCTGGAATACTATATGGATGAGATTGAAGAGAAGGAAGATAAGAAGGCCAGCGATGAAGAACTATTAAAGGATATGAGGATCGTGCTGGAAATGTACGCCAGAGGCTATGAATTTCTGCCAATCGATATCTATCAGGCGGACGCCGAACGGTTCCGGATCATTGATGGAAAGATCATGCCGGCACTGTGCAGTATCTCGGGACTGGGACTGGTTGCCGCCAAGCAGATTCAGGAAGCGGCAGAGAGCGTGAAGGACAGTGGCGGATTCTCCTCAAAGAAGAACTTCGGTGATCTCGCGAAGGTGGGTAAATCCTCTCTTGATAAATTCGCTGAGCTTAATCTGCTTAAGGATCTTCCGGATACCGATCAGTATAGTTTGTTTGATTTCATGTAATGGAAATAGTTCTTGAATATATGATATAAATTGTTATAATTATTGAAGATGGGTATCTAAATAATCATGAATGGAGAGGTAATTATGGGAGAACAATCTGAAACGATCTATAGAATTCAACATGGTGGTTCGAAAGACGAAAATATAATCAGTATAATGGAAGATGGAATTTATTTATTTGATAAAAAAACTAATTTCCATTTTGAAGTTAATTATAGCGAAATGCTGGAATTTGAAATTAACGAACATGAAGGGTACTATAATCATAATGAAAAGTGGGCAAAGTTCGTTGATAAAATGATCGACCGATTAGAAACTCGGCCGGATCAATATTATCGTTATCACTTGTACATAAGAACGGAGGGAGTCGTTCCAAAGGAACGAAAAATTAATGAGTATTATCTTGAGAAACATAAGATAAAAGACGATGCATTTACATATGATTTTGAAGCAACTGAACTCGACAAAAAGAAATTTGAAGAAATCACGGCTTATGTACATAAAAGGATGGAAGAATGCCGTATGAAAGGCAGCCAGACTGCAGCTTCTTCTTTGGAGTCGGCACAGCCTGTACAACAAGCGAATCCGCAGCCTGTCAGCCAATCTGTACCACAAGTGAACCCGCAGCCTATGCAGCAAGCAGCAGTTCCACAAATCTCGGTTGCCGATGAGATTAAGAAATTCAAGGATTTGCTGGATATGGGTGCTATTACACAGGAAGAATATGATGCACAGAAGAAAAGACTTTTATCTTAAAAAAATGAAGCAGCAGATTATGTATATCAATATCGTACATTAATAAAAAAAGTGCTTGCATTTCATCGAATTGTCTGTTATACTTACAAAGTCGCGTGTGGAACGCAGGCAATACGGCTCGTTGGTCAAGCGGTTAAGACGCCGCCCTCTCACGGCGGAAACAGGGGTTCGATTCCCCTACGAGCTGCT
>JAFUAW010000092.1 GCA_017460485.1 Lachnospiraceae bacterium | reverse complement strand
GATAGACTGCTTATACTGATCCATGGTCAAATATAATGCAAGAGACTGACTCGGTTCAAACCGGTTCTTCTTGATCTCCCCAAGAAATAGTCCATTACGCAGTGTCCTTACTCCACGAACGGACGGCATATGCTCCGGCAGATAATATAATCGTTCCTTCTGAAGCTCAAACCGGTGTTCTTCAAAATCACAGGATATATCCGCCAGAAATGTACATACCTCCTCCGGAAGCTTCACACGCTCCGGACGATACCAGTTCACACCCTGTCCTTCGTCGTCTGCTTTCTTAATAAGTGCCACATAGTGTCCCTCGCCCTGAACCTTATGCGGCCAAATTCTTCTGGTTTTCCTAAGCTCCGGATTATTCGTCGTTCCCCACTCCGGATGTCCGGTATCAAAGCCATCCACCTCCGGCAGCTCTACCAGTGACAGCGCAGGATCCAGAGAAAGCAGGTATTCCACAGACTGCTCATCCTCCTGCGGAGAAAAGGTACAAGTCGAATACACCATCCTTCCGCCCGGACGCAGTGCCCGCACCATTTCCTTAAGGATACTTCTCTGAAGATTCACAAACAGATCCACACCATTATTCTCCCATGCCTTGATCATGGAAGCCGACTTTCGGAACATTCCCTCTCCCGAACATGGAGCATCAATCAGGATCTTATCAAAGAAGCCTTCAAAATGATCGGCAATCGTATTCGAAGGTTCAGACAGAACCAGCATATTACCGATACCGAAGAGTTCCAGATTCTTAAGAAGTGCCTTGGCCCTGGAATTGCTGATATCATTGGATACCAGAAGTCCCGTCCCATGAAGCTTCGCCGCAAGCTCTGTGGATTTACCGCCCGGAGCGGCACAGATATCCAATACCCGGTCTCCCTCCTCGATCGGAAGTACCGACGCCGGCGTCATAGCACTCGGCTCCTGAATATAATAGAGTCCGGCATAATAATACGGATGCTTTGCCGGCTGATCCTTTGCATCATAATAAAAGCCGTTCGCGCACCACGGGACCGGCTTCAAGTCAAATGGAGCGATCTTTAAGAAATCCTCCACCGATATTTTGTTCGTATTCACACGTATGCCGTGATATGCCGGAAGCTCAAGAGCAGCCAGATAGCTGTCGTACTCTTCTCCCAGCATATCCTTCATACGTACTTCATAATCCTCTGGTAAAATCATGATCCTTTACATCAGGCTCTGTGCCTTATATCCTTCTGCAATGATATCCAGTTCCTTGCTGAACCGTTCTAACTGCTCCAGATCCTCGGTCGAGAAGACCTGATAGAATTCATCCTGAATCTTCACAACCTCGCGTTTATTGGCAACCCGGTACAGATTCTGAATATTCACAAGAATATCCGATACCACATTCGCCTTGATTGTGAACATATTCTGCGCATCAATGATCTCATCTCGCACAGAAGACATCTCTGTATCTAAGGCTACAATGGCCTCTGACGCCGCATACAAACGATCCTTCACATGCTCCGGCATATTGCCGTGATACTTATATTGCAGGGAATGCTCGATCGTAGACCAGAAATTCATTGCCATGGTCCGGATCTGAATCTCCGCCTGTAACCGCTTCGTTCCTTCCAACGTATAGACATCGTAGTAAACAATGATATGATAGCTTCGATATCCGCTGTCCTTATAGTTCTTAATGTAATCCTTCTCCATCTTAATCTCCATATCGGTACGATGGCGAATGATTTCCACTACCTTATCAATGTCCTCGACAAATTGACACATGATCCGAATTCCTGCAATATCATCGATCTCATCCTCGATCTCCTCAATCGCCAGATTCTTCTTATTCATCTTGTCAAGAATACTTGAGATCTTCTTCACCCGTCCCTGTACCTGCTCGATCGGTGAATACTGTCCCTTACTCCGGTATTCCTGAATGATATGGTTGAACTTTACAACCAGCTCATCCACCGCCAACTGATACGGCGATAAGATCTCACGCCATAATTGTATTTCCATGTTTCTTCCCCAATACTATTGCTTATTTACACCATCAATAATAGCTGTTAATATCCTGTGTCGGTACCGTTATCATCTTATATCCGTCCATATCGGTATAGCTGTCCGGATACTGGATATACTGCAGATCATCTCCCGGCTTAAAATCACTCGGAACGATGAACATAAAGCTGGCATCCGGGAAATCCAGGATTGTGACATCCTTTACCTGATACCCCTGCTTCATCGCATAGATCACTCCATAGGTAACCGCGTCGGAATTGCTGTATGAATTATAATAATCCATATAACTGTAGTTCTTGTATCTTCCGGAATCATACCCGGAAGTCTCATAGGTTCCGTCAGAATATAACGCATAATACTGATTATCTGCCGGATTCAGGAAAATAATATCTTCAATCTCTGTTACTCCGTTTGACTGTACTTCAACCAGCTGCTTTAAAAGACCGCCAAAGCTGGTTCCGGTCTGTGATTTCATCATCAGATCAAATGACAATGTACCGACTGCCGCCAAGGATCCGATGATACCAAGGATCAATCCGATAACCGCAGGGACTTTGGACTGCTTTTTAATAAAAGCAACTATAGCAAATGCGATCGCGGCAATTCCCGTGATTAATCCCAGAACAGGAACACAACAGGTCAAAAAGGATACCAGCGAGCAGACAAGAGACAAGATTGAAAATAACTTCTGCTTAGGAGCACTGCCTCCTGAAGTACCTGATTGGTATGGCTGTGAAGTATTGTTCGGATTCTGATAATTATATGGCTGCTGATATGCTCCGCCATACATTCCGCCCGGTTGAGAGCCGTATGAACTCGGCTGGATATTACCATTCGGCATTCCGTAACCACCCGGCTGTACATTACCATTCGGTACTCCGTAACCACCCGGCTGTACATTGCCATTCGGCACTCCATAACCACTCGTTTGTGCAGGGTTCGTATCCTGCGGCTGTTCTTTTTGAAGATTGAATCCAGACATATTATCATTGATCTGAACCGGGGAAGCATTCTCCGGATTAACAGCCGGAATCGGATCCGCTCCCTCGGTCTGTGTCGAATTCGGTAATACGGCACCACATACCGGACACACGCCGGATACATTATCTACTGTGGAACCACATACTGGACATTGTTCATTCATACTTAATCCTCCTCGTATTATATGTAACGGCATGATCTCTTCAAAATCTGCCTAATCATCAAAGCCATTTATTAACCATACCTTAGTCATAATGGCTTCTACACGTTACATTCGCATTATACAACTCTTGATCAATTGCTTAAAACGATCTGCAGTCAGATCCGCTGTGGTCTGTACTTCATCGTGTGATAACGGACCTTCGCTTCTTCCGCTTGCCATATTGGTAATACAAGAAATACCACATATCTTCATACCCATATGCTTCGCAGCCACCGCTTCACAGGCAGTACTCATACCGCATGCATCTGCGCCCAGAGCCTCTGCCATATTGATCTCCGCCGGAGTCTCATATGCAGGACCGCTAAATTGCAGATAGATACCTTTTTGAAGCGGGATATTCATCTGCTCTGCCGTCTCATAAATCATACTCTGCAACCCGGAATCATAGATCCGCGACATATCCGGAAATCTGGTTCCAAGCTCTTCTATGTTTGCCCCAATCAATGGAGACGGAACAAAGGAAGATATCTGATCCGTGATCATCATTAAAGTTCCCGGCTGAAAGGATCGATTAATACCTCCGGCAGCGTTCGTAAGAAATAGATTCTCCGCTCCGAGCATCCGCATGATCCGGACACCCAGAACGACATCCGACATAAGATAACCTTCATAATAATGCACACGTCCCTGCATGATCACAACCGGTGTCTCTCCAATCTTACCAAAGACAAAGCGGCCGCGGTGTCCCTGCACCGTTGACAGAGGAAAGCCTTCTATATCTTTATACTCTATCGTTTTTTCAATCTGTATCTCATCAGCCAGCTGCCCCAGACCGGATCCGAGTACTAAGGCAACCCTTGGCTTAAAATCCGTTATAGATCTGCATACATCTGTGCATTTTTTTAATTTATCATAGATTTCATTCATAAATGATCATAAGTCCTTTATATGATTATGATTTTTAACAGAATAATCCATATATAGTATAACAGAGTTACCGGGAAAAAGAAAGACTAAATAATGATACATACCATTCCCCCGTTACCATCATTTACGATCTTTTCCATCGTATCCTGAAGCTTTAACTGACTCTCATCCGTAATCTTACCGGTCTTTGCATGTATGCCGTCATCCACCAGCTGTTCAATGGTCTTGCCGAAGATATTGACATTCCAGATATCATCCTTTCCTTCCGTATCAATATATGATACCAGATCCTTTGCCTGCTGCTCCGCTCCGACAATTGGGGCAATCTCCGTAGTAATATTAGCCTTGATCAGATGAATGGATGGTGCTTCCGCTTTAATCTTAACTCCGTATTTATTGCCATGCCGGATTACTTCCGGCTGTTCGATCTTAATCTCGGAGTGCGCCGGTGTAACACAGCCGTATCCTCTCATTTTCACGGAGCTTAATGCTTCCGATATCTGCTCATATTCCTGTCGTTTTCCGGCAAGTTCTTTTAATAACCGCATGAATTGATACTCATTATCAATCTGCGCTCCAAGCATCTCCGACAGCATCTGGTAATAATAAGAATCATCCATATGAAGCATATAATGGACGCTTCCCTGATCCATTTCAATGCTGTCCAGCTTCATTCGATCTATGTACTCGCTTTCCGGTATTTCCAATTCATATACATCACGGACAACCGTTACCTGATCCATAACTTTTTTAGCGGTTCCGATCAGTTCCTGCTTCAATTCCGAATTCAGATCCAATGCCTCTGCCCATTTCGGAATATGGAAATCTATTCGTACCACAGGGAATTCCATAAGAATCGCCTGTAATATCGTGGTTATATCCTCTTTACGAAGCTGATCCGCATTGATCGGAAGAACACGTACACCATATTCCTGTTCCATTTCCTCGGCAAGAGTAATTGTCCCCGCCTGATAAGGGACTGCCGTATTAAGAAGAATTATGAACGGTTTCCCAAGCTCTTTTAATTCCTGAACGGTTCTTTGCTCCGCTTCCAGATAAGCCTCCCGCGGCAGTTCGCCAAAGCTTCCGTCCGTTGTGACTACAACCCCGATCGTTGAATGGTCATGAATTACCTTTCTCGTTCCGATCTCAGCGGCCTTGGTAAAGGGGATCTCATAGTCAAACCATGGAGTCCGGACCATGCGTTCCTCCCCATTCTCCTCATGTCCGACTGCACCGTCCACCATAAATCCGACACAATCGATCATACGTATCTTCATATCCACACCATCTCCAACCCGAATGGCTACCGCCTCCTGTGGGATGAATTTGGGTTCTGTCGTAGTTACCGTACGTCCAGTGGAGCTTAACGGTAATTCATCTCTTGCCCGTATCTGATCCGGTTCATTTTCGATGTTCGGTATTACCATCAGATTCATAAAACGTTTGATGAAAGTAGATTTTCCTGTCCGAACCGGACCGACAACACCGATATAGACCTCTCCATTCGTCCTTGACTGCATATCCGCATACAGATCATATGTATTCATATTGTTATCCATATAATAAGACCTCCCGCATTCCTATAACCTGTTCCATGCAATGCACATGGTATATTGGTATAGTATATGCGGGAGATCTCTTATTTCATACCAGAAATCATTCTACGTAATTCGTATTAAATTGCTATAACTTACTACCGTCTTCCAAATAACTTCCGATCCAGAATGATCAAACTGACAAATGCGCTGATCATTGCCAATAGTATTGCAAGCTGTACCGGCGTAGAATCTCCGGTAATTGGAGCAATCGTAGGAGTAGGTGCAGGTGTTGGTGCAGGTGTTGGTGTTGGTGTCGGTGCTGATGCCGGTATCTTCTTATCCGTCATAATTACCGCAATCACCTTATTCTCATCGTTTGCAACCGTAACATCCTCAATCACAAATTCTACCGGATCCGCTGTCTCATATCCATTCGGTGCAGCAAGCTCAATCAAACGATAAGTATGACCAACCGTAAGCTTACCGCTTACCATATAAGCTGATGATGTCGTTACCCACGGTTCCACAACAATGGTTCCGTCCTCATCAACGACCTCAAGCTTTGCGCCCGGAAGTACTTTTCCATCTTCATCCTGCTTCAAGAAACTTACAATTACTTCCGGTTCCAGCCAGATCAGGGATCCGTCTTCCGCAATGCGGACGGTTCCGTTACCGGTATCGAGATAATCAGGATCAACAACGATCTTCCCGTTATTCAGTTTGAATCCGATTGTAAGCGCATCCTTTGATACATAGAATCCATCCGGAGAAATCAATTCCCGAACAATATACTTCTTGTTTATCAGAACACCCTTAAAGGTAATACGACCTTTATCATCTGTCTTATCAACAGCAATCTGTGTCATACTTCCATCATCGGCAACTGCATACAATCCATAAGTAGAATCCGCTAATTTCTTAGCCTCATCTGATTCGCTTACCTTTGTAAACGTAAGATCGGTTCGGTAAATCTCATTGATCAGACGATTCTTCTTCACAAGCTTCTTGCCCTTAATATCATAAGACAATCCAGCAAATGTAGAGTCCGTAATCTTTGCGTAATATACAGTATCATCCGGTATATACTGGCTTAATGCGAGAGTTTCTTTCACTTCATAAGTACCCTTTGTCAGTTTCTCAGCATATACCACACCTTTTGCGTTGCTCTTAACAGTAATAGGCTCCTCATCTTCAACATCATTACCGTCTTCATCCAGAATACGGGTAAGTGTGAATTCTACACCCTCTAATGGCTTGGCTGCTTCCGGATCTTCCGGAGGATTAATACAGCTCTCATTGTATGTACCATATTTTTCAAAGTTCAGACTTGTAACAGAATCCCGAACCAGGATCACATCCTTATCATCAATCGATACCGTAGATTTGGAGGTAATGATCTTGCCGTATTTATCCAGAATAAATGTAGTCTTTGTCGTGATCGTGTAGCCATCCGGAGAAACAGTCTCTTCCAATGTATATTCCACACCGGTCTTCAAGCCGAAGATCTGCTTAGGTTCTTTTCCGGAAGAGATCCATTCCGTCTTACCGCCTTCCTCTACTACCTTACCATTCTCATCCAGATGAACTACATTACCGTCTTCATCGATCAATCGTAAATGAGCACCTTTAATTGGCTTATCGCCGGTTACATCTACTTTATTGATAGAAACCGTTGTCATGGTATCTTCCACAAGAAGAACCGTATGCCCATCTTCCGTCTTGGTCGAAGTACGTTCATCTTCCGGTATTCCGGTAAATACAATCTTACCATCTTCCGTTACCGTAAACTTCGTATCTGTTGTAACCGTATATCCATCCGGTGCAACAGTTTCCCGCAGGGTATAAGTGCCCGGAGCAATCTTAACCTTCTTGGAAGTATCATCCGATGTCCATTCCAGCTTCTTCTTATCAAAGACAACAACTTTACCGTTTTCGTCCAGTATCTGAATATGAGCTCCGGCTACTTCTTCTTCAGTCGTTGCATCTACCTTGCTGACATAAATTTCCGGATACAGCTTATCAACCATTTTTACCTTGACAAGCTTATTTTCATTGTATCCGACTGCCGCGTCATCAACTGTGAATGTTACAGGCTTAGCATTCATATATCCCTTCGGTGCAGATACTTCTACTAACTGATACCTCTGTCCTGCCTGCAGAACATTGCTGAATACTGTCGGAGCATCTGTTGACTTAAATGTATCTACAACAACATTACCTTCCAGATCCTGAATCTGAAGCTTGGCACCGGCTACCGGATCACCATTGATATCCACTTTGGCAACGCGAATGCGAACATCCGGTTCATACCATGTAAGTTCTAATGTATCCCCATTCATTACCGCAGATACGGTTCCGTTGCCATCATCAAAGGATACATCATCATATACAACCGTTTCTCCTTCCTTCTTGAAGGTAACAGAGATTGGATCCTTAGAGATATAATATCCGTCTACGGAACTAATCTCACGGATCACGTACTGCCGACCGACAAGAACACCGTTGAATTGTACCACGCCTCTGCTGTTGGTCGTTCCTGTAGTAACCGGAACAAGTTCATCATCAGTATTCTTGTAATATAACCCGTATACAGCACCTTTAACTTTCTTAGTATGATCATTCTCACTAACCTTTACCAGCTTGATATCGGCACGATACTGATCATTTACAAGACGATGATATTCCGTAGCAGAATCCGGAGAATCCTTCATCAATCCCTTTACTTCGTCACTATCATCCACAACTGCATAGTATATAGTCGGATCTGTCTTATAATTACCGGTGGTTCTTGTCTCCCGTATCTCATAGGTACCAATCGGTAATTGCTCAAATCTGACAATACCCGAATTATTACTGTTTGCAGTTACAACCACATCCGGATCTGCAAGATCAATATATTCACCGAGTGCATTCAATTTTCTGATTCTGCTTGCAGTAAATTCTACATTCTTCATGACCCGAACAGCATCCGGATCTTTACCAGCAGCAGTAATGCAGCTTTCATTGATCAGACCAACCTTGGTAAATACCAGATCGCCGGTAATCGCATCATGCATTACGATCTCATTATCCACAACAGCACCCGGAGTTGTCGGTGTATCATCTCCAGCAGTTGCTTCCATGATCACGCCATACTCATTCAATGTAAAGAAGATATCTTCTGCTCTCTTATATCTGTCAGGCGATGCTAACTCATGAAGAATATATTTTGTATTTGTCTTCAAACCATAGATGACCTTCGGAGCATCAGCCGATGATCTCCAGTAGGTATCGTTTACATTACCGTTATCGATCACATATCCGGCAGCATTAATCTCCAAAACTTTATAATAATTACCGTTAGCATCCTGTCCGTCGGAATCGGCTGCACTGTTCAATACTTCTCTTAACTGCAGATAAGCTCCATCAAGCGGGTGATCTGCCATATCCAGCTTATTGATCTGAACCTGTGTAAGGGCATCTTTTACAAGCAGAATGGTATCATCGATGCCGTCAGTCTTGGTTGATGTTCGATTCCAAGATGGTATGCCGTCATAATTGATGGTACCGTCATCTGCAAGATTGAATCTTGTATCCGTTGTAATCGCATATCCATCCGGTGCTATGGTTTCTCTTAATATGTAGCTTCCGGAATAAATCTCGACCTCTTCCGAAGTATCTCGTGAATCCCATTCCTTAATAACAGCTCCCGTAACAGCATCAATTATCTGGATATGAGCTCCTTCAACTTCTTCTTCCGTTGTTGCATCTACCTTGCTAACCTTGATTGTCAAGCGCAGATTGTCAACCATTGAGATTGTAGATACGCCTGCTTCTTTTGCCAGAGATCTTCCATTGATCGTCACTTTATTATCTACACTGAAGGTAAACTGGATCGGATCCGCTCTGTAATAATCGGCAGGAACACCCTTCTCTACCAGATAATATGTTCCGTACGGTAATCCCGTAATCGTATAAGGATTATCAGTTGGTGCTGTATCACTCGTTGTCCATTGAAGCACAGTATCATCAATCGTCGTAACCGGAGTTCCGGCTAGATCATCCGTCTCCTGGATAGCAAGAGTCGCTCCCGGCAGAAGTTGATTTGCAAGATTATTATAATAATTAGCAAGCTTCTGAATTCTTAACTGATTCTTCTTATCTGTCACCTTCAAGAAATCTTTTGTTGTAACATTTGTACCAATAACAGCATAAGAGTGTTCTGTCGGAGATACGATATTGATCGTATTATCCCTGTTAATTCTAAATCTGACATCTGTGAACTTCTGATAGCCAGCCGGTGCTTCTTTCTCATGCAGAATATATTCATGCTCTCCATCAGCAATCAAACCTTTGATCATATATGGATTATTCGTCGGATCTTCCGCACTTGTCGTCCATACTATATCATGACCGGCATAATCCTTTGCAACAACCGGTGTTCCACCGGAAGCATCATAGATCGTCATGGTTGCTCCCGGAAGCAATGTCATTCCATCCGGA
This sequence comes from Lachnospiraceae bacterium, assembly GCA_017460485.1. Lineage (GTDB taxonomy): Bacteria > Bacillota > Clostridia > Lachnospirales > Lachnospiraceae > CAG-632. The sequence continues at coordinate 57,849 of JAFUAW010000092.1, read as the reverse complement.
CCATACTTTCCAATATAGATCACACTTGGCATATAATAATTACTTACCACTGCCGTCTGTGTGATATTCGGATCCGATGAATCAGCCGTTTGACCGGTATTGCGTGTTGTAAAGTTCACTCCATCAGTACTGATAGCAATATTATTATTAGATTCACCTGCTTTAACAAATCCGGTTAATGTTGTATTAGCCAGATCATTTGCTGTCGTGCCGGCATAATCCGTAATTGTCCAAGAAGATTCCTTATCCTCTGATGCAGGATCCGTAATAATAGTATATATATCCAGCAGATTCAGCGGAGTCTCCGGTGTAGGATCCGTCGGTGACCAGTCATACTTCATACCGACTTCCGTAATCGTATAATCCTCACTATCAGGAATACCGGTAATGGATGCCGTCTCTTTATTCTGTAATATTACGTATCCTATTCCGTGATCATCAACATATATAGAACCATGATCTCCAACAACCGGAAGAGTAGACGCATCAGCAACAGAGTTCTTACCATTAAACTGAATCTTGATCAAGAAGTATACATTAGTAGGTACAACATCTGCTTTATTCACATTCCATCCGGTCGGAACATCAACGGACTTCGTAATGGTAAATGCTGTTGGTTTCTCCTTGTACTTATTTGTCAGTGTAACTTCTTCGGTGGTATCATTTACCAAAGTACCATCTTTACTTGCCGGATCACAGTCAGTCTGATCAACAACAGGATCCCAGTTCTTGTAACCATAATAATTGCTTGGATCTTCGGAATTACTTATAACACCTTTCGTATAATCATAATCAGCTTCTATTACTGAATAATGATATCCGACTTCCAGTTCACTGATCACAACCTTCCAGTCCTTACACAACTGTATTCTGGCTGTACCATCCGCTGCAAATGTAATCTTGCCCTCTGTTGTCTCTCCGTTCTTATAATAAGTGATTGGATAGGTTCCTCCGATAACATGATCATCCCTGTCCTTTAATGTAATCGTAACATCAAACGGATCTGCCGTCGGGATTGCATATCCTGGATCTTGATCTGTGGTTTCGTCATCACGGATTACTTTCTTTTCAACAGATAAAGACGCCAGATTGGAGTACCGGTTAATGATCCTGGTGGACGCAACCGTATCTTTCACAATCGTTACATCACTATTATTGAACGCATTTACATATTCATAATGCTTATTATAACTCTCTGTGTTACCATCCTTGGTTGTCGGATAGCCGCTTGCATCCATCTTCTCAACAATGCTGTAAGAATAACCGATCGGGATATCCGTAATTGTCTGCGTCTCTCCGCTTGCAATCGCCACCTCAGCAACACCGGTATCTCCGAAGTCCAAAGTACGGATTCCGAATGTCTGTCTTCCGTAAAGGAGATGATCCGTCCGATCCTTCATAGAGATTTTAAATACAAATGTCTCTGTCTCATCCGTTGCATCACTATCAGAGGATAACTCCTTTGTAAACCGCAAAGAACCGGTATTCTCGGTATAAGTATTCGTAATCGCTATAGAGGCAGGATCATCCTCCGCCGTAATGGACACCACCGGATATTTCCCGGACTCATGAATATAATCCTTTTTCTCTGTTCCATTATCAAGCACATACTTCGTACTGGTCCAGCTATAGTAACTATTCGGATTCGTATTATATTCACCTTCTATAATATTAACATCTCCAAGTGAAAGACCTGTTAATGTCCATGTGTAGATTCGATCCCCATTTGCCAGTTTCTCATAACCATATGTACCAACAGCAGGAGTTCCCGTACGAATTTGATATAAACTTACCGGGTCCGGATCTGCTGCACGAAGATCTGCATAATGATACTGCAAAGTCACTTCATTCTCATACGCATCATTATCAAGCTCATTGCGTCCATTCGCAACAACTCTTTTAGAAATTACAAGGGAACCTTTCTTTTCTGTATTGGTAAAATCAGCATTCTTTATATTACCATCATTCACTTCTATCTCTTGATAAAATTGATTGGCAGATCCGTCAGCGTTAATGGTATACTCCAAAGCCGCATCGGATGTGATCCTGTTGCCATTCTCATCAATCTCAAATACATAATACGTCGTTTCGTAAGGAAGATCCGTAAAGCAGGCTTCGGCATCCGACATAGCAGCATTATTAACGGTTCCGGCATGAGAATTATATTCGAATCCTTCAAATTCTACATCTACAGTCTGACTACCATAGCGAACATATGCAGCACCGCTTTTCGTAAATAATCCGAAATGGAATGTACGCGCCTTATTACTTGTTCTGATGTAGGTCTTATTAATACGGATCTTACCATCATTACGCCGGGCATATGTGTTCTTAAAGTCAATTACCTGTGCATTCGCATCTTCAATTGTAACAGACGGATCCTTCAAAGAAGAATCAGCATCATATGTATAATTTGAATAATTTCCACCATTAACCCGATAAGTCTTGGTAATCTCATATCCATCTAAGTCAGCAACAATCTCTTTCGCATATGCAGTACCATAAGGCACACCGTTCCATGTCCATGTATACGTATTAGCAACATCATCTGCCGTAAATGTCATATTGGTAGGAGCGCCACTTGGATCATCCGCATAATTCTTGATCTGCTGCAAGGTATAACTATCCGATATATAGCCTGTATCCGACACATTATCCGGAACTGTCAACTGTAATCTGACGGTTGACAGGTCAAATCCATCCGGTATTCCTTCCAATGTCTTGGTAACTACAACAGAACCGGTATTAGACGGTTTATTCTTTACCGTCATAATATCATTGTTATAGAATACATAATTGTTGTATTCTGCCACACCTGTTGATGAAATCTCGAACTGATAACGGATTCCTGTCTTTGCGTACTGTATGCCATCAACAATTGGTGCTTTTGTCTCGATCACACAGTATCGCTTGCCCGGACTTAAGGCCCAGCCGTCCTGCCCCTTGCTGCCCTGAATCAATGCCATACCATCATCACCGGTAGTTACCGTAACCACCTTATTATTCTTATCTTTGACAGCAACCGGATTGCCATCATTGTATTCGTACAGTTCGAATTCCGCACCCGGCAGCGGCTTGTTCATATAGCCGTCTTCATATTTAAACAGCCGGATACTAACCTGACTGGCATATCCGCCGCTGCTCTCGCCGGAGCTGAAATTCTCCGTCTCATGAACTTTCGAGAAGAATCCGCCGACTTCTACCGTATTTTCAAATGTTACTTTCTGATTACCATTGACCTGTGCTTCATAGGTCATCGTAATCGGCGTTCTGTTTTTAATTGTCGCAGAGAATACAAAATTGCTTGCATCAAACTGAGTAACAGCATTCGCAGGGACAAAAGTCACGGATGAGAAATCCATACTTAACGTTTTGGAATAGGTATCCGTCAAAGTTAATGTATCAGCTCCATCAGCCAGATCCAGTCCCAGAGGGTTGATCACGACTTCAAATTTGGCAGTATGGTTGGTACCGCTTAATTCATCCAGATTTGTAATTCTCTTATTTACAATATCATCTGAAGTAACCTCATAATATATTGGTGCTTCGACTTCCTCCAAAGTTGGATTTGTGCCAATTATCCTATTTACGCGTTCCGCCTTATTATCAGGCTGATCAAGTGCATCTAATACAAGAGCCTTGAATTGATCATCATTCTCTAATGTTATATAATATGTCAACGCATTAAAATCATACAAACTGCCATTTTCCTTCGGCATTGTAAGAGTAAAGGTTATTGTGTTGGTTTCTCCGCCTGTCGCAACTGTTCCCGGAGCCCATTTTCCGTATTGATTACCGCCAAGAATCTGAGGCGCATAATCTCCGGATGACAGAAGTTTGAAACCGGCCGGCAACGTGTCTTCCAGAGTAATAGTATCTTCTGAAAAGCCGTCCAGTTCAACTTCAAATTTGTAAATCGGATATTGCACAGCTGAATTCTCAGTACTGGTATACTTATTACTGATCTGTTCACCGGTTTTCTTCATTGAACCCGTTGGCTTGATCGTTACAGAAGCATCACCCGGCTTATCCACTCCATTTGCAGTCGCAACAACATGATTTGCATGATTATATGCATAAGAATAGTCCGGATTCTGAATCAGTGCCAGCCATTCATCCGTTACTTTCGTGGTATATTTAATTACAATTGTTCTTTCACCGTATGAACTCAGTCCACTTTTATAACTGCTTGACTCATCATCATAATATTCAAAATCAAACGTAACCTTTCCGTTAGCATTATCTTCTGTTACAGTATACCGTTCCGTCTTATCCGTTCCTGAAACAATGGTCTCATTCAATCCTGTAATTTCGGTCACTTCTTCGAATGTATCATATATATTATGATTGTTCCCCCAGATTTGAGGAAGCGTATCAACGATCTGAAAACCATTGTTGAATCCGCCAGCCGGAACATCAACCTCTACCTGCCATGTAATCAATTTGGTTGCAGGATCATATCCAAGATCGCCGCCGGAGCCAAGCTTTTTCACATCATAACCACGACCGTCATACGCAATGTTGGTCGATTGGGTTGTACTGATATGCTCATATGTAGTTGTATTGCTTACATCTGTAGCACCAATAAAGGTTGAAGTATCTACTAGGGTCTGATACTTAATTACAATTGTCTTTTTTCCTGCGGCATTTTGAGGAACAGAATAAGAAAATGTATATTCATTATTGGAGTTCACCCCAAGATCCGACCATGAATTCGATAATACAGTTGTCGTTCCATTCTCATCGATATAACTGATTTCAGGATTACTGTCATAATAATATTTTTGATATCCATCTAATTCATCATTTATTATTTTCCCTTCGGTCAGGGACATGATCCGCTCCGGATTAACCTTGACCGTCCATTCTACAACCTTCTTTCCATCTACTGTATCACCGGTCGCACTTCCGGATTTTTCGATGGTTGACATAGTAATATCATCCCATGTCTTAACCGTTACTTCATTATTTGAATTATTATCGTCTGTCGCTTCAATTTTGGCCTTGTTTTCTGTCAGATCTTTGGAGAACTTACCGTTCGTACCAATCTGAGATGTATCTAAAGATGCGGTATACTGGATCGTAACCGTCTCCCCATCCGTCATAGAACCAATCGTCGCATCAAATCCGGTTGTTGTCTTATTAGAGAATGTTACAGAAGAAGGATCTGCAGCACCGCTTGGGCTTACCGATACCACAAAACTGTCCGCATCAATTAACACTGCACTGTTATCTCCGATCGTATCCTGCAGAGTCACATTTTCACTGATACCGTCTGAACGAACCGTCACGGTATAGTGCATTTTATTATCATTCGCATCATAATATACAGACTTTTCAACAGATGCATCATGTGAACTGTCCACCGGTACATATCTGCTAATACCGTTGCCGAAGTCAATCGGATCGGAACCGTTAGAACCATCGAAAGTAACATAGAACTCAAAATAGAATGTTGTATTCTCTGTCTTGGTTAATTCTTCAAAGTTCAGAGTATCAGCCGAATTAAAATTAAACTCTATATAGTCTCTTGTAACCGAATAAGGATTATCATGTAAGGTAAAGGAATTCGTAGCTGTTGTAATGGTAATATTATTCGTACCGCTCTCTTCCGTGCCAATGACACCGGTAGGAAAATAATATCTCATCGTACTGCTATCATCAAAGAACTGCTTGTCCGGAAGCTCGGTAAAGCTTAAGGTCAGCTTATAGGTAACTCCCTTCTTGACAACTGTCCATGTAACGCCGTCATCCGTTACCCCTGTTCCGGATAAACCGGCATCACTGATGTAATTACTCAGATCACTCCGGGAATCCTCGTCTGCTCTAGCCAGAGACAAGCCGGCAGGAACCAGAGTAGCCAGCATCAGAAGCACTAATGCCCCTGCTGTCACTCTCTTCCAGAGCGGACTACCTTTCACATTCTTTACAAAACTACGTACACCCATAATACTCTCCTCCTATACATATTCTTTATATGCGAGATGATTCGTTTTAATAAATGATTATATCAGAAACGAATATTTTACATTCTCTATTGTGATTTTAGTTTTTGTCATCTTTTCCTTAAACAGAATAACGAGTGACAAAGATACACTGTAATATTATCACTTTTTTCGTTGCTTTACAAGTATTCTTTTCTATTAATTATTTATAAACATCAACACTTTTCCGACTTTAAATATCATAATGCATCTATTTCAATATCATGTATTTATTATCAATGAAAGAATAAAAAAGTCTCCGGACTCTCCATCATCAGGAACTCAATCCATTCGAAGAAGAATCCGAAGATTGTTTCTTTCATATCAAAGTCAACTACGCTTTCTGTTTCTGTATCCGTTTCCGCATAGATGATTTCTTCTGATTGCGGAGCTTGGCACATCCGATCTCTCCGCCGCAATTTGCGCATTGCAGTCCGGCATTGCTGATCGGATAATATCGTTCCGGATATTTTAATCGCATGATCTCCCAGATTGCCACATCAACCACGGACAATACGAAAAGACTGTATCCGAAAAAACCCGGAATGAAGATCAACGGTACAACCATCATGATCGTATCCCAATTATAGATCCGACACTGTGTACAACATAGATTCCGCATAAGTATTGCGCGGAACGGACACCAGATCATGATACAGACTACATCTCCCAGATAAAAGACACAGGTCAACACCAACAGCCATGCATTATTAAGGATCTTAAATCGATGCAAAAGACCGATCACAATTCCTACTCCGGACCAGATCAAAGCCACGATCAAAGCACCTTTGGAATAAAACCGATTCTGCTGCTCGAACTTTGTCTGATAATCCTTTACCGCGGCCGGATCAACCGCCTGATATTCAGAAGCCATATATTTCATACATCCCTTCGGCTTCATGTTCCGTAGAGGGAACAACTTTTCCAGCATATACCACAGCCACAGAACCCAAAGAATATGGTAGGGAGAAAAGGATCGGAAAAAATGAAAGCCTTCCAATACCGTAAGATCCTGCGGTCTCTTGATCACTCCGATGATCGTTGCAATAAGAGTCATCAGACGGAACCAGACCTTCCCCCAATATACCCTGTACATATTCTGTACACGCTTTGACAAATGACTAATATCTTTCATATACGCAACCTGCTCTATCCTTTGTAATTCAATCTATCATAATATTTAAATTTAATAGTTTAATCCCACGTACTTTCCGATGTGCGGTCGCGCATCAGCAGATTCGAAGCTGCCTCCTTAACCGGTGCATTTTCAAATAATACCTTATTCACTTCTTCCGTGATTGGTACCGATACCTGATACTTTTTTGCAAGGGCAAGAGCAGCCTTTGCTGAATACACGCCCTCTACCACCATCTTAACCTCATCCATCGCTTCCTGATAGGTCTTGCCCTGACCGATCAGATATCCGGCATTATGATTCCGGCTATGCTTACTGGTACAGGTTACGATCAGATCACCGATCCCCGACAAACCGCCAAAGGTCTCCGGTCTTCCACCCATAGCAATACCAAGTCTGGTAATCTCGGCAATCCCACGGGTAATCAGAGCCGCTTTGGTATTATCGCCATATCCGAGCCCGTCCACAACACCGGCTGCCAAAGCGATAACATTCTTGAGTGCCGCTCCCAACTCAATACCTACCATATCCGGACTGGTATACACTCTGAAATACGGATTCATGAACGCATCCTGAATCAATTCTGCCGTTTCCCGGTCATGTGCCCCGGCTACGATCGTGGTAGGCATCTTACGTCCTACCTCCTCGGCATGACTCGGACCGGACAATACCCCGACTCTGGCATTCTTGATCTCATCTTCAATTACATCCGTCATATTATACAATGTACTCTCTTCAATTCCCTTTGCGACATTGACAATAATCTGACCATCTTCTACAAACGGAGCCATGCTCTTGGAGGTTGACCGTACAAAGATCGACGGAACTGCCAATACAAGCATATCTCTTCCCGTAATACTGCTTTCAAGATCATTGGATACAGCGATCCGGTCCGGAATCCTGACGCCCGGAAGCTTCTCAATCTGTTCCCTTTTTTCATCGATCATGGCAACTTCTCTCTGATCAATCGACCAGATTGTCACATCATGTCCATTCTCACTTAAAAGAACCGCAAGTGCCGTCCCCCAGCTACCTGCTCCTAACACACTGATTTTCATACACTATCCTCTCCAATCTATAATAATTGCAATCATGATTCTACCGGCTTCTTCTGCCCCAGTTTATTCTCTTCTCCCCGAAGCAGCCTGCCAATATTCTTACGATGCATAAATATGGACAATGCACCGATCAAGGCAAGAACGATCACGCTTTCCAGCCGGTACTCTTCTCCGATATGATAAAAGTCTGGATCCACATATACAAATATCATATAAGATGTCCACATTACAAACATTAATATAATAGATCCTAAAGATACATATCTGGTAATGGCAACAATAATAGCAAATACAACCAGACAGATTACCATAATTCTCCAATCCAGCAGACTGATGATAACACCGGCAATGGAAGCCACTCCCTTTCCGCCGTTAAAATGCATATAGAATGGAAAAATATGTCCCAGTACCACACCGAATCCGGTATATATGACCATCAGCATCGTGCAATCCGGATTCACATGATTGAATACAATCCGGGCGATCAGACAGGCAAGAATGCATTTTAATACATCGCCAAGAAGTACCGCGGCACCGACACGCTTACCCAATACCCGAAGCGCGTTCGTAGTACCGGAATTACCGCTTCCGTATTCCCGAATATCAATATGATGAAGCTTACCGATAATATATGCTGTCTGAAACAATCCAAAGCAATATCCGCCAATCAGACACAAAGCCCGATATAAGATAAAAAGTCCCATGATTCTAACCTCTTACAATATCAATCTATTCACTCTTCCGCTCCCGGACAATGAACTTTAACGGTGTTCCCCGGAATCCAAAGGTATTCCGGATCTGATTCTCCAAATATCTTGTATATGAAAAATGCATCAATTCCTTGTCATTTACAAATATAACAAAAGTTGGAGGCTTAACGGATACTTCTGTTACATAGAAAATCTTCAGCCGCTTACCTTTATCACTCGGCGGCTGCTTCATGGCAGTTGCCTCGGTAATAATCTCGTTTAAGACACCGGTTGCTACCCGTAGGGAGTGATTCTCAATGACAGCATCTATCGTCTCGAACAGCTTTGGAAGCCGCTGACCGGTCTTAGCCGAGATAAATAATAATTCGGCATATGGCATAAATGAAAGAACATCCCGGATATCCTCCGTAAACTTATAGATCGTCTTGTCATTCTTCTCGATCAGATCCCATTTATTGACAACAATGATCATTCCTTTCCCGCGTTCATGAGCAATACCGGCGATCTTGGCATCCTGCTCTGTCACACCCTCCGTCGCATCGATTACAAGAACCGCGACATTGCAGCGTTCAACTGCAGCTACTGTGCGAATAATGCTATATCGTTCAATATCTTCCTTAATCTTACTCTTGCGGCGAAGACCGGCCGTATCAATGAATACATAGTGGATATCGTTCCGTATAACTTCCGTATCAATAGCATCCCTGGTCGTTCCCGCGATATCCGATACGATCACACGTTCTTCTCCGAGTAATTTATTGATAATTGAAGACTTGCCGGCATTCGGCCGGCCGATGATCGCGATCCTTGGGCGTTCATCCTCTTCCTCATTCTTACTACTCTCATCAAAAAAGGATGTCACTTCATCCAGCATATCGCCGAGTCCTAGCTTCGAGCTTGCCGAGATCGGATGCGGATCTCCGATGCCAAGATTATAGAATTCATAGACATCCGGCATCCATTTATCAAAATTATCTACCTTATTCACAACCAAAACGACAGGCTTCTTTGAACGCCGCAGCATATCCGCCACCTGATAATCGGCATCCACAACGCCTTCCCTGACATCAACAAGAAACATGATCACATCTGCCGTATCTATGGCGATCTCTGCCTGTTCTCTCATGAAAGTAAGCAGAACATCATCCGTCTTAGGTTCAATTCCGCCCGTATCGATGATGGTAAAATAATGATCCAGCCAATTCACATCCGCATAGATCCTGTCTCTGGTCACGCCCGGGGTATCCTTTACAATTGATATATTCTGACCTGCCAACACATTAAAAAGCGTTGACTTACCTACATTCGGTCTGCCAACGATCGCAACGATCGGTTTACTCATAATGATTACTCTCCTTATGACAATACTCCCAAGCAGGAGATACCGTCAATTCATTCTATTCCTGTGACTGCCTGTTCCGGTTACAGTCTCAATAAAGCCCATGCCATTTGATTTTACAATATGAATCTCAACTTGTAAAGCTTTTTGAAGATCAGAAAGTGTCCAATCATCCAAAAAGATATCTTCATCCGCCTTCAGAACCTGAGAAGGCAGGATTACATAATCTCCAAGATCACGGTCTTTCAGCTGTTCATATATATCCTGTCCGGTAAGCAGACCGGTTACCGTGATCCGCTCTCCGAAAAAATGATTGGTAATACATACCACACGGAAGTCCATGTTCGGGAACTTGATCTTCATCTGCTCTGCTGCCCAGCAGATCGTCGGATAGATCAGCTTAGCGGTAACCAGAGTGACCGCACCCTCCTTGTCACAGACCGGAATCTCTGATAGTGCATGCTCCAGATCATCCTTGAACATGCGGACCATCCCAACGCCATTCTCATACTGGATATATCCGTCATAGATTTCTGCCGGAGGCAGCTCCTTTTCAGCCAGAATATACCATTCATCACTTGCATGAATAAAATGGATCCCGTACTGGTTATATGCCTGCTGTTGATAGGCCTTGATCAGCTTAAGTACCTCTGCTGCGTCTTCTTTGGTAAATGGTTCCAGAGGGAATAATCCATTGCGGAACTTCGTAAGTCCTACAGGTACCACAGATACACTCTGCATATGCGGGGCAAAGGCAAGCAGATCCCGGATGGATCGTTCAAGTTCCGCTCCGTCATTGACGCCCTTGCATAATACGATCTGTCCGTTCATCGGAATCTCCGCTTCATAAAGTCTTCGGATCTTGGCAAGAGAATCTCCGGCAAACCGGTTATTCAGCATCTTACAGCGCAGTTCGGGGTTGGTCGTATGAACCGAGATATTGATCGGTGCCAGATGAAACCGAATAATCCGGTCAATATCCGCATCTGTCATGTTGGTAAGCGTAATATAATTCCCCTGTAAAAATGACAGCCTGGAATCATCATCTTTAAAGTAAAGAGTCGGCCGCATTCCCGGAGGCATCTGATCAATAAAGCAGAATATACATTTGTTCCGGCAGGAATGATATTCATCCATCAGACTGTTATCAAAGACAAGCCCAAGATCCTCACTTTCATCTTTATCAATCTCTAACTCCCACTCTTCACCGTTCTCTTTACGGATCAGTATCGTCACATAGGTATCCTCAATTAAAAATTGATAATCAAAGATATCAGTGATCTTCTCGCCATTGACCTCAAGCAGAACATCTCCAGGCTCTACTTCCATCTCTTCCGCGATACTCCCCGGAGTAACCTCCTTAATCTTATGTTCAGTTTTGTTCCCCATATGATCCGGTTCATACGGATTATGATTCTGGTTCATGTATATTCAACCTTTCAGCATGATGACAGCGGCAAGATTGCCCCGTCTGCCCCCGCTTGCCCTGTGAGAAAATAATAACTCCGGATTGCAGCAGGTACACAGGTCGGCCACATTCATATGTTCCGGACGGATCCCCACATCTAACAGGATCCTTCTGTTCGCCGCCTGCAGATTCAGATGATATTTGCCGTTATGATCATCCCGAAGCAGTTCCGAATAGTATCTCTCCGGGAAACCCTGCTTGAATTGTTCCGCCACATCTCCACTGACCTCATAACAATCCTGACAGATGGACGGACCGATGACGCACAAAATATTCTCCGGGCGGCAGCCATATACATCCTTCATCTTGGTTATCATACAAGCTCCGATCCGGGATACGGTTCCCCTCCATCCGGAATGCGCAAGCGCAACGACTCTTTGTACCGGATCATAATAATACAAGGGAACACAGTCCGCATATAAGGTAATAAGCGGTATTTCCGGTTCATTGGTAAGTAATCCGTCAATCTTACGGATATCTGAATCCCGAACAATTCCTTTACCCGCATCTTCTTTGGTTACAACATAGATATCCGTTCCGTGCACCTGATCCGAAAATACCAATCTATCCGCATCATAGCCGACAGCCCGCGCGAATCTTTTGTGGTTTTCCATGACCAGATCCGGATCGTCCTGTCTGTGAAAGCTAAGATTCATAGAAGAAAAAAAACCGGTACTCACACCGCCGATCCTGGTACTGAATCCGTGGCAGATTCCTTCCCTTTCGAGAACAGGAAATGTCAGGAACCAGACACCATCCCTCTTATGCAGGTGTGTTACCGAATTGGTGATATTCATACAACTAAGGTCCTCCATTAAAACACGTTGCGAATGTACTGCAGTTCCTCTCCGAGAATCGCTGCAACATCAAACCGCATTTTTGTATATTCCGACAGATTGTGGGAATACAGATAGTATCTGGCAGTCTGTATTACCCGGTTCTGTTTGGCCGGTGTCACAGCCTCAGCAGGATATCCGCTTCTGACGCTCTTTCTGTACTTAACTTCTACAAACAGAAGATAGTCTTCTTCTTTCCCGATAATATCGATCTCTCCCTGTTTGCAGCGGTAATTCGTTTCTAACACCTGCATCCCGTTCTGCAGCATATATTCAACTGTCTTTTTCTCATACTTGCTTCCGATCCTGCGTGTATTCATTATGCCTCCCGTTACAGCTTGATCTTGCTTCGAATCTTATCCATCCGGTCCACATATACCAGAATCTCGGCTACTACTCCGTATAATTCGGGAGGAATATAATCTCCGATCTCCAGATTCATCAAGGTCTCGGCCAGACCTTTATCCACATAGGTCGGAACATCATTTTCTTTAGCCTTTGCTATGATCTTTTCGGCAAGCTGGCCTTTTCCGGACGCAACCACCTGAGGAGCATGATCATCGGGATCATACATCAATGCAACGGCTTTCTTCTGCGGCTGATCCGGAGTACCCTTTTTCTTCTTGCTCTTCGGATCATCATCGCCATAATATTCATATGGATTCTCATATCCCGAAAACGGATTCGGCATAGTACTACCCCCTTATATCAAAGGTAAACCGTTTCATACCGGTTACCAGATCCTGATTCAGCATCTCATCTACAACAGCATCCGGAGAATTATCCTTTTCATCCGGATCATCAGACTTATTAATATCCTTTGGAGTTTCCTGCTTTACAACCTCATTCGTAAAGACAAAGCCTTTCGATTCTAATTTTTCTTGAAGTTCAACCATATTATCCGCCACCACGGATATCGAAGTCTGATCTGACATCCGGAAAGACGCATGCAGCTTCTTATCTTTTAATCGTACCAGAATATCCGTACTTCCCAGATTCGGCATATCCAGATGAAGCAGTACCTTTACTCCGTCTGTGCTCTGCTGCAGCTTCTTCTTATTGGCATATACAAACAATTCTGAATTAGCCTCTGTCCCGCTCATATTCATCGGCATCTGGGCATAGACAAACTGTTCGTTCAGCTGCTGCATGAACTGAATATTCTCGCGCATATTGGATGCGGACTCCGAAAAATGCTTATTTCCGGATCCTCCGGAATTCAAGGACTGTTCCAGATCTGATGACTGTCGAAGTATTTTCTTATATAATTCATCAATCTCCTTCGGAGTCTTCATCTCCTCCGGCTTCATCATCCATTCATCCCGCACAGCCTTTTTTAACAGCTTACGGAAGCCGTCACTTTGCAGAATCTGCTTTGCGACCGCTTTATCCGGCGCAGTCTCCTGTTCCTGTATCATATACCGGTTCGGATCAGCCAGATAATTCGAAATATTTGCCGCCAGATCTCCGTAACTTTTGGAATTCTGTACCATCTGATTCACGGTACTTTCCGGAACTCCCGCTTCTGTCAGCTGACTTTTCAGTGACTGGATCAATTCCCGGTCAGAACCAGCCTGTGCTTCTATGGATGATGGTATTCCGGATGAATCTGGAACGGATTCCCGAATATGACCCGCAGTCATCTCATTTCCTTCTGCAGCCGGTTCTCCTTCTGCCATCGCGGATATGGTTTGAGAGGATTCCGTTATTCCTTTTCCTTCTGTATTGACCGCTGCCTTTCCGTTGGCAGGAACACTGTTGTTGGTCATTTGGCTTACTGTTTCCGGCAAAGGTTTCATATCTCCTGATTCTTGTCCGATGATACGATTACCGGAAGCATCCGTACTCACCGCCTTCGAATCCCCCGTTATCTGTTCTTGTATAACAGTCTCATTATTATCAATCATAGCAGATTCACCGGATTCCATTTCCGCTGCGTTATTCGTTTCCATGCCGTTTAAAGACGATTCGGAATCTCCCCATCCAAAGATTCGGGTAAGCTCCTGCGCAAAGTCCTGAACACTGTCAGGATCATTACTCTCCATAATCTCCACAAGTGCCTCTTCAAAGCCATCCATTACCTGATCAATAGCACCAGTCATCTGATGTTCATGATTCACATATGCCTCATATTGTGCCACGTTAACGGAATTAACAGGAATCTGCAGTTGATTCATGGAAACCAGATTCTTAATACGGGCATCCGGATAATTCATAGATTGCTGCATAATCTTACGCATGCTTTCTTTATTAAGCGGCATGCCGGCATCCATCAAAGCACTTGCAATCTGTATATTCCGGTCGGATACCGTCAGTCCGTTTGCTGCTAATGCTTTTACAGCGGCCAGATTCTGTCCGCTCATATTGGCATCCGGCTTCGGATGGATCACAATCTGATCACCGGACTGCTCTTTCACTTCAAAAACCATCTTCTGTCCAATGGATAATTCCATGGTCTCTCCCAGTCTGGCATTTACAATCTGCTGATTATCCATACGTATTGTAACATTTTTGGGTGTGATATCAATAATCTCTCCTTCAAAGGTCTGTCCTGTCTGAAGATTGGCATCGGAAGATACACGGTCTGCATTATGCACACCTTCTGTCTGACCGGTACGGGCAGTCTGAAGATTCTGCTGATTACCCATACGGTTAAGATTATTTCTATTCGCAATATCCGATCCAAATATATTCATATGATGCAGAGCTCCTTGTTCTGATGGAATCTTATACAAAATGCGTGATAAATGTTTTTCTGTGGATCGCGCAAGGTCCGTACTTCTTGATCGCTTCTATATGTTCCGCGGAGCCATATCCTTTATTTCGCGCAAATCCGTATTCCGGATACATCTCATCATAGACGCACATTAACCGATCCCGTTCAACCTTAGCCAGAATACTGGCCGCGGCAATGCTGATACTTTTAGCGTCTCCTTTTATTATCGGCACCTGCGGCTGAATTATTGACGGGATCGTAACTGCGTCATTTAACAATATCTGCGGTGTGATCTTAAGCTTACCGATTGCCTGACGCATAGCAGCATAATCGGCCTGCAGAATATTGATCTCATCAATCGTTTCCACATCCGCCATCCCTACCGCATAAGCAAGTGCTTTATCTTTGATCTCCAGATACAGCTCCTCCCGTTTTTTCTCACTGAGCTGCTTGGAATCATTCAGATACAGGATGTCAACATCTTTAGGGAATATTACTGCCGCAGCGACAACCGGTCCCGCCAGAGGCCCTCTTCCCACTTCGTCTATCCCGCATATATAGTCATATTGAAGCCAGTATTCCTTTTCATATTGCTTCATCCCTTCAATACGTACCACCTCTTCCTGCCACTGCTGCAGACGTTTGGCGGCTCTGGCCACTTCCTTCTGAACGCCGCTTCGTTCATCTTTTCCATACAGCTTAAGCAGACCCGGAATCTCATCATAGGTTGCATGCTGTAGATTGATCTTTATCTCCTGTATTGTTGCCATATATATCTCCTCTTCTTGTACCATATCTTAGGATCATACTTCCATTGATTCTGACCCTATTCATCTATCTTACCGAATTTCTTAAGCGGCCATAATCGTAATACGGCATGTCCCTCAATAATATCCCGGGATATCGGTCCCAGTTCCTCCGAGCGGCTGTCCTGACTGTTGTTCCGATTATCTCCCATCACAAAATACTCATTCTCTCCCAAGGTTACCGGAAGAGCGGCGATCCCCCGCATTTCTTCCTGTATCACATCATATCCGTAGGGTTCGTTTAACGCCTCCGCTTCATTATGAACATTGCCCTCATCGTCCGCATATATAGTCTCTTCCGTCCCGATATATATGGTTCCGTCCGAATCGATATAGATCGTTTCTCCCGGAAGTCCGATGATTCTTTTCACATAATAGCTGTTGCCATCCACATAAGGAAATACGATAATCTCATATCTTCTCGGATCACGAAAATGATAACTGATCTTATCCAGCCAGATGCTTTCTCCGTCATGCAGCGTGTCCTCCATCGAATGACCCAATACTTCCGAACGTCTTCCGACAAAAGTCAGAAAGAGGAATACCAATAGTACGATCGCACCGATATAGAGAATCATCTTCACAATCTCATGCGCAATATTCAATTCATCATCATACTCAATCTGATCTTTCTTAAATATTCCCACGATCTTCCGTCTCCATATCCGGCCGCTCCAGCGTGATCCTTCCCAATTTGCCATTTCGATAGTTTTCAAGAAGGATCATTGCCGCCTTATCGTAGTCCAACTGTTCTCCCTTAAGCAGACAGTGGCGGTTAGCGGCTATCTGTCCGAGAATATCATAGGCTTCCGACGCCTCATCCACTTCATATTTTCCCGCCAGGACTCCCGGATACCATGTTGTCAGATATGTGATAAATGACAGAGCCAATTCCCGGACATTCAATATATCATCTTTGATCGAACCAATATAAGCAAGCCGGATACCGACTTCCTGATCCTCAAATTTCGGCCATAGGATTCCCGGTGTGTCCAAGAGTTCTACCTGATTATTAATATGAATCCATTGCTTTCCCTTGGTAACACCCGGCTTATTACCGGTTTTCGTACATGCTTTGCCTGCATAGGAATTGATAAATGTGGACTTGCCTACATTTGGAATCCCAACGATCATAGCACGCAGCGGCCGATTCAGGATTCCCCGTTTCCGGTCGCGTTCAATCTTCTCCTTGCAGGTCTCCCGAATCGTTTCCGTAATGGATTTCATTCCACCCCCGGATCTGGCATTGATCTCTAATACGGCAATTCCTTTCTCCCGATAATACCGAACCCATTCTCCGGTAACTGCCGGATCCGCCAGATCGGATTTGTTCAGCAGGATCAGCCGGAACTTACCGTTTGCAAGTGTATCAATATCCGGATTCTTACTGCTCAAAGGAACCCTGGCATCCAACAACTCTATTACAATATCGATCAGCTTAATATCTTCCTGCATCATTCGGACAGCTTTGGTCATATGACCGGGATACCACTGTATATTCATCTTCTTTCTTTTCCTTTTCTCTGATGATTTCTCTTGATTATTACTGGTTTTTCTTATCTGTATTCCATATTGTATTACATTTTCCCCGTTGACCCATGAACCTATGATTCACTACTCCACTTTGCCACGGTTCTCCTTCGGAAGATAGCGGTATACAATCTTTCCCAGAATCTCGTTTTTTAATATGTTGCCCATATTGGAAAAACGGGAATCTTCACTATTATTCACATTATCTCCCAGCACAAAATATTCTCCGTCCGACAGGGTTACTCCGTCCAACGCAAGTCCTTCGGTTGCGATCTTTTCATCGAATGGAAGATCTGTCAGTGCGGTACCGTCAATGAACAGATATCCATCCTGAATTGTTAGCGTCTCGCCCGGAAGCCCGATCACACGCTTCACATTATAATAATTCTCTCCGTCTTCTCGTTGTTTGAACGCTATCAGATCATAACGGGCGGGACTGCGGAACCAGTAAGCTGCCTTATTGACCAGTACCGTATCTCCGTTGTTCAGGGTAGGCTCCATAGACTGACCGATAATCCGTAAAGTCTGGACTCCAAACGCCACCAGACTGTATCCAACGCTTACAGTGATCATCAACGCGATCAGATATTGTCTGAGAGATCGGAAGAATTCCCGCTTATTAAATTCTTTTACCTTCCGGTTATGCCGGAGTCTGTTGCGGTTAGCCCGCAGATAGGCCCGTCTGCCATTTCTTCTCTTCATTATGACCACCACATATTACTAACATATATCCAACCTTGCCATAAAGGTTCGTTACAATCAAGTATACCATTATTCCTTCCGCTTTGTACAGATGAAATACTGCCTCCGGCATGAACATCCGCTTGTCTTGGGGAGCACACAGAAAAAGAAGCAGGAACTGAGTTGTCCCTGCTTTTCTCATTACACATTCCGTTTATTTTACTAACTCTTTTACCTTAGCACTCTTACCAACACGATCACGCAGGTAGTTAAGCTTAGCTCTGCGAACCTTACCGCGGCGAACCACTTCGATCTTGGCAATGTTAGGGGAATGTAACGGCCATGTTCTCTCAACGCCTGTACCATTGGAAGTCTTACGAACCGTAAATGTCTCACGATTGCTTCCGCCCTGACGCTTTAAGACAGTACCTTCGAAAATCTGAATTCTCTCACGATTTCCTTCCTTAACCTTTGCGTGTACCTTAACCGTATCACCGACATGGAATACCGGTACTTCGCTCTTCATCTGAGCATCTTCAATGCTCTTCATGATCTCTACATCATTCATTTGTGTGCCTCCTTAATCTTAGACGTTCTTATGAAATCTTTTCACAGAGGACCATCCGCTAATCACAACTACATTACTGTAACATAGTCTTTTCCGGATTGCAAGCTTATTTTTCAAAAAGTAATTGACAAAAGAAATAAAGATGCTTATTATGTAATAGTATGTTTGCGTTAAATTGTCCGTGTCCGGTTATAATGCAGACCAAAGGGAATCCTATATAGCTCGTCATTCTATATAGACCTTACTACAAGAAGACAAGAATAACAAGTATGGAGGTGTAAGATTTGGCTAATATCAAATCTGCTAAGAAGAGAATTAAAGTCATCGAGACTAAGACCTTACGTAACAAGATGATCAAGTCCGAGGTTAAGACCACCATTAAGAAGCTTGAGGCTGCCATTGCTTCCGGTGATAAGGACGCTGCCAAGAAGTATCTGGCACAGGCTACATCTAAGATGGATAAGGCTGCTTCTAAGGGTGTATATCACAAGAATACAGTATCCAGAAAGGTATCACGTATGGCCGCTGCTGTCAACAAGATGGCATAATTGATGTTGTATAACAAAGTATAGAACAAGAACCCTGCATATGCAGGGTTCTTGTTTTACTACTGTTCCTTCAATGCAATTTCCTGAATTACCTTCGCAATATCCGGTTCCTCATTTAGTTCACAACAATACTGTCCAAAAATCTGCACATATTCGTCAGCATAATTCTCTAATTCCTGAAGAATTACCACTTCTACGCGCTTTCCGTATTCCTGATCGTCCAGATCGTAAGTATAAATATCATAGGTGTAATAACACTCTTTTCCGTTAATGTTAATCTTACCACCGCCGTAATCTTCATAATCCATGCCATATACTGTACCGTTTACCGGATTACCTGCCTCATCCGACATATAGACAGACTCTATCTGGTCAAAATCACCGATCGGAATCTCTACAACAGTACCAGCATATATAATCTTATTATACGCCTGATATCTGTAATCCCCCGACAACTCATTCCTGTTACATGAAATCGTGAAATCTGACCCAGGATCAACGAATACTCCATCCGGCTGTTCCAGATTGAACATGATATATTTTTTCTCAGAGTCATCTACATAAGACTGCCATACAGAACGGAAGCTGTAATTATACTCTCCACTATCCAGTGCTGCTTTCTCCTCGTCATGTCCGGTCACAATCTTAACAGGCATCTCTCCGGTCAAATCCGAAGCTGTTATCTTGGCAGAAGCACTCTTCGAAGAATCTTCCTTACCGGAATCTTCTTCTCCAGAAGTCAGATCTGACGATACTGAACCGACATTATCATTTCTGGAATCCACATTTCCGTTACCGGCATCTCCGGACGTTCTACAAGCCGTCAACATTAAAGTTGTGGCGGCAACCGCAAAAATTGCTTTCTTCATTCTCATGATTACTCTCTCCTCTGCTATGATATACTCTGTTATTCCTGTCCGTTCCAGCAATATGTACAGCATTTCTCCGGATCAATTCCGACTGCATCCAACATATCATCCAGTCTATGATACCTAAGAGTAGTAAAATTCAGCTTTTCACAGATCTTATCTACCATTTTCTCATATTTTTCAGAATTGTAGTCCGCATATTCCCGCAGAACATCGTCGGTCACTTCTCCACCCTCTAATTCTTCGATAACCTTTCGCGTGATCAGCTCCATCTCTGAATTAGTTCGTGAGAAATTCAGATATTTACATCCAAAAACCAGCGGTGGACATGCCGGACGGATATGAACCTCCTTGGCTCCGCATTCATACAAGAATTCCGTTGTTTCCCTAAGCTGTGTTCCTCTGACGATGGAATCATCGATCAGAAGCAGACTTTTATCCTTGATCAACTGTTCCACCGGCAGAAGCTTCATCTTTGCAATCAGATTACGCTTGCTCTGCATGGTCGGCATAAAGGATCTTGGCCAAGTCGGCGTATATTTGATAAACGGACGCGAAAACGGAATACCCGATTCATTGGCATAACCAATAGCATGCGCCGTCCCGGAATCCGGAACACCGGCTACGATATCCGGTTTAACATGATCCCTTCTAGCCAGTGCCTGTCCACATCGATACCGCATCTCTTCTACACTGACGCCCTCATAGACCGAAGACGGATATCCGTAATAAATCCATAAAAATGTACAGATCTTCATGTCCTTACCCGGTGCTACCAATGTCTTAACACTGTCCGGAGTCATAACCACAACCTCCCCCGGTCCCAGCTCCTTGTAAGGTGCATATCCCAAATTACCAAATGAAAAACTTTCAAATGCCGCACAGTAAGCATCTTCTTTCCTGCCGATCACGATCGGTGTTCTGCCCATCTTATCTCTTGCGCAGTAGATTCCTACAGGTGTCAGGATCAGCATGGACATGGATCCTTCAATAATCTCCTGAGCATATTGAATTCCTTCGATGAAATTCTCCTTCTGATTGATAATGGAAGCAACTAATTCCGTCGCGTTGATCTCGCCATTGCTCATTTCAAAGAAATGCGTCTTATCTTTAATGATCATATTGGTAATCTCATCCGCATTATTGATCTTACCGACGGTTGTAATGGCAAATGTTCCGTGATGCGACCGTACTAAGATCGGCTGGGCTTCAAAATCAGAGATACATCCCACACCCATATTGCCCCGCATTGTCGTGGATTCCTTGTCAAACTTGGTACGAAACGGCGCATTCTCAATCGAATGGATTGCTTTTTCAAATCCATCCTCCTTACCGTATACTGCCAGACCTGCCCGTCTGGTTCCCAAATGGGAATGATAATCCGTTCCAAAAAACAGATCAAATACACAATCCTCTTTTGAAGCAACTCCGAAAAAACCGCCCATGATAGACCTCCAACATCATATCTTTTCGTATATTCTCTTAGCATCCAACTGTATTCTCATGTCACGGATTTCGAATTCTGATCCTGATCCGCGTCACACGACACTATTATATATTAAAACACATCAAATAGAAAGTAAATTATCAATAAACTTATCTACGGACTTCCATGCATATTTTACTCCGTTTGTATATCCGGATTCCGAACAAGTACAAATGCATCTTACGTCTCTTAGGATTCCGGCATGGAATAGTCCATGATCAGGAGTTCCAGACCGACTTCCTCCGAATATTTACCTCTTCGGATTCCGACTTCCACTTCCTGTCCGGCATCCAGCATCCTGCGAAGCCGGTCATAGTCATAGTTTTTCAGCTGACCTAAATATTTGTAGACAACACCCTCTTTCAGTCCCAGATGCTTTGCCATCTCGGGAACTCCGGTCCCGGTCTTCTGCATTTCACAGATCTGAAGAAGAATATTCACCATACGGATCAGATTGTACATGATCTGATTAACAGGTTTTCGAAGAAAGATAAGATCATGATACAGATCTACCGCCCGTTTCTGGTTCATATTGCCGATGGCATCAATCATGGCAAAAATCTTATCTTCCGCCTGGTAGGAACAGATTGCCTGTACATCCTGCAGTGTAATAGAAGTCTGTCCTTCCGTATAATTCAACAGCTTATCCAGCTCCATACATACGAATCCGTAGGAAAAACCTGCATTATCAATAATATATTCCACCGCATCCTGGGTAATCTGTCT
Source organism: Lachnospiraceae bacterium (assembly GCA_017460485.1). Lineage (GTDB taxonomy): Bacteria > Bacillota > Clostridia > Lachnospirales > Lachnospiraceae > CAG-632. The sequence goes on along the minus strand of JAFUAW010000092.1, from coordinate 35,389 downwards.
GCCTGCTTTCTTGCAATCACTTACGATCTTGACTGTTAGATCCCCCGGTTTCGGCTTCGTGAATTCCGAAGTATAACCAGCTTTATCAACCTCTTTATAGAGCTTATTCCTTTTATCTACATTCTGCTCAACAAATACAAAATAAGAAGTATCCGGGAATTCCTGTATATATTTTGTGAAATCATTCGAGGATGCAAACCAGCCGCTGTCTTCAATAATGATCAGACGGTGTTCGGAAAAAAAAGGAAGTGTATTGGCAAGATCTGCCACCTCCTGAATATCAATGTTCTTTCCGCTGAACCTGACAATATTCATATCATCTCCGTCCGGACAGATTGCCTGCTTCAAACGATCGCGGTACTGCAGTATCAATACCCGTTCCTCACCGTACAAAAGATAATAATTCTTGAATTGTCCGGTCTTAATATGTTCCAATATTGTCTTCATAATCCACCATTCATATATTTTTATTTGCAAACACCAAATCTATCATAACATAACAGATCTAATATTACAAATCTCAAACAAGGCAAAGCCTATCATACCCCATTCATCGAACATTATATGTCTGAACGGTTATTCTGCCCAAATGAATATGCAGTGTTATAGCTCCGTTCTGATCTGTCCGGTATATCAGGCTTTCTTCATTTTTAAGCCGCTCCAATGTCTCGGCATGAGGATGGCCATAGGAATTACCGGCTCCACAGGAGATCATCGCAATCTTCGGATGCACTTCCTGCAGGAATTGCTTTGACGATGCTCCGGAAGAACCATGGTGCCCCACCTTCAGTACATCATAAGGAATCAAATCATAACGATCCATTATCAATTTCTCCCCCTCCGATTCCAGATCACCGGTAAACAGCATATCAAAATCCTGATATGTAACTGAGATTACCATAGAGTTATTATTCGTGTCATTACTAAAACATCCATCGGAATCCGGATAGAGACATTCAAATTCCACACCGGAAATATTAAGTGAATCCATTTCATTCATAAGAAATACTGTTATATCCGCTTCTGATGCAGCTTGAAGAAGCGGAATAAATGATTCATCATGCTCCGCGAGAGACGGAAGAACCAGATTCCGAATGCGAATCCCACTATATGATCTTGATTCTATCAATTCCAGTATTCCATTGACATGATCACTGTCCATATGACTTACAAATACATAATCAATATGGTCGGAGCCATTATATTTAATCGCAGGAGTGATTACATACTTACCGATTGCTGTCCGGCTACTGCTGCCACCGTCCATCAGTACAATTTTTCGATCAGGAAGCCGAAGAAGAACAGAATCTCCCTGTCCGATATCCAGCATTGTTATATCAAGACCATGTGGTTCTGTCAAAAATAAAAAACCGGTAAATACACATATTTCCAGGAATACCAGCATCCATTTTTTATATTTCCATAATAGATAGATCCCAAACAACATGGCATAATAAAGTACAATCTTCCATACCGGAGCAAACCCCAAAGTAATTGCGGAAAAAGGAAGACGTTCCATATGCTCACACAACCATGTATACAGACTCAGAATCCATCCGCAGGGCATCAGAATCATTTCCCCAATCATCGGATGAATCATATAGCCAAACAATCCCAAAATACCACAAATAAATAATGGAGTCATAAGCGGAACCACAATCAAATTAAGAAGCCAACCATACAGAGGTAATTCATAATAAAAATGAAGAATTACAGGTGCTGTTATCAATTGAAGAATCACACCGGTAAGCAATGATTTACTCCATAAATGAAAAGACGAAACAAACTCCAGACATTTGGGAACAATAACGCCAAGCGTCATTACCGCGCTGAAAGATAACAAGAAAGCCGTATCATAAATCCGAATCGGATACTCTAAAAGCATACAGATGCATGAGGCTGCAGCAGCAGTCAACATATCATAGGTTCTGCCTATCATATCGCCGATCAGCAAAAGAACGAACATCATTACTGCCCGGATAGTGGAACTACTAAATCCTGTCATCCAGCCATACCCGGTCAGAAGAAGAATGACAGGTATACCTGCTGCTGTATATGGCAGCCCTATTTTTCGCAGCATCTTATATAATGCTGATCCGAGAATTGTAATATGTAGTGCTGAAATTGCAAGAATATGTGCAATTCCATTTCTTTGATACATCTCACGAATATCGGAATCCATCTGCGAAGATAAGCCAAGGATCATTGTCTGAAGGATTCCCGCATGCTTTGGATCAAGAACTTTGGTATATACCATGGAAGCATCCGAACGAAGTTGATATAAGCTTTGACGGATTCTTCCTTTTTCGGTTGCAGATACATGATAAGAATCTGCATATCCAATCAGATCTATTCCTCTGGCAGAATAATACACTTTATTGTTGAATTCTCCAGGATTCGTCGGACTTGCCGGTACTTTCACCTGCATCCTACAGTTTAATTTATCTCCAATCCTAAGATCCTCATAATAATTATGCAGATAACATCGTATATGATATTTATGCACATGATTCGTACTGTATAATACCGTTTTCAGAACATCAATCATCTCCCTCTCTTGATCAGGATCTGGTTCTGCCGATTCCAAACGCAATTCTAAAACCACAGTGGAATCACGGGGTTCTATTCGAAGAATAGTACACTCTGTATTCAGATATACTTTTTTCGTATTGCTTATTTGTTCTACTTGATCTAGAAAATCATCTTTCAGATTACAGCGCACACCATTCATTATTCCGAGAATCGCAAACAATATGATACCCCAAACAAAAAAAGGACTGCTTCTATGGGAATCCTCTCGAAGGTATACTCTCCGGATTCCATTAATAATCAACGCCACAGCCAGTCCCATACCCATGGCGGATTCCATACCAATTAACTGCCCAATTACAAACGCCAAGACTCCACAAACCAGTTGACGTCGATTCATGTATTATTCTTTATCCTCCTCGTTCTCTTCAATCAATCCCTCTTGAAACTCAAAGATTCCATCCATCGGATAAGATTCCCGATAGAATTCCTGCTTCTGTCCATCAATCAAAAACTGTACCTTACTGATTGTCGGAAGTTCACATAATGAATTCACGATCGAATAGATTGTTACATAATCTTTACATGTATCCAACGGTGCATTAAAATCACCGGAAAGATCCACATAACAGGTACCGTCTTTAATGGAAATACGTTTAAGTGTTGTGCCTTCCGGTATTGTTTGCCCGTATCCTTCACGCAAAGGTCCTGTAATCAATGATTCCATAACAATCTGCTCCAAAGATACGTTATTCGTAATCTCTACGGATTTACCATATTCCAATAAGCGGTCACCAGTCTCATTTGCAAAATAGATGGTAATGGTTCCTTTTTGAAGGAACCCCCCCACTTCTTCAGCATTTACAAATGATGCCGCATCATATCTCTCAAACCGGGTTCCTTCAAGCATCGTAGACGAATCATAGATTTCCAACTGAATAGTATTCACATAATCTAACTGACACAAGGTTTTTGTAATGGCTTCCTTCGTCAGAACTTCTACATATTCATCATTTAGATTATTTGCAGAATTCACAGTGATTTTAACCAGATTATGATCCTCATCATAGGACGACTGAATCATAGTCAGGGCACTGGACATGATATTCGTCTGATCTCCCGGAGTTCCATGCATCATATATTCAAGAATCATGGCAACTCTTTTGGCTTCAGAACTATTAGCAGGTACCTTGTACTGTTCATGTTCTAATTCAAATGTATTTCCGTTGACATAATACAGATAGATATATCCCTCTTTCAATTCCTCTTCCACAACTGGAACAGGCTCATCCGAGGTACAAGAAGTCAGAATCACTATTAATAACATTGATAATAGGGCAAACATCCATTTTTTCATGATTCCATCTTTCTCCTCTCTAGCTGATATAAATCAAAGGAATACGCACGGTAAATGTAGTTCCTTCACCAAGCTTGCTATATAACTGGATAGCACCTTTATGCATCAGGATCGCATTGCGTGTAATAGCCAGTCCAAGACCTGTACCACCGGTATCTCTGGATCTTGCCTTATCAACGCGATAAAAACGTTCAAAGACCTTGTCCTGACAATCCTCCGGAATCCCAACTCCGGAATCGGATACCTTAACATAGAAAAACTTATGATCTGCATCCAGATTCACGCGAACCCAGCCGCCATCCTGATTATATTTAACTGCGTTTTCAATCAAATTACTGAATGCCAGAGACAGCTTTACCGAGTCAATCTCTGCCACAATTTCACGCATACTCTCTAAAATGATCTCTATACCTCGTTCCGCTGCGATTGGCTGGATTCTCTTCAGAAGCAATTCCAACATTTCATTGATATTTACGGTTTCAATATTGAGGTTGGTTGCCTGCTTATCCAATCGTACTAACGTCAAAAGATCTGTAATGATTTTATTCTCACGATCAATCTCTTCTGCAATATCCCCCATGAATTCCCGATACATTTCTGCCGGCACATTCTCCTGCATTAGAAGAGAGTCAGCCAACACCTTCATGGAAGTGATTGGTGTCTTTAATTCATGTGATACATTGGATACAAATTCCTGTCTTGAACTTTCCAGAACCTGAATCTTCCCCGTGATCTGATTAAAGGTATCTGTAACATCCTGTACTTCCGAATATGAATGATCGACTATGATCGGTTCATCAAGATGTCCTTCAGCAATATGCTGGAGTTTGCGATTTAAGATCCGAATCGGCTGTGGAAGAATCAAAGACATGATCAAAGCAACAACTAGGGATATAAAGATAAAGAATCCATATAAAATGTCCGCCTGAGACTGCATATATGCATTGGTATCCGTAAGTTCTCCGATGGAAACCACACAGATAATCACCCCTCTTGCCTGCTTCTGGTCAGAATTAACAAAAGAAGGCTTATTAGAATTATCGGTTGTAATAGGCTGCGTAACCGTTGATGTATCAAGGATTGGAACCAAAATCTCTATATACTCATTCTGAGACAGGGTTTTTGTCTTTCCTCCCGATCTTCCGATCATAATCTCATGAACATCCTTGGATATCAGATATCGTCCCTGTTCAATCGTATAAGTATCCTTAATTACAAGATAATTAGAATCAACAATAATAATTCTGCCTTCTAATACATTGGCCAGCTGATCAATCTCCGAATTCAGATTATTCATGTTAGATGAAATGATGAAATTATTCTGCAGTACCTGACTGGCCAGAATATTGCATTGACTTTGAACCTGGGCAATCTTATTCTCCATAGTCTTCTTCTGATATGTATTCTGAAAATAGATACCGAAGGCAAAGAACATTACAAGTGCAGCAAGAAAAAAGGTGATAAAGATAACAAACTGATAACTTTTGATCTTCCTTAACAGTCGCTTAACCATGGAAATAATAACCTACCCCCCACTTTGTGTGGATGTATTTTGGTGTACCTGGATCCTCTTCGATCTTTTCGCGCAAACGTCTGATATGTACATCTACGGTACGTACATCTCCGGGATAATCCGAGCCCCAGATCGTCTGTAATAATGCCTCTCTGGAATATACCTTATCCGGATGGAATAATAACAGTTCCAGTAGATCGAATTCTTTAGCTGTCAGATTAATCTCCTTTCCGGAAATAACAACTCTCCGGCTGTCACTGTCTAATGTCAGATCTCCGGCTGTCACTTTATGCGCAGACTCTTCTACAGCAGGTTTTTTCTGATTACGCCGCATGATTGCCTTGATACGGGCTTTGACTTCCAGAATATTAAACGGCTTGGTAATATAATCATCAGCACCATATTCCAATCCGAGAATCTTATCCATGTCTTCTCCTTTTGCCGTAAGCATAATGATCGGTACATCCGAGAATTCACGGATCTGCTGGCAGACCTCCAAACCGGTCATAACCGGAAGCATGATGTCCAATAAGATCATATCATATTGATTCTCTCTGGCCAGATTCAAAGCTTCTTCCCCATCATAGGCACAATCCACAGACATATCGTCCTGTTCCAAAGAGAACTTAATTCCCTTGACAATCAATTTTTCATCATCTACTACTAAGATTTTTTTCATACTCCACCTCGCCTAAGTTACTTCTGATCAACGCAGATCTTATCTCGACTAAGTTACATCTAATCAACACATATCATATTTTCCAGCTTATGAAAAACGCCTTCTTTAATTCCTGTAATATTCATTAACTCTTCCTTAGAATGAAAACCACCGTTCTTCTCCCGATAAGTAAGGATCGCATCTGCTTTGGATTCTCCGACTCCAGGTAACATAAGCAATTCTTCCCGTGTAGCACGATTCAGGTCAACAAGACCGGAAGAGTTCGTATGAGTCGGTTCTAATCCCGATTCCGATTCCGTCTCTGTATAATTCTCACCCACAGCCGGAATATAGATCTTCTCTCCATCCACAATCACTCTGGCCTGATTCACGACATTACAGTCAGCATCTTCCGTTAATCCGCCGGCAAGTTCAATTCCATCGCAGACTCTGCTTCCCGGATCTAACAGATAAACTCCCGGATTTACTACACATCCACAGACAAATACATAAATCTGTTCATTAAACTCTTCTGTTGTCGGCTCTTCTACAGGTTCTATATCGGATCCGCCCATACTATCCGATTCCGACTCCATACCGGGATATTCCTGTAGAGGAATCTGCTGTTCGGCTTCACATGCCGACAGCATAATCAATACTAATATACAGCTTATTACAAAGCATAACTTCCATGACCCGTTCAAAGATACCTCTTTCCATTACAGATCAAAGATATAAGCATATAACCCACTGCGAAACATTATAGCATCTTGCCGCTTCGGATGCAAGCAGTCACTATTGCCATTGAAACAACACGATACCGGCAACCGCTGTAAGCATTCCTAACAGCTTTCTCCATTCAAATGCAGCCCGTTCTACTTCAAACCAGCCAAACAATTCGATCAGATAAGCAACCGCCACTTGAGATACAACGATCAATAACGCTGCTCTGGCCGGTCCAAGATTCTTCATACTGACAATGACCGTCAATGTTATAAAAGCTCCGATCACTCCGCCCAGCAGCATATATTTATGATCGATCCGGAACAGATCCGCAAACCCTGTCTGCTGACGTTCTTTAAAAAACCATACAACAATACATACAAGAAAACCGGTAAACTGGACAAAGCTGTTGACGATCCAGTTTCCGGTCTGCTTAGTAACACCCGTATTAAAGACTCCCTGAATGCTCATCAAAGCACCAGAGATCAAAGCAATGATGATTCCAAGCATTATTCTCACCTCCTGTTTTATTAGGATAAGCATAATGCCCCGGAATTATTCTTTGAATTCATGATGGTCTCAGTTCAAACGGATCTCCATCTGCTTCTGAAGATTCTGCATCTCTGAAGCCACATCATTGCCATTCCATATATTTTTAAAACAGATTTCCGTATAAATCCAGAAATCCCCGTTTTCCAATGCCTTTGGAACCGGAACGGATGTCTTGTATTCTTCGTACGCAGCTGATTCGTTGTCATCCAAATGTGGAATAGATGAACGAACTGCAACGCTATGTGTCATTCCATACAGATTATCCGTAAATTCGTAAGACAGATATGCCGCAAACAAATTTGCATATTCTTCATTGTCTGTATAACTGCTGACACTAACGGCATACGTTGTGGACAGATTCTGAACGGATAAAGTATCCGACAATTCCGGAATCGGGCACAGATGATAATCCGTTCCGTATTCGGACAGTTCCGGAAGAATATCCGTCTTCACAATTCCATATACAAGCGTTCCTTCGGAAAGCTCCTTCTTTATCTCATCATAAGTACTCGTCTCAACATCTAACGAGAAATAATCCCGTAATGACTGATAATAGGTCATGTTCTGTATCACATCATCATTTGATACATCAAATTCATTGGTATTCTCGCCATATTCTCCGAATATATCCGCTCCGTCACCAAGGAACATATAATCACAATACGGATCTGATATATCAAACCGGAAAATAGTCTTCGTGTTGGTCTCATCCTCAAATCCAACCGCAAAATTCGTTATATCGCCGAATGTAGAAGGTTCGCCGGTCAATGAGGAATCATAAATCATAATACAGGTGTCCATATATATGGGATAACCAATCATATAGCCTCCCGTCATACAGGCTTTTCGAGCTACTTCCGGATAATTTGCATTCCAAAAGGCATCTGTATAAAGTGTATTCTTAGCAGACAGTCCAGCCAGATAGGCTTTCTTGATCTGATCATTTGATAGAATAAACAGATCCGGACCATCATATTGAATATCGGCATTATTGATCGCTTCCAGATAATCTACCGGATTCTGATAATCGCAATATACTTTAACTCCATACCGATCATGGAACTCCGCAGCGGCAGCTTCATAATAAGGAGCCTGTCTGACATCACTATACCAGAATGTCAATTCCACTTCCTTCATTTCCCCGTTCTCATCAGTATACTCGGACGGAAGACCAGCAACGATTGTTTCAAAATCAGTATAATTATTATAAGTGATTACTTCTGTTGTCGGTTCTTCCACAGACGCTTGTCCACTGCAGCCGGTCATTGACAACAGAAAACCTCCGCAAACAATAATTACCGACAGCCTTCTGAACCATGTTTTGTTTATAATATTATTTTTATTATTGATTCTTGTTATCTTCATCAAATAGCGGCTCCTTTAAAATCGCAGTTCCGATACCTTTATTGGTAAAGAACTCCAGCAACAGACAATGCTCCAGCCGACCGTCCAATACATGGACGCGAGCCACTCCGTTGTTGATAGCATCGATACAGTTCTGCAGTTTCGGAAGCATACCGCCACCGACAACACCCTTTTGAATAAAGGCTTCTGCCTCTTCTACCGTCATAGCAGAAATCAGCGTACTCTTATCCATCGGATCTTCAAATACTCCTTCGATATCCGTTAAGAATACCAGTTTTTCCGCGCCAATGGCTGTAGCAACCGCACATGCCGCATCATCCGCATTGATATTATACGATTGAAAATCCTCTCCGATACCGATCGGGCAGATTACCGGGATCAGATCATTATCCAGAAGTGTGTCAATAATATAACTGTTTACCTTCGTTACTTCGCCGACAAATCCGATATCCTTGCCGTCTACATATTTTTTGGAACAAGTCATCATACCGGCATCCTTGCCACTGATACCGACAGCTTTCAGTCCTAACTGTTCCATCATCAGCACGAGACTTTTATTAACCTTAGAAAGAACCATCTCGGCAATCTCCATGGTCTCAGCATCCGTTACACGAAGTCCGTTGACAAACTGCGGCTCCTTACCGGATAACTGTACCCATTTTGTAATCTCCTTACCGCCGCCATGTACAATGATCGGCTGCAATCCGATCAACTTAAGGAGTGCTACATCCCGGATCACATTATACTTCAGATTATCATCTAACATCGCGCTGCCGCCGTACTTTACCACGATCTTCTTCCCACGGAACTTCTGTATAAATGGAATCGCCTCGATCAAGGTCTGTGCCTGCAGCATCACCTGTTCCATATTAAGTCCATTATTCGTCATCTCTGTATCCTCACTTTCTACGACCTGTAATCCGCATTAATTTTCACATATTCATAGGTCAGATCACAACCCCAGGCTGTTGCGGAAGCATCTCCCTGATGAACATCCGCTATGATCTGTACCTTGTCCGGTGACAGGATCTTCGTTGCGACTTCCTCATCATACGATGCTGCAATTCCATTCTCTGCCAAAGTGACCGTTCCTTCCACACTGGATATTTGAATATCTACCTGCTCCGGATCAAACTGCGCACCGGAATATCCCATAGCACACAAGATCCTGCCCCAGTTTGCATCCATGCCGTAGACAGCAGCCTTGGTAAGATTCGATGTAGCAATGGATTTCGCCAGAATCTTCGCAGTCTCTTTATCCCTTGCATGATTCACGTTCACCTCTAATAACCGGGTAGCCCCTTCCCCATCTGCCGCTATATTCTTAGCAAGATAGGTCATAACCGTAAGCAGTGCCTCTTTGAAGCTTGCATAATCCTCGCTGCTTTCCTGTTCATTTTGAATTAGCTTATTCTCTGCCAGACCATTTGCCATAACCACTACGGTATCATTGGTAGAAGTATCTCCGTCTACTGACACCATATTAAAAGTATCCTCTACATATTCACTTAATGCCTTTTGGATCAGTTCCCGGCTGATCATAGCATCCGTCGCAATTACCGAAAGCATAGTTCCCATATTCGGATGGATCATACCGGAGCCCTTACAGATTCCAGCCATTGTTACGGTTTTGCCGCCAAGCTCATATTCCACCACAATTTCCTTCGGATGGGTATCAGTTGTCAGAATTGCCTCCGCCATATCATGTCCGGCCTGTTCCTCAAAGCTGAGTGCCTGATGAAGCATTGTCACTCCGTTCTCGATCACGTCCATCGGAAGCTGAGCTCCGATCACACCCGTAGACATGACCAGTACCTGTTCCGGTCGAATCGTTAGCTCGGATGCCACCTTCTCTGCCGTCCGTCTTGTATTCTCCTCTCCGACCTTTCCTGTTCCGGCATTTGCAATACCAGTATTCACAACAACCGCCTGTGCCGTACCATGATTACACACTACACTCATGTCCCATTTCACCGGAGCAGCCTTCGCCAGATTCCTTGTAAAAACACCCGCTAATGCACACGGAACCGTACTCACCAAAAGCGCCATATCCTTATTTGTCTTTCCCGGCTTAATACCGGCCCGGAGTCCCGCTGCCTGAAATCCCTTCGGACTCGTGATACTACCTTCTATTACCTTAACACTCATACAATCTATCCTTCCTTCTTAAATCGTCACTATTCAATAATTACGGAAATACCGGTGCCATCAATAACCCTTCTTCCTCCGGCAGACCACAAATCAGATTCATATTCTGAACTGCCTGTCCCGCAGCACCTTTTACCAGATTATCCAAAGCACCCATGACTACGATCCGGTTCGTTCTTTCATCAATCTTGAAATTCACATCCACATAATTGCTGCCTTCCACCCATCTGGTTTCCGGACAGACATCCTTATCCAGCACACGAACGAATTTCTCATTCTTATAATATTTATCATATGCCGCACGCACTTCTTCGTAAGTCACATTCTTACTTAAGTTCGCATATCCTGTTACCAGAATACCACGATTCATCGGCACCAAATGCGGAGTAAAGATCAATCTAAGTTCTTCACCTGCAGCATAGCCTAACTGCTCTTCAATCTCCGGAGTATGTCTGTGGGTAAGAACACCGTACGCCTTAATGCTCTCATTTACTTCACAATACAGATTATTCACCTTTGCCCCTCTACCGGCACCGGAGGTTCCGGATTTGGCATCAATAATGATGGATTTCATATCGATCAGCTTCTCCTTAGCCAAGGGATAGAAAGACAAAATGGAGCAAGTCGTATAGCATCCCGGATTCGCAATCAAGCGGGCCTTACGAATCTTCTCCCGATTAATCTCACATAGTCCATATACTGCCTCTTCAATAAATTGCGGACTTTTATGTTCGATTCCATACCAATCTTCATAGACTTTTACATCTTTGATCCGAAAATCAGCGCTTAAGTCTATGATCTTGGCTTTACTGAGTATTTCTTCATTCACTAAGGATGCGCATAAGCCCTGCGGAGTAGCGGTAAAGATCACATCAACCTGATTCGCAAGATCTTCCATATTATCATCGAGGCATACATCATCCACAATCTGAAACATATTGCCAAATACTTCATAATATTTTTTTTCAATATAACTTCTGGATCCATACCAGACAACTTCTGCATCTTTATGTCCCAACAGCAGCCTAATTATTTCCTGACCTGCATATCCTGTGGATCCGATAATTCCAACTTTAATCATACTCATGACCTCTTTCTTTTGGTTAATACATCCTATATATAACATATATATAGGAGAATAATCAAGTGAATAAAAATTCGTTTTTTATGAATATTATGCAAATTGTTTTCGCGAAGTATATATAATTTCTTCAAGAAATCTCTTGCACAATATGCATTATAGTTGTATATTTGTATTTAGTCAATGACTGATTTAAAAAAAACATAAAAAGCAGGAGGAACCCCATGAAAGAAAAAGTTGTATTAGCGTATTCCGGTGGTTTGGATACTACCGCCATTATTCCTTGGTTAAAGGAAAATTATGATTATGAAGTAATCTGTGTCTGCATCGATGTAGGACAGGAAAGCGAACTCGATGGTCTTGAGGAGCGCGCAAAGCTGTCTGGTGCAGCCAAGTTATATATTGAGGATGTTGTAGACGAATTCTGTGATGATTATGTTGTTCCGACCGTACAGGCAAACGGTGTCTATGAATATAAATATTTATTAGGTACATCTATGGCGCGTCCGGTCATTGCCAAGCGTCTGGTTGAGATTGCCCGTAAGGAAGGGGCTGTTGCCATCTGCCACGGTGCTACCGGTAAGGGGAATGATCAGGTACGGTTTGAGCTGACCATCAAGGCACTGGCTCCGGATATTCGGATCATCGCTGCATGGCGTCAGCCGGAATGGACTATGAATTCCCGTGAGGAAGAAATTGAATATTGCAAGCAGCATGGTATTGATCTCCCGTTTTCCGCAGACAGCAGCTACAGCCGTGACCGTAACTTATGGCATATCAGCCATGAAGGCTTGGAATTAGAGTCTCCTGCCAACGAACCGAATTATGATCATTTATTAGTTCTCGGCACCTATCCGGAAAAAGCTCCGGACGAAGGAGAATACGTAACCATGACATTTGAGAAGGGTGTACCGACCAGTGTCAACGGTGTGAAAATGAAGGTATCGGATATTATCCGCGAGTTGAATCGTCTGGGCGGCAAGCATGGGATCGGCATTGTAGATATCGTTGAGAACCGTGTAGTAGGTATGAAATCCCGTGGTGTCTATGAGACTCCGGGCGGAACGATCCTAATGGAAGCACATATGCAGTTAGAGGAGCTGATCCTCGATCGCGATACCTTGGCATATAAGAAGCAGCTCGGTGCCAAGTTCGCTGATATGGTATACGAAGGCAAATGGTTCTGTCCTCTTCGGGAAGCTCTTCAGGCATTCATCGAGAAAACGCAGGAACGTGTTACCGGTGAGGTCAAATTCAAGCTTTACAAGGGGAATATTATCAAAGCCGGGACAACATCTCCTTACTCTTTATACAGCGAGGAGCTGGCAAGCTTTACCACAGGCGACCTCTATGATCATAAGGATGCAGAAGGTTTTATTAACCTCTTTGGTCTGTCCATGAAGGTTCGTGCTATGCTGGATGCCGAGCGGGAGAAATAATAGATATCTGAGAACAATTAAATTGAAGAATAATAAATGCTTCGTTAATAGAAAGGATTATACAATGGATGTATATGAAGAGTCATTAATGCTCCATGAAAAATGGGCAGGCAAGGTAGAGACCAAATCCAAGTGTTCCGTTCAGAATGCAAAAGACCTCTCTCTTGCTTATACCCCGGGTGTTGCACAGCCTTGCCGCGAGATTGCAGCAAATCCTGAGGATGTATACAAATATACCAGTAAAGCCAATACCATTGCTGTCGTATCCGATGGCAGCGCGGTCTTAGGTTTAGGCAATATCGGAGCCAAAGCAGCTATCCCGGTTATGGAAGGAAAAGCTGTACTTTTCAAGGAATTCGGCGGAGTCAATGCGGTTCCGATCTGCTTGGATACACAGGACACAGAAGAAATTATTGAAAGTGTGATCCGGATTGCTCCGGTATTCGGCGGGATTAATCTGGAGGACATCTCCGCTCCCCGCTGTTTTGAAATTGAAAAACGACTGAAAGAAGTATTGGATATTCCTGTATTTCACGATGACCAGCACGGAACAGCTATCGTAGTGCTTGCTGCCATTATCAATGCCCTAAAGGTAACCGGCAAGCAGAAGGAAAACTGTCATATTGTTGTGAATGGTGCCGGCTCTGCTGGAATTGCTATCTCTAAATTACTGCTCTTATATGGATTCAAGCACCTGATCATCTGCGACAGCCGTGGAATTGTCAGCAAGAAGTCATCAAACCTAAACTGGGCAAAGCAGGAAATGTTAGCAGTTACAAATCTCGAGAATAAAGAAGGAACACTTGCGGATGCCTTAATTGGTGCTGATATCTTTGTTGGCGTATCCGCACCAAATGTAGTAACAGCTGAGATGGTGAAGACTATGAATCCGGATGCTATTATCTTTGCACTCTCCAATCCCGTTCCTGAGATCATGCCGGATATCGCGAAAGCTGTCGGTGCTCGCGTGGTCGGAACCGGTCGTTCGGATTTCCCGAACCAGATTAATAATGTCATTGCATTTCCGGGTATCTTCAAGGGTGCATTAGAAGGACGCGCACCTCAGATCACAGAAGATATGAAGTTAGCTGCCGCCCACGCGTTAGCTGCCTTGGTTCCTGACGAGAAACTGAACGAGGACTATATCTTACCTGCCGCGTTTGAACCGGGCATTGCCGATGCCGTTGCACAGGCTGTTAAGGAACATATTTCATAGAAACAAAATAATAATAATTGCCATCTGTTACCGGTATCGGCAATAGGTGGCAATTATCAGCAAGAAGTTGCTTAACTCTAATACGATTCAAAATGCAGCGACCAACTTGCCGCCAGGACGAGAGGCAATATATTAAAAGGATAACCATTATGGCAGATAATCATCTTACTCTATACAAATTGATCATTTTGTTTATGCTGGATCGGGTGGATTTCCCGCTTACGACCTCACAGCTTTCTCAGTTCATATTGGATAAGGGCTATACGAATTATTTCAATTTTCAGCAGGCCGCAAGTGAATTGGAGGACGCCGGATTCATCCGTTCTGAACAGATTCGGAACACCACGCAGTATCATTTGAATCCAGAGGGGAAAGAAGCTCTCGAATTATTTGAATACAAGATCTCATCTGCCATCAAGGACGATGTCTATCATTATTTTGAAGAAGAACAGATTCATCTCAGAAACGAAGTGGAGGTCTATGCCACCTACTATCCTGCCAAGCGGGATGAATATATGGTACAATGCACGATCTTGGAACGTGGAGAAACCATGCTGGATATCAAGATCAATGTACCATCCTTAGATCAGGCAACCATGATCTGTGACTGTTGGCAGGATAAAAGCAATGATATCTATGATTATCTGGTAGGTCAGCTCTGGGGAAGCAATTCATCCGCAAATAGCGGTTCATCACCTGCTATTTAAAACCACGATTACTCTTCCCTCTCATAATCTTTATAAGTCTGAATGAATTCCCATATTTTATCTCTTCCCTGTTTCGTGACAGAGGAAAACGGTATAATCGGTGTACCCGGAACAACATCTAAGGTCTGACCAATCAGCTTAATCTGCTTATCTACCTGGCTTCGGTTGATCTTATCTAATTTCGTAGCAATGATGATCGGCTGAAAGCCATTCTCTACGATCCAATGATACATCGTATGATCATTCTGAAGCGGCTCATGCCGGATATCAATCAATAAAAAGACCAGTCGTAGCTGCTTCGATCTATGAAGATACCGTTCGATCATTTTCCCCCATTTTGCCTTTGTCTCAGCTGATACCTTTGCATAGCCGTAACCCGGCAGATCAACAAAAAAAAGCTCATCATTGATCTTATAGAAATTGATCGTCTGCGTCTTGCCAGGCTGGGAAGAGGTACGTGCTAAAGATTTACGATTCATTAATGCATTGATCAAAGATGATTTCCCAACATTTGATTTTCCTGCAAACGCAATCTCCGGGAGTGAATTCTCCGGCAGCTTACTCGTAATGCCGCATACTGTCTCTAATTCCGCACGTTTAATCACCATATGAATACCTCTCTTTTTTACTCATCAATCAGATAACAAAATGTGCTGACCTATGCAATTGCCAGATCAGCACAAAGAAATTCATTACACAAATATGCATTTTCATGTCTTATATTATGCGATCTCTCCATTATTTCTCATATGCTTAGAGAGAAATTCCTTTTTCGGGATCGGCTTATCGGAATATACAAGTTCCGGATCCGCATGCTCCTCCACAACCTCTTTGGTGATCGTGCATCGCTCAATATGATCATCAGAAGGAATCTCATACATCAGATCCAGTACAGATTCTTCCATAATTGCCCGCAGTCCTCTGGCACCGGTCTTACGCTCCATGGCAAGCTTCGCAATGGAAATCAGCGCATCTTCATTGAATTCCAGATCTACGCCATCCATTTCAAACAATTTCTTATACTGCTTCACAATGGCACTTTTTGGCTCTGTCAAGATACGAACCAGAGCTTCTTCATCCAACTGATCCAATGAAACCGTTACCGGAACACGTCCTACAAATTCCGGGATCAGACCATACTTCACAAAATCCTGCGGTGTAACCTTCTTAAACAGATCGCCTACATTCTGTTCATCCGTCTGTCGGATCTCTGCGCCGAAACCTATCGATTTCTGACCAATCCGCTGCTCAATGATCTTCTCCAGACCATCAAAAGCACCGCCACAGATGAATAAGATATTTGTGGTATCAATCTGGATCAATTCCTGATGCGGATGCTTTCTGCCACCCTGAGGCGGAACAGATGCGATGGTTCCTTCAATAATCTTAAGAAGAGCCTGTTGTACACCCTCTCCGGATACATCTCTGGTAATAGACACATTTTCAGACTTCTTGGTAATCTTATCAATCTCATCAATATAGATAATTCCATGTTCTGCCCGTTCAATATCATAGTCCGCAGCCTGGATCAGCTTTAAAAGGATGTTTTCAACATCTTCACCTACATATCCGGCTTCTGTCAAAGCTGTAGCATCTGCAATAGCAAAAGGAACATTTAAGAGCTTAGCCATTGTCTGTGCCAGATAAGTCTTACCGGAACCGGTAGGTCCAACCATAATAATATTACTTTTCTGAAGCTCTACATCAAAATCTCTGGCAGAAAGAATTCTCTTATAATGGTTATAGACAGCTACAGCAAGAATCTTCTTTGCCTGTTCCTGTCCGATTACATATTCATCAAGGAATTCCTTAATCTCTTTCGGGCGCATCAGATTAATATCGCCTGTATCAATCGCATCCTCTAGTTCTTCCCGAATGATCTCATAGCAGATTTCCACACATTCATCGCAAATGTATACATTTGACGCTCCGGGACCCGCAATCAGCTTACGAACCCGATCTTCCGTCTTACCGCAAAACGAACACCGCAGTGGTTTTCGTTCCTCATTTCGATTCGCCATTTTACTACCTCAATCTCAAATAAAATATTATGATACTCTAAATAATCCACTTTATCAGAAGCAGGAATCATGATTCTTCCCGATTGGTAATTACATTATCGATCAGTCCATATTCCTTCGCTTCCTGCGCGGTCAGCCAGTTATCCCGATCCGTGTCGATCTCCAGCTGTTCTACCGGCTTACCGGTCTCTTTGGCAAGAATCTCATTGATCTTACGACGCGTTCTTAAGATATGATCTGTGGTGATCTTCATATCGCTGGCCTGACTGCCGCTTGGCATACCGCCCATCGGCTGATGGATCATGATCTCCGCATTCGGAAGAGCCAGACGTTTTCCGGGTGTACCGCCCGCAAGCAAAAATGCTCCCATGCTAGCTGCCATACCGCAGCAGATTGTTGATACATCACACTTAATATACTGCATAGTATCATAAATACCAAAACCAGCAGACACAGAGCCACCGGGACTGTTAATATACAGATTAATATCCTTGGACGGATCTTCAGATTCCAAAAACAGAAGCTGGGCAATGATCACGCTTGCGGACGCATCACTTACTTCTTCTCCCAGAAAAATAATACGGTCTTTTAATAATCTGGAATAAATATCATAAGACCGTTCCCCACGGCTTGTCTGTTCAATGACATAAGGAATTAAACTCATATTTTATCTCCTCCAATTTATCTATTTGCTGCTATCCTATCATATACCTCTGTCAAACCTTGTCACTTTGTGACAAATAATTCATATGATCGAAGATATTTCAAATTCTTCCTAAGGATTATACCTCCTTGGCAGCCTCGGCAACCAATTCCACAGCCTTTTGGATCGCAATATCTTTTTTGATGGAATCGGTTTCATTATCTCCCATGACTTCTTTCAGACGCTCCAGATCCATCTGATACATCTTAGCCATATTCTCCAATTCTTTATCAATATCTTCCTGTGTTACTTCAATATTCTCTTTTTTAGCAATTGCTTCCAATACCAGACGGGACTGGATACGCTTCAATGCGTCTTCTTTCATTTGTTCCTTTAAGGCATCACGATCCGTACCAGAGAACTGGAAATACTGTTCCAGACGAAGTCCCTGATACTGGAGCCGCTGTTCGAATTCGTCAATCATCTGCTCTTGCTGCATATCGATCATGGCATCTGGAATATCCATGGACGCGTTCTCAATAATCTTATCAATAACCTTATCTTCTTTTTGACGCTTTGCTTCCGATTCTTTCTTGGCAAGTAAGGTCTTACGGATATCCTCCTTGTACTCTTCCATAGTATCAAATTCAGACGCTTCGCTTGCAAATTCATCATCTAATTCCGGCAATTCGGTTGCCTTGATTCCTTTGATCGCAACCTTGAATAACGCCGGCTTTCCAGCCAAATCCGCTGCCTGATAATCCTCAGGGAATGTAACATTCACATCTACCTGATCTCCGATACTCTTACCTACCAGTTGATCCTCAAAGGTATCAATAAAGGAGTGTGAGCCCAGCTTCAAAGGATAATCACTGCCCTTACCGCCTTCAAATGCCGTACCGTCTACAAAGCCTTCAAAATCAATCGTTACTTCATCATCCATCTGTGCCGGACGATCTGTAACATCTATCGTTCTGGAATTCTGCTGTTGAACGCGCTTGAGTTCTGCTTCCATATCTGCATCTGTTACTTCAACCGCTGTCTTCTCAACCTCAACGCCCTTGTAATCTCCAAGTGTCACTTCCGGTTTCAGAGCAACCTCTGCTGTGAAAATGAACGGCTTGCCTTTCTCAATCTGAGTTACATCAATCTTAGGTCTTGATACGATTTCGAGATCAGATGCTGACATTTCTCTTGGATAAGCATTCTGAATGCAGATATTGGCTGCGTCATCATAGAACATTTCCGGACCATAGGCCTTCTCGATAAATGCCATAGGAACCTTACCTTTACGGAAGCCCGGAACGGAGATCTTACTCTTCTGCTGATTATATGCAGTCACCATTGCCGTCTCAAACTCCTCAGCAGACACTTCTATTGTGATCTTTGCCATATTCTTTTCCAATTTTTCTACTGTGTAACTCATGTTAAAAAATCCTCCTTAAACTTACGAGCTTATATATTATGATATCTGTCCGATATTAACAGTTCCGACCAGTTATCGAAGCGTGTTATTATCGAAGCATACTAAAAGCCCACGATTCATTAGATTATAACACAAATACATCTGTGATGTCTAGACTGTTTATAAAGAAATGCGTAACATGCAATAGACAAGTATCAATATCAAAAAAGTCCGGAAGAAAAATCTTCCGGACTTCTGAATTCCAAACCTGTTATTCAAATGAATACAGCCGATCTTGCAGATCTTACAAATCTTACTTGCCGGCCATAGCCTTCATCTGAGCTTCAACAAGCTTCTTGGTCATCTGACCACCAACAGAACCATTCTGTCTTGATGTTAAATCACCATTATAACCCTGCTTCAGATCAACACCAACCTCAGATGCACACTCCATCTTAAAACGGTTCATAGCATCACTGTTAGAATACTTACTATTAGACATGATCGCTACCTCCATATTAGTTATTCAGACATACGCCGCTTGTGATTCCATACGGCGTATGCCTTATGGAGATCACTGCGTTCGTTGTCTTATTACTATTATTATCAAAAAAAGCAAAACTATTATGGAAAGTATTGGTTATTCAATTATTTAATTATTTCGATAAACGTCCTTTTCGAATGATCACTACTCCCGTAAACAACATCAATGCCATGATCACAACTACCAATCCAATAGATGCCTCATCACCTGTTGTCGGTGACTTCACTACAAGATTACTTGGCGTATTCTTAGTTCCAGTATTTAAATCGCTGGTTGACGCAGACGGAGTCCGGGTAGATGCCGTTGTCCGATCGTCACGTGTGCTTGTTGATGTGTTCGTACTGGTTGATGTATTCGTGCTCGTTGATGTATTCGTGCTCGTGGAGGTACTTGTGCTTGTTGATGTATTCGTACTGGTTGATGTATTCGTGCTCGTTGACGTATTCGTACTCGTTGATGTATTCGTACTCGTTGATGTATTCGTACTCGTTGATGTATTCGTACTCGTTGATGCGTCCGTTGAGGTATTTGTATTTGTTGAAGTACTCGTTGAAGAGGAATCTTTATAAATTAATGCATATGTCGAATACAATTCACTATGGAACGTATAAGCATCCTTTGTAGGAACAACATTTCCTCCCAGACGTTCAACTGTACCTTCATGAACCCGAATAACATCCAGACCATCCTTGGAAGCCAGATCCGTACTGATTGGAACCGTCAGATAGATTGGAAGATTACCGTTAATCGCTGTAACGTTCGTATCATCCAGCATCGTACCGTATATATTGTATCTTCTCTTATGAATTGAGAGATCCAGATACATGGCAACGGTCTCTGACTTGTTCATATTCTTTTGAATCAGCTTCATATCTGTAGAAGGAACATCACTGGCAGATAGGGCCGTAACTTCCATACAGAACTCTACCCAACCGCCTGCATCAATGATTGCAAGATCCTCATCACTACCGTAATTGGTGCCGTCTTTGAATATATTATTTAATCCACGCACCACAATCTTAGGTGTATCCGATGAAGTATACTTAACAGATGTTGTCTGACCATCCTTTAATACAAGTGCGATCGTTCCTGTAGGTTCGATCACTGTTCCGTTACTGATAATAATACCGACTGCGTCTGAACGATTACCATTCTTGGCTTCTACCGTATAGGTTCCATCCGGAACATTTGCAAATGTAAAGGAAGAACGGTTATTTACACGCTGTGTCTGAATAATGGAATCGTCTTCATATAAATAGACGGTCAGTAATGCATCATCGTCTGCTTCCAATACTTCATCCGTAACTGTACCTGTAATCGCGACACCATCTTCTGAACTCAGACCGGTCTTAAAGGAACCGCTGTGATTGCAAATCTCTCCTTCTGTGGAAACCGCAGCAATGTTAAAGATATATTTGGTATCATAATCTAATTGTGTAAATTTGGCGGTTACACCAACAGAACCGTTCTCCTGAGTAACCAGAATCAGATCATCTGCCGGAATCGAAGCTTTACCAGAATCCTCTAATCCATAATATACCTCAACACTGTCAATTATAAACGTCCCAGGTTCCACTGTTCCCAACAAAGTCATTCCATTGTCCACATCACCGGACAGATTGTTCACAGCAATAGAGATCGGTTCAATTGCATCCGCATAGCTGTAATTACCTGCCGTATCAGTAGCTTTAATCTCAAATGAACCATTGCGTACCATATTAAAGCTGGCAGAATAGACACCATTTCCTTCATTTGAAAAGCTTAATTTCTGTGAAGTACCTTCGCTGTCTTCCGTACGATTACAGATTGCTTCCAGTTTGGCAAGTTCACTGACACTCTCCTGAACATTAAATGTAATCTTAGTATTACTCTCTGATCCACTAAGTACAATATCAGAAAAGACAGGTGCTGTTCCATCATAATAGATCTTATATGGATCCGGTATCTCACTGATCAGACCGGACTCCGCTTCTGCCCATACCCGAAGGTTATATACGCCTTCTTCCGGCAGCTGGAACGGAGCGGAATAGGTCGAATTCGAGATTGGTTCTCCTTCTCCCTGCTTCCATAAATGATAATATACGGTTATAGCAGTCCCATCCGGTGTTGCAGCCGGCTCAGTAATGGTAGTTACCGGATTCACGGTAAACCAATAAACATCCGACTCCTCAAGATCTCCCGGCTTTTCCGGATCATAGGTAACTACCGGAGTCTCCGGTGTTTCCGTAGATACTTTCGTGAGTTCAACTGTTGATGTGGAAGAATTCCCGGCCTTGTCTGTTGCTTTGATCACATAAGAACCTTTTTCCGCTGTTGTGAACGAATAAGTCTTAGTAGCCGCATCAACAACCTGATACTGGAATTGCTCATTATTATAGGATGCATTGGTAGCTTTCAAAGTAAAGCTTTCAATTCCGCTGTCTTCATCACTTAACCTAAACTGAATGGTCTTCTCGCCTTCCCATTCTTCATCATAGTCTTCGGTTAATATCTCAATTGCAGGCGGAACAGAATCCACAACAAATGTATGAACCGCTCCTGTTGTCTCCGATCCCTCATTGAATGCATTGTCATAAGCCAATACAGAAAGAGTATACACACCGCTTTCCGTAAAGGACCGGGTAAATGTATGTTCCGTTACCATAGCATCACCCGTTAACGCATCCCTTGCCGCATCTACACTATTATAATAATCCGCACCATTCCGGGTTACGTTCCATTCAATATAATTAACGCCGGAATCCAGATCCGTGACTGTTACATCTACATCAACTTTACTGTAATACTGCTCGCTTCCTGAGTTCTCAAATACGGAATTCCCTTCTCCGTCATGAAGTCCGACATTTACGGAAGGTGCTAGATTTTCAATTACCCAGTAATTAACTTTTGCACCTTGCACACCCATCAGTTCCACATTATCCGATATATTTCCGGCAACATCCTGTGCAAGAAATGCAACCTGTCCTTGAAATGACATCGGAATCTCAAATACTGCCTTTCCGTTCGCCGCAACCTTTACTTCTGTCCACTCCGCATCAGTCATTGCTGACCCATCAGGAAGAAGAGTATATAATATAGTATCAGCACCGCTTAAGTCATCCGTTACCGGAACCGATACTACCAATACTTCCTTTGAATAATTACCAAAGGAAAGAAAATTAGCGATCCGATCCAGTGTAGTAGACTCTTTTGCAACAATTGTAATACTGTCTTTGTCAATCACAGGAGCTGTTGTATCCACCTTAATATCCACTTTGCGAACCGTTGTAACAGCACCGGTAGACGGATTACCCAATTGAATATATACATAGCCCGGAGAGGCCTGTGCCTGTGTAACCGTTCCTGCATTCGTAAACAATGATGATCCTTTGGCTGTTTCCTGAACGGCAGCTTCATCCGTCATTACATATACACTCGTAAAGTCTGCATTCAACGAATAGATCTGCGGATTATAAGGACCATGATACCATTCCCATCCTGTCTTATCCAGATGATCACCGCGGATCTCAAAATCAGTATCCAGAATTGGATTTACAGCTACAACTGTATAGGTTCCTGCTTTCTGTGATACTTCATAATTGGCAAGTTCTCCGTTCAATCCGTCCAGATCAAGCTCCAGAGTATGCGTTCCACTGCTGTAATCACCGGCAGCACTACCGTAATCACTGCGTCCGTATCTTAAAGCCGTACTGATAATGATATTCTTATCATTTGCAGCTATAGACGCATCTTCAGGAAATGTTCCCTTTGTAATATCTACGGTAAATGAAGGCATATCCTGTCCCGTATAGATTGTTGTTGTTACCGGCTTAACCTCTACACTGACATTTCTCTTCTCAATGGTTCCGATCCCTTCCAACACGATCGGACTGGCAATCGTATAATACTGTGCCTGCGCTCCGCCAATACTGAAAGTGCTGATCGTAATTGTCTTGCCTGTTCCTGCGGTAGCATTATCAAAAGACGCAGATGAACTGGTATTGATATATACCTCATCACTTCCATATATATTGTCCAGAGAAATACCACCAACACTAATCATGGCAGTACCATCATAATTCTTAGACTTCGTATCAACATCTGTCGCCGTAAGCACCCGCTTGTTTAAGGTAACGGTAATGTCAAAGGATCTTGTTTGATCCGGATAAATCCGGTCTGTAACCAAAAAGCTGATCGTAATATCAGAAGAGGTTACATTCTTAACCGGAGAAGCAGCCATATGAATAATATTGCCGTTCTCGTCTGCTGCAGGATAGGATAATTCTATTCCGGTCACAGACGCCAAGGTAATAACATCATCAATAACCTGACCATCCACTGTAGAACCAGTTACATTCGACAGAGAAATATCGAATTTGCCGGAACCGCCGGAAATAGTAAGATCCTGATCAATATCATCTCCATAATAAGATTGCACAGAAGACTGATCGATCGTAATTCCGGTATACTGCCATAAAGCAGTCAACTCAACAGTTCCTTGTGTTATAAGATTGCTGACAGTTTCTCCCGGCTGACAGGTATAATCCGTACCTTCCACATTATATGTCCAACCGGAAAGCTCATAACCAATCTTTTCAATATCTTTCTCGATCAATCCGTTTCGATCCAATAACTTAAACGATTGATCATAGGTTGCCTGCGTAACATAGACAGCCTCTTCATGCTCGCCGTCATAATATTTTACTTCATATATATTTGGATTCCATACAGCTTCCAGAGTCAGATCAGAATCAAATGTAATGGTACCTACTTGTGTAGATCCGGAAGCATTCTTCCAAGAACCATCCATATGGTAACCGGTCTTCTCATATTGACCGACGGTATCCGAACAGGTGGTAAGAACTGTGGACAAATCATAAGAAGCATTCCCTGTACTGGTATCAATATCAACCGGGATTATTACATTCACACCTTTTGCTCCGCTTCCCGGAGTCAATGTCAGCGCATACGCCGTCCGTGTAACCTTTCCATAAAGAGCCAGAATTCCGGAATCATCAAAGAGATCAGACAAATCGCCACTTTCCACTAAAGAATCGGAATCAAAATTAGAAGATGTATACCATCCGTCGAAGCTGTAATAACCATCTGCCGATGATGTCATAGTACCGGAAGGAAGTGTAACGGAAGTCACACCCGTCATATCCACATAGGAAGAGGTGTCAATATCCAGAATATGATTATCATATATAAAATTAATGGTATATGTATCTGAGGTGCCCGCAATGTCATCTCCGCCCGGCTGTGGTTCATCTCCCAGAACAGGATCGGAGTTATTATTATCTGTTGTTGAAGAATCTGAGGACCTAGCAGAACTATCCTCTGACGCAGCTGATTCAGAAGAACTCTCAGATGATGCTTCAGAAGTAGAATCTGATACATCTTCCGAACTATTCATTGCAACATCGGATGAGGTACCGAAATCATCCTCTGAGGAATCACCAGAATTGTCAGAAGAATCCGCATCCGCCAATTCAGCCTCAGTAGTCACTCCCGGATCATCTGGATCTCCGTCATCTCCTGCCAAACTGATCAAATACCAGCTCTGACTGATAATCAGAACCAGACATACCATTACAACAATGGCTCGTTTTGGCTTTTCCATGCATCGCTCCACAATCAGGAAAAACAAACTAACCAGAGATACCAGTGCAAGCATCGGATATTTCATCCAGCGATGCTTCTTACCGGTATCCACCATTTTTTTGATAATGTACTCTTTTGCTTTCATTGACTCACCTCATATAATTCAATGTATTCGCTGTTCACAAACTGTCTCTTTTGACACTTTGAAATCTCATTTAAAATACTTGTTTTTAAACATAATATCAGGACATAGTTCTCCCATTACCCAAAAACACAACACTACTATACCATATCTTGTGGATAATGGAAACCTTTTTTCATAAATATTGTGGATTTAAATTTAAAATCCTCTTTATTATTTGGATTCCGGCACCACTCGAAATACTGGACGATACAGGAATCTCTATGTATTGTATAGTTTCAGACACAGACAATACACCTACTCTACTATCTATTTCGGTCATTTCTTTGTTTTTTTTTAGTTTTTTCCTTATATATGTTCATTTATTCCTTTTTTATACATATTCTCTTCCTCTTCTTGACCGTCAATACGGAATAGTGGTATTATTATATTTAGTTTTTTGGAACCGGCAATAACAGTTTTCCATCCTATATTCATGCACATGGAAATACATTTTATTTCTTGATGATGTCGGTACATAACCAAAAGATGCTAGAACGAATCATAAAAAGTAATAAAGAAGAGGTGTAAAAAATGAGTAAGACATTTGAAGACTTACTGTCTAAGGTTTCCCAGTGTTCCAAGAAGAAATTATCCGTTGCCGTTGCACAGGATGATGCGGTATTAGAGGCTGTACGCGCTGCAAAGGAGCGCGGTATTGCTGATTCTATTTTGGTCGGCGATGCTGACAAGATCAAAGAAATTGCTGCATCTATCAACATGGATCTCACAGATTATGAGGTCATTGATGTTAAAGATCCGATCGAAGCTGCTACAAAGGCAGTATCTCTTGTTCATGACGGCGAAGCTGACATGTATATGAAGGGATTGATCGAGACCAGAGATTTCTTAAAGAGTGTATTAAATAAAGAAGTCGGACTTCGTACCGATAAGGTACTCTCTCATGTATGTGTATTTGAGGTTCCGGGATACGATCGTCTTCTGTTCTTATCTGATGTCGCCTTTATCCCATATCCAACGTTGGAAGAAAAAGCAGAAATTATTAAGAACACTGTAGAAGTCTGCCACGCATGCGGTATTCCTAATCCGAAGGTTGCACCTCTTGCTGCTGTGGAAGTCGTGAATCCAAAAATGCCGGTCACTGTAGAAGCAGAGGCACTTACTAAAATGAATGAAGAAGGTAAGATTACCGGTTGTATTGTGGACGGTCCGCTTTCCTTTGATCTGGCTTTGGATCCGCAGGCTGCCAAGCATAAGGGCGCAACCGGCCGTAAGATCGTCGGAGATGCTGACGTCTTCTTATTCCCGGATATTCATGCCGGCAACATCACATACAAATGTCTGGTACATACTGCCGATGTCAAGAACGGCAATATCTTAACCGGTACCAAGGCTCCGGTCATCCTGACATCCCGTTCGGATGAATTTGATGTGAAAGTGAATTCCATTGCTCTTGCAGCCGTTGTTGCAGAAGCTATGAAGAATCAATAAGTATGTATCTAATAATTGATTATTATAGCAAATAATGAGAAAAACAATAATTAACAGGAGGAACTATTATGTCTTATAAGTTATTGATCATCAATCCGGGATCTACTTCTACCAAGATTGGTGTATTCGAAGATGAAACACAGATCATGGAGACAACTCTCCGTCATTCTACAGAAGAAATCGCTAAATATAACTCTATCATCGATCAAAAGGATTTCCGCAAGGAAGTAATCCTTAATGCATTAAAAGAGAACAATATTGAACTGTCATCCATCGACGGATGTGTCGGACGCGGCGGTATGTTAAAGCCGATTCCGGGCGGTACTTACGCAACCTCTGACGAACTGATCCACGATCTTGAGATTGGTGTTCAGGGGCAGCATGCTTCCAACCTAGGTGGAATCCTTGCAAAAGAAATTGCTGCTGAGATCGGTGATTCCATTCCGTCTTTTATTGTAGATCCTGTCGTAGTTGATGAACTGGCTCCTATCGCCAGATACTCCGGTCATCCGCTGCTTCCCCGCGTATCCGTATTCCATGCACTGAACCAGAAAGCAGTTGCAAAACGGTATGCGAAAGAAACCGGCAAGAATTATGAGGATCTGAATCTCATCGTTGTCCATATGGGCGGAGGCGTATCCGTAGGTGCTCATAAGAATGGCAAGGTTGTTGATGTTGCTAACGCATTGGACGGTGACGGTCCGTTTTCTCCGGAACGTACCGGAGGACTTCCAAGCGGAAGTCTGGTAAAGCTCTGCTTCTCCGGTAAGTATACCGAAGCAGAAGTAAAGAAAATGATCAGCGGAAACGGCGGTTTTAATGCTTACCTTGGAACCAATGATATGCGTGATGTATTAAAGATGGCAAACGAAGGTAATGAGACTGCCCGTGCGGTTGCTGACGCGTTTCACTATCAATTATGTAAAGAGATCGGTGCCATGGCAGTTGTATTAGGCGGCAAGGTTGACCAGATCATCTTGACCGGCGGAATTGCATATGGAAAAGAAACTGTCGATACTATGACTGCTCAGGTAAACTGGATTGCCGATGTTACCGTGTATCCGGGCGAAGACGAACTCCTGGCTCTTGCACAGGGCGGTCTTCGGGTTATGAACGGTGATGAAAAAGCATTGGAATATTAATACCGATTCTTAATCATTGATATAAAAACAACGGGACTGCAGCTTAAGTGCAGTCCCGTTACTTTATTCCGTATTCTCTTCATCCGAGGAATCATCCAAAGGATACAGATACCGATTCAAACGCTCATTTCCCTTTTCTATGATCGAATTATATTCGATCATTTCATACATATAATATAACTCCCGGGTATCAATCTCCTCTTTCGTAATTCGGTTTCCCTCCTGATCAAGATTAACGATCAGATTTGTAACAGGATATTTTTCATGCAGTTTTAACAAGAATTTCTGATAGGAAGTTTCATTCAGTCCCGAAAGTTCCATCAGGATAGCAGCCAGATAATTCGTCGAGATCGCGTTGATCTCCTGTCCGCCATAATCTTCGTAATTAGACCAGATAAAGAACGGAACAATAAACTTCTTCAAAGAATCCTCAAAATCAAGCTCATCCAATTCTTTATCATACATATTCTCATAGAATTCATCCGGAAGCATAGGCTGATGATCTCCGAAGAACAACAGAACCACAGGTTCTTCCTGATTTGAGAAATACTCAAGCAGATCTTCTAATGCCACATCGGAATCTTTGATCCCGGATAAATATTCATCTACCGCGCTGATCGTATCATAATTGGTCACTTGAACCGGATGCTGATATTGATAATCCAGACGTTCACCATAGCCCCCATGATTCTGCATCGTGATATTGAAAATGAACATCGGCTGATCAGTATCCTTTTCTTCAAATACTTCTATCAATTTCTTATAATTATCTTCATCCTGCATGAACTTGCGCCATATTTTCACTTCTGGAAACTCTTCAATCGTAATAAACCGGTCGAATCCATAGCTGCTGTATACATCCACCCTGTGATAACCAGACTTGGCATAGGGATGGATTGCAACCGTCTGATACGGCGTATCCTGATGTTCAAGCGTAGACACCAAAGACGGTGTCTCTATGGTTGTATTCATGTATTGTGTATACGGAATAGAACCGCTCGGAAACATCGCCATGGAATCTCCGGTCAGGAATTCAAATTCCGAATACACCGTATTCCCACCATATGGCGACACATATAGATTCCCATATATGGTATCTTCAGTCAGACTGCGAATATACGGCATATAGTCCACATCCGTTTCCAAATCTCCGAGTATACTCAGATCAGCAAAGGATTCACTCATAATCACAATAATATTCGGTTCCTTTACTTCATCAGTTCTTCCCGGCTTGGCTTGAAACCGGTCACGATCAACGCCAAGATCAACCGCGTCCGGATCATATTCTGATTCAACAGAAGCCATATAGTCATCGATCGTCTGCAGATCATAATTATCCGGCGAATTCAGGATATGTTTGGAAGAATCTCCGATAAAAGCCAGAAAATAACCATTATAATTTGCCTGTAATTTGGTATTCCATTCTTCATGGTACATCAGATTATAGAAAAACTGCTTACGGACAGCAATGTTACCAACCAACTCCAGCATAATAACCATGATCCCGATGGAGATGAAATAAAGCGTGAACTTTTTCTTCTTGTGCGATTCCATCGGTCTCTTCATATAAATTATAATTATCAGCAGTATAACCGAGATACAGGTCGCTATGATATATTTTCCGTCTACCCGATACTCAAACTTTCCCGCGACAGACAAAGCTGTACGTATCAAAGTGAAATCGCCCAAAGAAACCGGGTTTCCGCGGAATAGAATCGTAAAATAATTGACCATTCCGAATACGGTAAAAAAAATAATCATTGTAAACGAAGTCCATTTTACACTTCTAAGGACTACCCAGACAATCAGATATACCATGCAGTATAATACTATATTCCAATAGATCCGTCGGGGATCGATCATATAGAATTCATTATCCGTATAATATTCCATCATAATGAAAATAACGGAAGACACAACAATACCGGAAGCAATACCCTTTAATCGGATTATCAGTTCGATCAGTCCGAGATAAATCTGATATATACCCTTGCATACAAAAACCAGTCCTTTACAGACTTCCGCAATACCCGTATCTATGATTGGAAGAAAAGAAATATGCAGCAGAATCTTACTGCGAACAGACATTAAAAACCGTTGAACCTTTTGAACAATGGAAGAATTCTGTAATCCGGATATCCAATCTTTATCTTTCAGAAAAGATACAATCTTCCTATAATCCGTCAAAGGCAAAAGACTAATAAAAAGAATAAAACCGATCTTCAACGCAAGTCTGGATCCCTCATAGGTTTCCGTTGCGTTAAGATCATAAAAAGACGCAATATATTGCTTCCATTCAAGCAAGAACAGAAAAAAAGACGCAGTTAAAAGCACAATTCTCAGCAGCAAACGATCCGTATTCTCTCTCTTAAAGCTAAGATCATAACACACATAAGAATGTAAAATCATCACAAGCAATATAAAAACAAAAAGCTCCAACAATAAAATAATCTTATTCGTAATGCTTGTGGATAATTTACCAAAAAAATAAGAATGAAACGGAGCATATACCATGATCGTTTCCACCAATCCGGAAACAATGATACAAAGAAACCATTTCATTAATAGAGTAAAAATCTTATGTATTCGTTTAGGATTCTCTTTTGTATGTGTCATTCAAACTACCCGTTATCGTTGATTCCGTGATCTCATAGAAAATCCAGTGCTAACCCCTTCATTTCTATTCTAACAGATAGATTGTATAAAATCAATCTTTTCTTAAGATTGTCTTAATATTTTTGTAATGTTTTCCGGCGGGATAATCACATAACCCATCCTTATATCCACTGCTTTCACTTTATTCTCTCTCCATAAAGATAATCCGCTCTTTTTTCCTTAAAGGTAAGTTCATAACTGATCTCATCCAAGCACTTGTGTCCCTGCTCTTCAAAGGCTTCCTCCCGAAGTCTAGCTGCTGTCAGCTCTTCCGGTTCATTCGGATTCCATACAGTCTGCTTCTGCGCAAGCACGAGATCAATCTTATGTATCGCTTCCCGAACACGCCCCATCTCCGCCTGAACATCAATTCGTTCCTGAGACAGTGTATAGATATTATCCGCTTCGATCTTAGCCGTATGCCGCAGATAAGATACAGCTATACGAATGGATGAATAGGTCAGATAGATGATCGCTGCTATAAGAAAGAAGCTCGCAAAAGATCCAAATAATGAAAAAATGGCAAAGGCTATTATAATCAAGATAATAATTCCAATTAATGGTATCTGGATCTCCAGTGCCCAGAGGAGAAGCTTTTTTCTGCGTTCGATCGCAGCAAGCTCCACCTCGTACTGTGTCAGATAGAATTCAAGCTTCCGCTTCGCCTCAATCAAGTCCCAGTAGACCGCGCCCTCTCTGGACTCTTCTGTCATCTCATATACATTAGAATCTAATCTCATACTCCTCAACCATTCTGTGATAAAAAATCACTATTCCAAATATCTGTATTTACCTATCAGTTATCCGGCAGATATCTACCATTTCTCAAGCAACAACATATCTATAAGGATGGTGTGAAATTCACATACTTTAATGAACCTCCTCCCCAAGGACTTGAGTATTCTCCCAATTCATTCAAATATTCAATCATGGAATCTACATTATCATATTCCTCATTCGGAAATGAGACATTATCCTCCTTTACTTCCATCGTAACAGTCTTGCCATTCTTAATACCATTATTCTTATAATCAGATGTCTCTGATTCATTCATAACAGATAACATGAATTCAATATCTTCATCATCCACATCATTCCGATATACCTCCGTGATCACCACACGGGTAAATTTGTTACCGTTATAATAAAAAGTTGAATAATAATGTGTTAATTGATTTTCCATACCTATATCATCAACATCTGCTTCAAAACTGATATATCCGCTTTCCGGCAGATCCTCTCTGGTCAGCTTATGCTGGGCAATCAGCCTGCCAATCTCATCATCTCCGTTCGGAGCTTCTGTAACATCATATGCTTCTTCTGTTACAGAATCATCAATATCCTCCTCCGTTGTATGCTCCTCCGTCCACTCTTCTTCTGTATCTTCTATCTCAACTTCATTCCAGATTACCTGATAACGAAATTGATTGATTTTCTCATAAGAAGTATTTGCAATTGCAACATAATACCGATCATATATATTATCATTGGTATCAAACAAATAGGTCTTACCCGGTATACCGGTTGAAACATAGGTATCTATTAATTCATACTGATTGGTTTCTTCTGAATAACCTAAAAAGTAGCTTGCAATACCCACATTTGTCTTTCGATCCTCAATCATAAGCTGTAAAGCATAGCCGCAATTTTCCTTTGGATTTAGTTCTATATACTGAACCCCCACCGGATATAGTTCTCCACATGCCATATAATATAAACTTGGATCGTCTGCATCATGGGTTCTCGCCGGATTCAGTAATGGTTCTTCATATGTAATAGGATCCAGATTTTTATTCTCATGATCAACATTGATGCCATCTAAGATTGCATTTTGCATGATATGAACGCGTTCTTCCTGTGTAGAATTTGATTCCAAATATTGCAGAATCTGATGACTAAAAATCGCATTTCTTACCAATGATAAATCATTTTTTTCCATATAATAATGGTATAACATATAATAAAATGCATATCCTGCAGGTTCTTCTCCATATACATGAAGCAATTCTCCCATGATACAATTTGGTGCATGTACCCAGTTTCGCGCATGCTCATTATAATAACCGTATTCATCTGTTTTTTCCGTAATCAAAGAACCAGCAAAATTAGCAAATGCCTCCATTTCAAATGTATTCTCGGCATAATATTCGCAAGAGCCGCCCAATAGATAGGCTTCATAATGATGGAATAATTCATGATTCAAGAACTGATGTTCACTTTCAGAATCATCCAAAATACTGGGATTAACAAGTATATAAGGAGTCGTTGAAATTCCTCTTGGAGTACCATCAAACAAATCCTGAATTTTTATCAATACTCGTTCTTTAATCTTATCATCGGTGGTATTATATTGAGCCAATGCCGCTGTAAAATTAACTATATAAATATTAATTGCATTATCATACAAGTCTTCAGCATTAAATTCAGGAAAGCGTTTTTGCAGTATAGAAATCTGTTGATTATATGTCTTTCCTTTTGCAAAATACTTGGAATTCGAGTCAAAGCTCGTATTAAATAAAATATCATATTTCTCGACAGAATCTTCCAAGATATCGCCAATCCGCTCTGCTTGTTCCGGTGTACAATAATCCGCTCCCGGCCAAGAGGTATACCAAATAATAAAATTCTGATTTCTGGACACTTCACATAAACTCAAATTTCGAACAGACGTTTCCTGATCTCCCTCATCTGCATATACAGTATTCATAAATGGATTCTGAATATTTGTCTTAACATTATTATTTTCAAAGTCCATATTACTGATTTGCTCATCTGAATCAAAAGTAATATCGCCCAAGAAAAGCTTATGAATATAATAATCCAGAGTATCATCTGACAAATCATCCAAATACTCATCTATTAAAGAATCCGCATGATGGTACGCAGGTACTTCCAAATCCCTATACTTATCATCTAACAATTCCTGATCCTGGTATTGTACATATAAGCAATCTTGAACATATTCATCAGTACTAAGAACTCCTGCTTCATAATCGTCCCTCAAAACTGTATATACATTCTCTCCCAGAAGCTCATAGGTATCATCCGTGATATAATCAATATTATCTTCATCCTCCGCCAACTCCGCTATATCATCCGAAGCGTTTATTATCATATCCGTGACATCTACTTCTTCTACAGAAGAATTCTCTTGTTTCGCTTGTTTTTTGCCACAGGCAGAAGAACCCAGAATCATGGTACAAACCAGCAAACTGCTTAAAAATACTTTTCCAACACAAGCAAGTCTCTTCATTATCCTTTCCCCTTTTTCCACTATTTTCTGTATGATATTAACATACTGTTGTAATTGCATTAAGGGGCTGCCTTATTTCCGAACAGCCCCTATGGATGATTGTACTCTTGGTTTCTAACGAAACATAAGATGATAATATTGTTTTATTATCAATTACTATTATTCAATAGATATATTATTTTGCAGCCAGTTCTGCCTTGATGGCTTCTGTCAGTGCAGGTACGATCTTATTCAGATCTCCAACTACACCATAATCAGCTACATCAAAGATCGGAGCGTCTTCATCCTTGTTAATGGCAACAATGATATCAGACTCTTCCATACCGGCTACATGCTGGATGGCTCCGGAGATACCGATTGCAAAGTATACATTCGGACGAACAGTCTTACCGGTCTGTCCTACCTGCAATTCCTTTGGTTTCCAGCCGGAATCTACAACAGCACGGGAGCAGGATACCTGTCCGCCAAGTACCTCAGCCAGATCCTCTAAGATCTTGAAGTTCTCAGGAGAACCAACACCACGGCCACCGGATACCAAGATCTTAGCATCCATAATATCCTTAATACCGGATACAGCTTTGGAAATCTCTAAGATCTCCACATATTTGTTGTTGGCCGTAAAGCCAGGATTAAACTCAATGATCTCAGCCGTAGCGCCCTCAACCTTATCCAACTTCTGCATAACACCCGGACGGACGGTTGCCATCTGCGGACGATTATCCGGACATGCGATTGTTGCAATAGTGTTACCGCCAAATGCAGGACGCGTCATAAGAAGCTGCTTGTGCTTCTGTTCCTGACCAGGAATTGGATTCAGCGGGAAGTCGCCGATCTCCAATGAAGTACAGTCTGCTGTCAAACCGGTTGCAACTCTTGCAGATACGGTAGGACCAAGATCTCGACCGATTGCTGTTGCGCCTACTAACATAATGTCAGGCTTGTACTCGTTGATAACAGAAGCTAGTGCATGTGCATATGGCTCTGTTCTGTAATTTTTAAGTTCTGGATCATCTACCACGATAACCTTATCTGCACCATATGCAGCAAGCTCGTCTGCAAGTCCCTTCACATCAGATCCGATCAGGACTGCCGTTACATCAGTATCCAGATCCTTGGCAAGTCTCTTACCTTCACCGATCAATTCGAAAGAAATATTACTTAACTGATTGTCTACCTGCTGTGCATAGACAAATACGCCCTTATATTCTTCTAAACCCATTTT
>JAFUAW010000091.1 GCA_017460485.1 Lachnospiraceae bacterium | reverse complement strand
GCGGATCTGCTCTGCAAACAGGTCAGCCAGTTCATGACGGTCGGAATTGGAGATAATGATCGTCTGCTCTTCCGGGTTCTGAATCGTCTGTTTAATATATTCAATATTGGCAGTCATGGCATCGCGCGCGCCCTTGAACTTCGCGATAACCTCAGACATACCTACCTGATTGATCTCAGCGATCAGTTTAAGTCCTACCATGCTTCCGAAGAATGCCTTGAAATTGCTGATACGACCGCTCTTAACCAAGAAGAACAGGTCGTCCATTGTACCAGTCTGATGAACACGGTGACGCTCGGTATTGATATAGTCGGCAACCTCCTCCATGGTAGCACCGGCAGCCTGCTTCTCTGCTGCCATCTTTACGAGCAGTGCATACCCGCCTACAAAACGAAGCGTATCCAGACAGATAATCTTACGCTCCGGATATTTCTTTAACAGCTCATCGGCAACGACCTGGCAATCGTTCTGGGTAGAAGAAAGCCCCGTGGAAATACTCATACTTAAGATGTCCATTCCCTGAGACAGATATTTCTCATATACCTCCTCGATCTCACCGGCCGGCGGTGTTGCGGATTTGTAGATTACATTCTTGTTGCGCATGGAATGATAGAAATCATGCGCGGATATATTCTGCCATTCCAGATCCTGCAGCTCGGAATGCCCATCCGGAAAATACACGATACCGCGGACGATATCCGGAATATTCAATTTCTCGCGAAGCTCCTTCGGAAGATCGCAGTTCGCGTCTGGAATGATTACATAATTACTACTCATAGTGTAAGTGCCTCCTCTTTCTTACAGATTATTACTGTGTTTTTCAGTATGTCAACTCTGCCCTAATATATCATATACGATGTTTTTTTTCAACAAGGAAGAACAGGAAATACCCAAAAGACGGTTTAGGGAAAGTGAGGGCTCTTACTTGAAAAGTATAAGAAGGTTTGTTATTATATTCATTGACTTTGAAACGAATGTTTCTAGGTTGTGCATGGTGATTTATGTATTCAAAGTAATAGAAATATATGGGAAAGAGAGAATGATTATATGCTGCCATACATTATTATTGGAGTCGCTGTACTATTGCTTGGCGGTCTGATATTTATGTTCATCTATACGAACAAGATCGCACAGGCGGTATATGACGATCAGCTGGTAAAGACCAGTCCGGAGAAATGGCTGCGGGTGTGTTCTGCGCCGGATAACGAGGATCAGGTGGACATGTGGGATACCGGCTGCAGATGGGGAGAAGAGAATGCCGGTTGTATGGAAGAGGTTCATATTGTTCATGATGGACTGAATTTGTATGGAGAGTTCTATCATTTCGGCGGAGACCGATGTGTGATCATTCTTCCGGGACGGTGTGAATGCCTGAAGTATTCGTATTATTTTGCGGAGCCGTATAAGCAGGCAGGCATGAATGTCCTAGTCATCGACCAGCGGGCGCATGGCAAGAGCGACGGTAAATATAATACCATCGGTGTGAAGGAGCATACCGATCTCCTAGAATGGGTCCGGTATATCGGAAAGCAGTATGGAATCAAGGAAGTGTGGTTTCATGGAATCTGTATCGGAAGTGCTTCCGCGATCCTGGCAGTGACGGAAGCGGATTGTCCGGATATCGTGAAGGGGATTGTGTTAGAGGGCTGCTTTGTATCCTTCCGGGAGACCTTTAAGCAGCATATGATCTATATTAAGCGGCCGGTCATTCCGGTCTGTGATGAAGTGATGCTTAAAATTAAGCATCAGGCGGGCGGCGATGTGTACCGATATGCTCCGATCCG
>JAFUAW010000010.1 GCA_017460485.1 Lachnospiraceae bacterium | reverse complement strand
TGTAGTAAGTGCAAGCACGCTGGCAAATGCCGTTGCAAGGAATTTCTTAAATCTCTTTTTCATACAATCCTTACCTCCTTAGATCATATCGTTACTAGAAATATTCCTTTAGGCATACATTACCTAACCATAACAAGTGTACCAAACACCTACTCCAAAAAATACCTAACTATTTGAATCTATTTTACCTTAAATTTTTCACTCCATTTATTCCCGGATCAACGGCATTATGATCCGCACCTTCGTTCCGACGTGCTCCTTGCTCTTGAAATCGACGCCGTACTCCTCTCCGAACTTCAGCTTGATCCTCTGATTGACATTACAGATTCCGATATGGGACCGGTCCAGATTATCAAAATCATTCAAATACCTGGTAACCTCCATAAGCTCCTCTTCACTCATTCCATGTCCATTGTCTTCTATATAAAGACATAGATGCTCGGCAATCTCAACACGTACCGTGATCCTGCCACCGGACTCCATATCTTCCATAGCGTGAACATAAGCATTTTCAACGAAAGGCTGAAGGACAAACGGCAAGATCATATAATTCTCGCTTTCCTCCTTCGGATAGATTACCTCTGCCGCAATCCGGTCTCCAAACCGATAGTCCTGAATCTTAATATAATTCTCAACCATGTTCATTTCCCACTTAAGGGTCTTCATCTCATCTCCCACATTCAGAACGCTTCTTAAGTATTTGGTCAGCCGGAGTGCCATATCCGCAATATCCTTCTCATGATTGATACTTGCCATCATCCGGATATTCTCCAAAGTATTATAGAGAAAATGCGGATTGATCTGTGCCGCCAGCATCTTGAATTCCACATCCTTCTGACGGGAGTAGAGCTGTTCTCTCTGAATCCGTTCCTGCATGGCGGTTTCATTTAATTTCTGGATATCATCGATCATAACATGAAGATCCTGATTCAATTCCCAGATCTCATCCTGCACACGTCCGATGGCAGGATCTTCCGCGTCAAAGTCTCCTTCTGCCGCCCGGTGCATCACATGGCTGAATGCATTGATCCGGTTCGAGAACCAGTGCCCGAGAAAAATAATTACAACCACCATCAATACCGCGCAAAGAAGCAGCGGGATCAGGCTTCCGATCGCATTCCAGTTGGCAGCTGCCACGATATCATCATAAGGTTCAATACTCACTAAAGTATACCGATCCTCAGAATATCTCTGCTGCATAGATACCGTTGAGACAATGCACTGCTTCCCGCGGAATTCCATCCACCCCGCAAAGGAATCGGAAGTCACGGCAGACATGATCTTCTCGATCTCCTCCTCCGTCACATTATAATTGGAATGAACCAGCTCGGACTCATTTAGAACCATGATCGTATCACTCTTCTGATCCTTAATAAATCCTTCCGTGATCTCGGATTTCAAAGTAATACTGACAACACCGATATTCGCTCCCTCTTCATTATATAAGACACGCGTCAGCCGGAGACTTCTCTTGCCGGTCTGTCCGTTGGTCAGATAGGTCCAGCACGGACCGCCCTCCGCTTCCACGGTACGAAGATACCAGTCGCGCTCTTTGATCTTATCGGTCAGCAGTCGGAAGAACCGGTTGTCCACCTTCCCATCCGTATCCAGATAGATACAGATACTGGACACATCTTCATAATATTCGTCCAGATAATCCGAGAACAGATCGAATTCCCGATAATTCACCTTGATATCCCGTCCGCCGACATGGCTGATCATGGCAACCTTCTCTACATCCTCATCATAATAGAGCTTCTCGGAGAGCTCCATCGCCATATCCATACTTCTGCTGATGGTCTGTGCCTGCTGATCCAGACGGCTGCTTTCATTGGTAAGCTCCTGATCAAGCAGCGCCTGCTTCGATCCGTTATACATATAGATATAGACGCAGACCAGCGGAAGAAAACATCCGATCATGTATACCACGATCAGACGCTGGGATAATTTGAGTCTTCGACTCCAATCTCTAATTGTATGGGTAATCCCTGCTTTCTCCGACTTCATGATGCTCTCCGTCTGTTGTCAATCTACTTCAATACGAATGGCCACCGGATACTCTGACCGGACATGTTCTGTCGTAAAGCATAAGCCCTCCTCGGTCTGTTCGAACTTGATAGCCTCATCAAATCCCACTACCGATACCTTCCGTATAATACCGTGGAATTCCGGAACATTTTGATCCTTCGATGTCTTAAGTGATCGGATCACAATATGTCCGTCCTCTGGATAGTTCATGCAGAATGCGTAGATACACCCGTCATTTACCATAAACCGGAAGTCCTCGCCGGTATAGGTCTTAGCTGTTCCGTCCGCAAACTGGCCTTCCACATCCTCTGTCGGCCCTTCCTTCGCCTTACGCCATACCCGGCTTCCTATGATGATACTGCCATTGACACGCATCCACTCTGCAAGGTCCTGTAAGATC
>JAFUAW010000090.1 GCA_017460485.1 Lachnospiraceae bacterium | reverse complement strand
TTCATGATATATAACTATCCTCCTTAGAACTGTACCCTGCAAATCTATTATGGCGAGCACACATACAAGTATTTTATCAGAAAATATAGGATTTCACAATACCTAAGTCATAAAGAGATTCTAAAAACATGATAAACCCATTTAAACAGCCGTCTCGATAGGGTTTATAGCCAAAGTGCCGCTTGCACCAGCGCAGCGACACTTTTCCTCATTATTTTTTTAATTGAGGTCGCAATTTGCGACCTCAATTAAATTGTTCCTTCTCTGTACCACATAGTCAATTAGTTTCTACTTCAATCGACAGACCTTTTACTTTGGCCATCACTCTTCTTCTGTTCCACAATCTTTTCGTGAATATTGGTGTTGTGGAATTATACTCCATACTACATTACTTGCATTCACACCCTCCGAAAGTTTTTTGCCGCAAACGGCATTTTTCTTTTGATCAAGTTATGCATTTTCATTATGACATTCAGCTTTTACATATTATTATCCTATTCCGACTGACTCCACAAATCCAACATCTCATCCGCTTCTTCCGGCAATTCAAATTCTTCCGACTCCAGATTCTCGTTTGTCATGGAAAAATAATCTGTGACAGTATCCTCTCCACTTGTTATTTCAGCTTTCCCCATAATAGTATCCGGTCTCTCAGAATCGCCGTGATATAATGGTGTGATATCCACATGCACTTGATTGCCGTCTTCTAATTCCTTTGCCCATTGATTCTCAAAGGTCTTGAATGCTCCTCTGTTGACTGTCCGATCTTCCGCAACAAGATTATCTAATTCTCCGGAACCGCCGAATCTGGTTGCAATCAAATGTCCACCATCATCTAGCTCATGACGGTATTCTCTCCCTGCTATTCGCTGTGCATAATTATTTCGTTCTGCCTCCTCTAATTTCAAATCGCCTCCTGCATATAGAATCTGACCATCCGCATTTTTCTCATATTGATAACCATTCATTTCATATTGAATCGTATCATCAGCTATTTCCGACTTAGCTTCCTGTATTTCTTCCTCACTTAACTCCGGTATTTCTTCTGTGACAACCATCCCATCCAATTCAGGCAAGGCGTCCGATTCCATATCAAAATCACTCAATATTTCTAATGTCTCATCTTCCAAATCATTGACAGATACCTCATTACAATCGTTACTATCAATATAGTCATCTATGGGTATCTGTTCATCATTCATAACTTGATCCTCATCATCCGCCGCTTCCATATCATAGCAATCTTGATCGTCCATATATTCCATATCCATACTACTTACCCCATTCTTAATACCTTCGCATCTCCATCCGACTCATCATCTAAAGCATCTCGTAAATCGTATAATTCATTGACTGATAATGTGTCCAAATAATTATCAAATGCCACATCTGATTGTACTTGTTGCTGATAATCCTCTAACGCATCCCTAGCCTCTGTCCGCTCCTCAATACTTAATCCCTCCATCCAAGCATCTGAATTAGCCTCCCCCATTTCATTCACTTCTGATATTTCAGAAAAGTCCTCTAATTGCTCCATATTCTGATCCATTTGCGATTCTGCCAGATCCCCGTCTTCCATAGCTAGCTCTGATTCTACTGTATCTAATTCATCCATTCCCAAATCATCCATTTACTTCCTCACCTCTTTCATTATGTATATCATTTACAGCTTTATTTCTCATCATCAATATCTGCTTGAGCCTTTGATTACTAAGTCTAAGATTCAGTTCCATTCGCGATTTACGTGAGGATCACGATCTAACACAGGCAGAACTTGGCAAGATTCTGAATATCTCGCAAAGAACCTATTCATATTATGAAAAAGGGGAACATGATATCCCGCCGGAGATTCTAGTCAAACTTGCCCTTTATTACAATACCAGTATTGATTATCTATTAGGACTTACTAATCATAAAGAACCATATCAAAAATAAACCACAATTACTTCTCAATATCCCTATTGCTATTCATTAATATTATAAATATCTATTTGGTCGAATAGCACTAATTATATGCTTATTTTAAAAACCATTTACTATTATAATGTGATAATGAATACTCTCTTTTGATAATTGCTTCTTTTTTATATATCAATTGACAACCAACCTCTTATATATTATTATAAATATGCAAGACGATTCTACAAGAATATTTTATATTCTGTTTCATTTGAATATGAATAATAGAAATGCTCTTGATATATATCATAGCAATCCTATAAACGGCTAAGCGGTTGCTATATGGGCGGTATATATCTATTCATCACATTTTACGCAAGAAATGAATGTGAATATAGAATACACATTTCATTCATCCGTATTCATTCTACTATTCTGAATCATCAGGTTACATGAACCCTTGCAAATTCCAAGAACATATGATTTGCAGGAGTCATGATATTGCGACCGGTTCAAAATAGGCGGAAGTAAGATTCGGTATCCCATGTCTCCTGCCGGAAAGGAGACAACATTATGGGAAGACCAGATATTACTATGAATGAGTGCTTGCAGGATGCCATACGGTATGCAGACTGCTTCAATACCGCGCTTGGAACAACTCTTGTCGATCCGAATACTCTGATTCCAATTGAGCGGATTGAAGAGGGAAATGTGTCATTTCCACGAACAATGGCACACTATAAGAAGGAACGTGACGGAATTCGTGGTGTACGCACAGAATCGAATATCCTGTGTGCAGTTGTTTGCGTAGAAAATCAGAATGATATTCACTATGCACAGGCAGCCAGACACATGATCTACGATACATTTAATTACAATCGACAGTTAACAGATATCCGGTGATCTGGCAGAAGCATTCACATTATACAGTAAAACCAAAGAACTAACGAAACATATAAAACCCTATCACACAGAAGGAGGCGAATCAGTCAATATGTGTAAAGCGATTGATGATATGGTTAAGG
>JAFUAW010000009.1 GCA_017460485.1 Lachnospiraceae bacterium | reverse complement strand
GCCTTTCGAGGCGTTACCCTGTCATTCGACATATCGTGTGTTCAGTTCTCCAGTGAACTGAATTATTCAAATATTAAGTTTTGAAATTCAGCGGACACTGTGCCGTAGCTTTTTACTACGGAACGTCCCGCACCTCCCTTGGGATCTGTTATCAAAAAGGAGCCGTTTTCCTTCCAGATATTTGGCTGCACCCCAGCCCACGTTTTCCGCGCACCAGATCCACCGATAACTAGACCATTATTATTCCGGTCAGTATAATCGGAATCCGTGCCAATCCGTAAATTCTCCGAAAAGACTTTGACCTCATCCGGCATTTGTTTTTTTGTCAGCCGCTTAGTAAGTTCCGTGGCATCTCCCCATTTAGCTGTACCATACTCCTTGCCCGGCATGAAATTGGGCTTTGTCAGAGCCAGCATCAACATCACGCCGGTAATCAATGCTCCGATTAAAAGAAAAATCAAAGTATATTCGCCATTATAATACCAACCAAACGGCTTATGCAGGATCTGTTCGAAGCGGGGATACCATTCATACATAGTCTCCCCCTTCCGGATCGTGCCGGCAAACAGATACATTGCATATTCAATCAATATTAGATAAAAAACATGAGTAATATAAATATTCCGTTTCGCACGTTTCTTCATACAATCCCACCGCCTGTCTGTATCGGAGCAGTTTGGATCTTGGCTGGCTGTAGCATACGTTTTTTAGACAGATCCCGGATCCGGTCAAAATGCAGCCGGTGCAGTTCGCCGAAGTTTATGGAATTCGTAACTTCCTGATTGGCATTCAGGATATCAACCTGAGCATTTTTATCTTCGAATAATAATACCGTTTTTCCGCCATCGATCTCAAACGCATGGGTATTATGGAATCGGACGTAATCCTGCGTTCCCGGAATGCGGGTTAAGATTGTAGATTCATCCTGAGACTTGATCAAGCTCTCCTTGTTAATGGAGAATCCCTGTTTATCCGGGTCATTCATTAGATCACTAATCTGTATCCGTTCCATAATCTGTTTCTGATCTTCCGGCACATCTCCATTCCCCTGCTGCATAGACTGCTGTTCCTGCAGCATAGATGAAGTCAGCTTGGTTGTCGGAGCTTCTGAAGCTGCATTACCTGTCATCTGCTGTAGTGTTTCCGGATCTGCATTCTGAATATATTCCTCTGGGCTTTCCGTCTGACCAAATCCTAATTTCTGCAGGATAACATTGACTCTGGGAACGGAATTGGTCGGGATCATGATTTCACCAAAATTATCATACGGATTCAGATCCGGCGCAAATGCATGTGGCACTTCCCATTCTGTCAATGCCTGATGGACTTCTTCCAGCCGATTTTTGGGTGCCTGGATCAAATGCACATCCCCACCACTGACCTTCAGTAGCGTTTCGAGATCAGAACCACCCACTGCCTTTTCCAGATTCATCTTATTCTGGTACATCTGCGCAAACTGCACAATAGACGACATTCCAAACGCTCCGGACATTATCGCCTGAAAGATCATAGATCCGCCCTGAAATGGGATCTTCACGATCTCAACAGGTGCTTTTGCCACATCAACGGCTGTTTTTAATACCTGTGCTTCTTCCATAATTCATCATCCTCCTAGTCTGATTTGATATA
Organism: Lachnospiraceae bacterium; assembly: GCA_017460485.1. Taxonomy (GTDB): domain Bacteria; phylum Bacillota; class Clostridia; order Lachnospirales; family Lachnospiraceae; genus CAG-632. Next base: position 20,082 of record JAFUAW010000009.1, on the reverse strand, counting down.
ATTCCATTCTCCGCTTCCATCAGAGCAAGCTTCCATCGGTTCGTCTGCCGGTGCTGCTGATCGAGCATCCTGTTAATTTCCGATAACGTCTGCGAAATAGGTTTCATCATTCATCCTCCAATCTGCATCTGCTATATACATGTCCTCCGGAACCGGTAAAGCATCCATTCCTCTTTCAGAATCCGGAATGTAATTCTCCGGTACCGGATTTGGGGACTGATCCTCTGGCACATCATCTGTTGCTGTCATTCGTCGATTAAGAAGAAAATAATATTGCCGGAGCTGACTCATCCGATCGGCATCCAGTTTCTTTCTTGCAATAGTCTTGAGCTGCTGTTCACTGCATCCTTCATCATACGCAAGGCGGATCTGCTCTAACTGGGCAGCGTCAAAATCTATCCGCATCAGTGTCTTGGTGAGATCAAACGGCTTCTGGAACCACCTTTTCGGTTGTTCGTCATGAACAACTTTATCTATTTGAGCCCGCAGCTGCTCCGCCTGTTTTTCCAGCTTCTCTATGGTCGCTTTCATGGTAGCACATTCATCTTGAATCTCCGATAATTCCTTGTTCTTATTGCGGATCTCCTCATTCTTTTGTTGCACAACATCCGTAAAATTCTGTACCTGCTTCGTAAGATCTTCCTGTTTTAAGTTCATGTTTTGCAGCGCCCGTTTCGTCTGAACAGCCGTATCCTGAAGCTCTTGTTTTTCTGTTTGCAGCCTGTTATTATCATCCATAGATTCTTTAAGCTCCTGCTCCAAACTCTTGATCTTATCTGATAGCCGGTGCTGATCTTGGAGATAAACGCATTCTTTATCTTGATAACTCTTAAGATCCTCCCGCAAGCCTTGCACCATCTCTGCGATATCATGATAATCTCTGCTTTCTGATTCCCGGATCCGGATCTGCCGCATCACATCCCACGGAACAGTTACCGTCATTTCACGTTTCACCACTTTTGGCAATACACCATCCATCAAGGCAATTCGGATCTGTTCCATCTGCTGATAGTTCATCCGTTCATCTAAGAACAGATCGATCTGATCTTCCGGAAGCAGATCAAGAGCAAACTTCACTTGGACAAGCTGCCACTCATCCAGAGGAAGTCCCGATATCTTATCAAGATATTCATCACTAACCATTTCCAACCCTCCTTTTAAAAAGAATAAGAAGCCGCCCTTCTGACGACTTCCTATGATTGCACTTTAATGATACCATTTCAAAATTCTTCTGTCAGTTTCTTTCCAGTTCTTTTCAGTTCATCATAATGCCGGTCCCTGACGATATTTAATATTCCTGCATTGTATCAATTCCGCTTTTACCGACTTTTTCATCCGGCGTAGATAGTCCAACTGCTTCCGGCTGCTTTCCTCCCATTCCCGGTATGTTACCGGATCATACCCCTGCTGCAATAGGGACAGATCCGCATCTGCTGGCTCCATCGTATGCAGCATATGTATGTTATCCTTGTGTCCGGCTCTCTCCTGAAAGATACTTCGGCGCTGTTTTTCCAGATTATCTACGGCAGCCTGCAGCTGATTCATTCGATCCGTCAGATCTGTACTGGTTATTATATGGTGTTTTTGCATATAAAGATTCTGACGGTTGATCCGCTGAAGCTCCCTGGCATCTGTCTCATAGGCATAATACTGATTCTTATTCTGAATTCCATGCATCCCTTTCATATGTTTTCCGGCAGAGATTACCTTTGCCTTTTCCGGTGCATCCGGCGGATCATAGCTATCCAGATCTATGATCTCTCCATCCAGCCGCTTCTGTATCCCTTCCGGTGTATAGGCATAGCCTAACTGATTAGTACGTACTCCATGCTTTCTACCTTCTGGACATAAGGACATTGTTTTCTTGCCATATCTCACTTTATAATTTTTGATCTCCAGATATTCGATCACCTCATCCATATCCACTGACGCAACAATCGCTTCATCAATATCCTCTTTCATTTGCTGCTTCAACTCAAAAAACCCGTTCTTATTTCCTAACCATTGCCCATAATTTTCAAACTCACGAAGCCCAGGTTCTGCTACATCAATGGTCTCTAATCCAAACTCTGCACAGAGTTCATTAGTGATCGGCTGGATCTCCTTCGCCCAATCACCATTTACATAATGATACTTTTTCCCAGTCAGACAGTTCACCGAATTAAATACAATATGTCCGTGCATGTGTTCCTGATCGTTATGAACCGCATAGACACATTCGTATTGTTCTCCAAGATACATTTCACAAAATCTGGCTGTGATTTCTAATGCAGTCTCCTCGTCTACCTCTCCCGGAGCAAAGGAAATAATGAAATGATAACCCTGTCGAAGATCCGTTTTTTGATAAAACTCTTTCGTTGCAAGCATATCCTCTAACGCATGATCCTTGTCACAGTTCAATGCACCGGTAAGAAAACCGTCTTTAGTTTTTTCCGGATTTAAGATATATTGTATCAGATTTGATAAATGTGCGGCCGGATGCCTGCCCTCCGCAGAATTTACGTGCAGCATTTTTGTGATTGCCATATACTACCTCCGTAATTTTCTCCTCATATCAAGAAAGAGATCATGAACCTCTTCTAACAACCGTTTTAAATCCTTAACATCATCCGGGTGATACAGATTCAAATTATAATTTCTAGCAATTTGATTGATATTATTTCCAATGCGGTTGACTTCATAATTTAAATTCTGAAATTCCTGACGTACCCCCGGCTGATCCTGAATTCTGCTGGTAAGCTTTGATCTCACATAGACGGATAGATTGACCCTTTCCTTTTTGGCAGCTTCTTGAATAGCTTGATAATCTTCCTCCGATATCCGGATCCGGATTGCTTTTGTGTAATGTTGCATTTTATCATTTCCCCTTTCCATTTTTTTCTTAATTGATCTCGTCAAAAACATATTGCATTCCGTCCGAAAAATGTATTGCTTTTTTTCAAAAACGTATTGCAATCTCTTTAAAAACATATTGCATTTTCTAAAATGTATTGCGTTCTATTCAAAAACATATTGCATTTTTCAAAAAATGTATTGCATTCCGCCCAAAAACGTATTGCTTTTTCTTAAAAATGTATTGCAATTCCTTCAAAAACATATTGCATTTTCTAAAATGTATTGCATTTTGCCACTATTCAAAAGTGTCAAAATGTATATATTGAATTATTTTTCCGTTCTGGCAAGTTACGCCTTTTGTTCCACAAAACGCCACTTGCAAAGGGGCTTGACGCCCCCTTGAACCCCCCGGCAAAAATGCAATACATTTTAGAATGTAGATTGTATTGTACTTAACGGGCTGGTGCTGCTATCATCGGTTGGGGTGACTCCTTTCTGACAATCTGCAGCAGCTCATTGTAATCTTTTCCATGAATTCCGGCCGGAAAGATCGGCGGATCGATTCTGGTGCTATATCCAAGCGAAGTATATTTCATAGACAGCTCCTCGGCTGCTTCCCGTCCCGGTGCATCATTGTCCAAACGGAACGACAGATCTGTGATTGACGGGTGTTCCTGCAGAAAGGTTTCCAAAGGACCATCTGCCAGCCCGCCAAGTGCCAATCTATGAGGCTGAAAATTCCGGCTCATATCCAGATCCGATAAACAATCAATCGTTGCTTCATAGACATAGAGTGTGTCAGTTTTCCCTTCAATAGAAAATCCATATCTCTTATCACTCCCCGGGACATCTCCTTTGAATGTAACCTGATCGTTCGTTCCACGTTGGAAGGCATGCCGTACTATCCCGTCCTTATCTCTGGATAAGAAGACAATATTATGATGATCCTTACTCTCATACATCAGATGATTCTTGACAGCCCATTGTACCAGATCCGGCGAAAGCTTCCTGGTCTTGATCAAATAGGCGAACAGCCTCTTATACTGATCAGCTTTTTCCGGCAGAATCATCTGCTTTGGTACAGCAATCTCTTCCTTTTTGGAATTTAAGCTCTGTTGTGGGTGTTCTCCTTTGAAATCGAGAATAAACTTCACAGCATCCTGAAATCCCATATTACCGAATTCCTTAACAAAACTGATTGCATCTCCACCTGTTCCGGTACTGAATCTATGATAAGTTAGTTGATTATGAATTCTAACGCTATCATGTTCCTTCAAAGTAAAAAAATGACCTATTCGAACCGGGGTATACCCCATACTTTCCGCCAGATCAACCAGATTGACATCTTTAGCACGCATAACGTCTTCGTTTGTGTAATGCATATGATCCACCTCCTACATTGCACAGCTCATAACCGGAGCCGGCTTCCCATCTTTCAAAGCTGCATCATATTTAAATCCGGATCCATCATGTCCGAATACCGCTTCGATCGTATTCTTGGCTCCCGGAAAACCATTAGACCGATGATAATAACCCTCTAACATACCTGTAGCTGAAATGGTCTTGACCAGATCAAAAGATTGCAGTAACAGATCCGCTCTTTGAGAATCCATATATGTGTTTTCTTTCCGGCATTGCGCCTGTAACCAGTTCTTCATATATTCAGATCCATGTCCCGGCTTCTGCTGCTCCATTTTTACGGAAATCCGAATTGCTGCTGCTTCGTTTTCTCTCATGTCTAATGGATATAGCTCTGACAATAGGAGTTCCATGTTATGTTGTTCGTCACGAACAACAACCGGATCGTTTACCGCAGAAATCAGCTCCGGCATCTTATCTGAATAGGAATGGATTCCTGACAGAAAATCAATCACTCCACCATCTCCATCTCCGATATCCTGACGCTCGGTTATGCTGCTTCCATCCTTGAAATTTACAGTGAATTTCACCTTATCATATCCAGTTGCTTCCAAATGCTCACCGGATTCCATCCATGTATCATAATCCCCGTATTTATCAAGCATCTCCTTAGACAGATTGCAATACTTAGCATCCTCACGTGCCATGATTGCATCGAATTCTTTGACGGAATATACCTTGCCATCTTCAAAAGCCGGACTCTCTGACCATTCGCAGACAATATTAGGAAGCGGGATAGGCTGCTCCTGTCCAGACAGATCTATAACCGGAAGTTGTTCGTCACGAACGACTTCTTTCTGGGTCAGATATATCTGATAACGATCTGTAATATAAGTTGTTGCCTTTTGGGAATCGGTGATAGCCCGAAATAGCTCATTTGGATCTTTCTCTAATACTGAAATCCACGATTGCAGGTAATGCGTGTGAGAGTTAAAATGCTGTCCTTCCAGCTGGATACCAAGGTCATGTTCTAGGAAGAACGCCCCAAGCTCGGCTCGAAGTTCTTCTCTGGCATAAGATTCGCTGCCAAAGAACCCCGAAAGATCCCGATCAAGACGAGAACTATGTCCGGTGCTGTGTACCATCTCATGCATGGTAGTTGCCAAAAAGGATTTCTGATCAATGAACAGATCACGTACCGGCAGATGGATCTCATCAAGCAAAGGTGAATAATAAGCACGTCCTTCCATAGTCTCAACAATAGGACAGTCTGATGAAGCGATAACATCCTCGGCAATCTGAAGGATCTCATCATGTTCAATCGGCGGCAGCTCTTCTAGCTTTGGAATACCATCGATCTGACTTCCGTTGAAAACCACAAATTGATTAACCATCGGAGTTTTCAGTCTCTTAGTTACTTTCTCCATTTTTCCGGTATCCGGATTTTCTTCCTCGACCGTGCGTTCAAAAATGTACTTTTCCAAACGTACACCGTGCTCACCTTTTCGAACCTGCCAACCCTGACTTTCCGCCTGTTTATATGTCATCCATCTGCCATCCTGATACCCGTTTTCAATCATCGACAGATAGAGCCTAACAAAGTTGATCCCCCGATATTTCGCATGGGATACCGGATTCACTATATGCATAGACATAGACCGATCCCACTTCTCTTTAGGCATCACATAGCCCTGTCTCATGTTCGCAATGATCTGCTCCACCAACTTCTTACGTTCTTCCATAACCTTATCAAATGCTGACATAAGCCCACTCTCCTTCCACGTCATCCACTTCACTTACAGGCTCTTCATCCGGATCAATTCCGTAATACTTGCATACATCATCCATATCTACATTCCTCCCTTCATGATCTGTGTCGTAGCGGGCTGCATCTTTTTCTGCTGAAAAATCTGTTGCCCCCTGTCTAACAGCTGCTTATTCGTCACATCCGGAACAGCCTTATATATGCCGGATTGTTCGTCACGAACAACCATGCGCAAATGATCCGGAATATTATGTTGCTGCTCGTAGTTGTATATAACCTCTAATGCTGTTTGGTGAATGGGGGGATTCTCTATAGATTTAAGCTCCTGTATCCTTGCTTGAATACTTGAAAACTGAACTGGACATCGTTTTGTTGGTTCATACATGCCAAGGTCTCCATGCCACCTTGTCATGCGTTCCTCTGCCGGTATCTTTGCATGATCTTCAAGACTTCCCAGTTCCTGTATATCCTCTGTTAGATATTGAGACGTTGGCAGATTGCTCTTATATGCCTGTTCTGCATGATCTTCATAGACAGACATCGTTGTCTCATATTCTCCGGAGCGAATATCAGAGAATACTTCACCAAGATCCATTACAGGTACATCGCTCTTATCTGACAAATTTCCAAGATCAACTCTTTGAACATTCCTAAAAAAAATAGAGTATTGATCCCTTATTGTATCCAGAATCTCCATTGGATCATAATTAGGATCTTGGCAGCCTTTCAAATCCGCAATCGCATTCTCAAGATCATTTGTTTCACCAGATTCTAGAATACTGGCAATCTGCAATCTATCCATAGAATAAATGGGATTGTCCTTCAATTCGTACCGTTCTAAAAAGATATGATTCATTGCAGCAATCTTGCCCGCCAGCTCATATTTCTGATGATTCTTTATTGCATTTGCACGATAATTCGGATCTGCTTGCCTTTCTATGTCCTCATAGGCAAGCTCCATGTTTTTTTGAGCATTTGGATTTACTTCTTGTATATCCATCATTTTCTTCATGAGATCATTTCTCATATCTTCAGAATACAGATCATAGTCATCTGAAAATTGATCTACTAAAACATGTGCTCGATTTGCTGCTTCTTCCCATCCCTGCATGGTGGAGTATAAATCTCCCTGAAGGCCGCGGTGAAAATCGTCTTGGACAAATTCTCTAATGCTTGCTTCTGTATAATCTGCTCCAAGACTCATATTATTTCCGACATATTCGAGATACTCTTGAATAACCTCCTCTAATTGATCCATTTGGTAATTTATCTCTTCTCTGCATCCCCTAATCACTTCCTGATCAGGATCAGATTGATTCACTAATTGATACATAATTTCATCTCTGCTATCATCGATTATAGACAATCTTGCTGTTATATCAGCCAGATCATTATGTTTTCCTTCCGCATAAGCATAGCAATAATCTCTCCACAGCAGATTCAGAGCAGTGCTTCTAACCATATTTCCAAACATACAAATAACCTCCTTTAAAAGAAAAATAGGAAGCCGTCTTCATAACGACTTCCCTTTATAGTTTTACACTTTAATTATACCGCCCGGTTCACTTCCTGTCAGTTACTTTCCAGTTCTTTTCAGTTTGCTTTCAGGCTGATCCGATACTTGATCTCTTCCATAGCCTTACCAACATCAACTGCTCCAAGCTCCAGACATATTCCATAAATATATTCCAACAGGTTATCTATGGTGCATAGCCTTATCGCATCCTGCTCCGTCCAATCCATCTTCCGGCACTGCTCAAAGATCTGCTTTTTCGTACAGATTTCTTCCGCCTTGTTGTATATATTCTGTCGGGAAGTAGCAAGTGTCATCTGTTCAAAACATATGTATTCATATCGAAGCTTCTGTTTTAGATCTATCATAATCTCCTCCTGTCACAGTTGTTCGTCACGAACAACTGTATCATCATTCTCATAAGTTACCGTCCAGCATCTCTTTAAGATCTCGGAAACTTTTGTATAGTCCCACTCAGTTTCCGAATTATATCTTGAATTAGGATCTGCCAGTAAGATCATGCCATCCTCTGTTACACCACGGACTGCCATGATATGCCCTGCGCCCCGGTAGATCTCATTCCCATTCAAAGCATGAGATCCATCCGCTCGTATCGTATCCGGCATACCGACAGAAAGGATCACCATACCACCTTCCGGGATCACAGATAGAGCACTGATCAGATCATTACCATAGTCCGTAGTATTCATATCATAACGATAAAACAATGCGTGACTGGTACCGGCTCCCCAGACATACAGGTTATTATCCATGCAATAATCTGCCACCTGCTCCGGTGTAATAGTTTCTCCCGTCAAGGTAGACACTACCATAGCCATAGTCGTAGGACCACAGCCGCACGCGGAAATATTGCTGTCTCCGTATGGATAATCCCGGTAATCGTGCTGGTTATAATAGACAACCTCCTGACCGCCCGCCAACCGACCGATAATTTCCCGATTCTCCTGCTGGTGCTGCAGCACTGCCATCACGCCAGTTGCTGATATCTGCATCAAAAATACAATTATCAATACCACGACCAGTGTAATAATCCCTGCTGCAATGCTCCCCGGCAACAATAATTTGGTGGCAAATATAGCAGACTTTACAGAATAAAGGATTTCCTGAATGCCACGTTTTCCACCGGACGCAGCAACATCCATCTTTTTATCCTGATCCATAGCACTCTTCATCACTTCCCGACGTGAACGGTTACGACCCATTTTTTTATCAAGGACATTGATTCCGAACTCTGTCGTCTTACCAACAGCCTGACCGATGGCAACACCTGCCACTATCCCGTATGGGTTTCCGGCCGTCCCTACCGTCCCGGCTGCCGTTCCTGCCGTAGTCGATATCGCTGTAGCTGATGATGAAGCTACAATCGCCGACACTTCCTTACTGATCTCTGTTGCTGCACTCTGGGATACTTTTTTTCCTGTCTCAACAGCCGCCCGCTTTGCCGTTTCTTTTGCCGCTTTTTTTGCAAGCTCCTTCCCTGATTCTTTGGTTGCCTTCTTTGCAAGTTCTTTTCCCGCTTCTTTTGCAGTCTTTTTATAAGCACCATTTATTGTTTTTGTTTCAACTCCCGCCATACCCTTTTGGGCAGCCTGAATGTCAGATACCTTTGCCAGCTTCCGCAGCTCCGGTTTGCCGGATATTTGTGAGAGTTCATTCCCCTTCTCTGATCCGGACACCAATACATTCATCCGTCGTGCCAGAATCCGGCTCATGATCTGCTGATCGATCTCCATAGCACTTTTTGCAAAATCAACACGTCCTTCCTCCGATCGATCTGCCAGATCAAAACCTGTTACCTCTTGCTCATCCATAGGACATCACCGCCTTTTCATACGATCCGGATCCGTATTCAGCAGATCATACAGCTTACCCTTTGGAATCCTGGCATCGATCGGTATAATGATATTTCCATGCTTCAACAGTCCCATACCCGGTTCTGCTTTCCGGACATACTGCAGCTGCTCTTCGGAAAACAGGTTCAGCTCCCGAAGTGGCGTGATATCTTCCTGTCCCATCAAGAACAGGAACGCAGAATTCCTGACAAGCTCCTTCGACATTTCGCTCCTACATACATCTCCGGTCTGTTGCGAGATGCCGAGGCAGAATGCATTCAGCTTACGGAATTCCCGCCAGATGATATCCAGATATTCCGCTGACAGATCATCACCGGTCAATCGGTGTACTTCATCAATGTAGATCCAAGTTGCACGTCCTTCGTTGAAATTCCGGTATACTCTGGTACGCAGATTTTCCATGATCGTTGTTATCGCAACCGGAAACAAGGTATCACTGATTTCGCGGATATTATAGACCAAGATCCGCTTGCTTGTATCAATGTTTGATTTTTGAGAAAACATATTCAGTGATCCTTCCGCAAAAAATGCGAGTTCATCTGCCAGAATATGCGCATACTCTGAATCCATTTCCGTCAACAACTTACGGTAATGAATCATATCCTGCTCTTTCGAGGATCGATGTGTATATAGCTCCCGAACTGCTCTGTCAACAATACCAAGCTCCGACGCTGCCAGCTTATCCTGACGGCATTTGGTATGCACATTGATCATCCATGTCGTTTTGGCTGCTATTACATCCGATAGAATCATGTCTTCCGGATAATCGAAACCATTAATGTATGTCGTAGATCCCGGTCTGACATCAATTCTTGCCCCATCGAAAATATCCGGAATATACCCATATTCATTATTTGGATCGATAAAGATAAATTCATCATCCGTATATTCCAATAACGATTGAAGATTCTCCAGCTTCACAATCATGCTTTTACCAGAACCAGGGACACCAAACACAAACGCATTCCCATTCTTTAGCGTCCGACGGTCGCCAATCGCCATGTTTGACGTTAATTGATTGACTCCGTAAAAGATCCCATGCCCGACATCCAGCTCCTGCGAAGTGAACGGCAGAAAGACCGTCAAAGCTCCGGACAGCATAGTACGCATCTTGGCACATTGACGGATTCCGGTTGGAACGACCGTATTCAGTCCCTCTCTCTGCTGATATTCTGCTACAGAAAGCGTAACACCCTCTCCTGCAGCCGCATCATAAAGAGCATTCGTTCGCAAATCCAGATCGTCCATGTTTTCCGCAAATACAGCGATCGTGACCCCACAGTAATTCAAGGTCATATTCTGTTTTTTGAAAGCGTCAATAATCTCCCCCACCGCTGTTTTTTCATCCTGTACATTTTTCGATATTTCTGATGAATACGAACGGTTTCGATTCCGAGTCTGCTGCTGCTTATCGATCTTGTCTTCGACAAATCTATATTTCTGATCGATCAGCCTCATGCTAACCTCTCTGTTAAGAGGTTCCACATCCACAGATATCCATATATGATATGGGAAATCCGTCATCTTCTGCAGGAAGCGATCTGTCAAGTCTGACGGATAATCCTTCACATAAAGAATCCTGCCAACCGAATGATTCAGCTCAAAGTGGGATTCATAAAAAGCAATGGTATCCGGAGCCAGATCATCCAGAAAATCCCTGGCAAGCTCTACAGTATGATCAAAGTCAAAGCTGAATTCCGGTTGTTTCCCCCGCTTGCCATAGGCATAAAAATCATGCAGAATCTTCATTCTTCCCGCACAGTCATATGCGACCAGATAGCTTCCAATACGGAATAAGCGTTTTTCCAATGTCTTATTAAGAGTAACAAAATAATTTCTGGCTTCCTCGTATGTATTCCTACGCACTGAAATGATAAAATAGAAGCTGGTCTTAACTCCCTGTCTGCCCTCTTTCATGCGGAGCTCCTTGACCGCATTGAGTTCCTTTCGCCATGTATCATATTCGTCATTCTTCATCGGCATTAAGATCCGCTTACGAAATTCTGTATAATCGACATCATCATTACAATACACCAGCTTAAACCGTGTATTCAGTTCCTGCAGCATCTTCATGTATTCGACCAGCATCTCCATTTGAGATTGATCACTTAAAATATCGTAATGGATGTTGGAAAAGCCATACATCATAGAATACAGTCCATCCTGCACCATGAATATACCATCTGCTGCTATTGCCTTAATTTCAATCACATCCTGCGTTCGTTTTACATAATTCACGCGATTTTTATCATTTTCCCTTAGCTGTTCTGCGGTCAGCTTTCCCCGTTCTTTGAACATCTTCCATCACCTCACTTTCCACTTCCGGATCATAGAATAATCTGCGATTCAAATTGCTCTTGACCTTCTGATATTCGTTATAGGTCAGTCCCTTTTTATTGAACAATCCGATCCACGCAACAGGAACGATGATCACAGCTCCGATCTGAGACGCAATCCTGACATCAAGCTTGCAAATATATACCAATGCCAGGATCATAGGCACTGCAATCAACAGAATCCCTCCCGCTAATAGGATTGTCTTCTTGCCAAGCCGGGCGATTCCACCCGGCTTGACCATATCTAAATCTTGATACATCTGTATCTGCATATGCTACTCCTTTCCATCTTGTTCGTGACGAACAACTTTAATGAACAAGCCAACGTTCGATCATCATTTCCGATCCCTTTGCAGCTCCGACCGTCATAGCACAGTTAAATATGATGATCAGCAAATGCGAGACTAAAATAGCAAAGTTATTTCCCAGAAACAAATCCACTATTCCTCCGATGCCATTACTGATCGTTCCGGTAATCAAGACATTGCATAAGATGATCGAAATCAGCATTGCTACCGATTCTAATGCCAGTGCAAGTATATACTTGAAGTACATCGTGGCGATCCGCTTGAATTCCTGTGGTCCGACATACGTAACAAATGCCAGCGAGGAAAACGGCAGTAATGCATACAGCTTGATATATCGAAAATATACGATATAAAACAGTAAACAAACGCATACGAGAATAACGATTACGGTAAAAAATGATAGCAATAGCAATAAAATTCCACCTACCGCATCAGAAGCTCCAAGCTGATTGTTTTGGAGATCATTGACAATCACTGTTTCATCAATCATCAAGGAATCGATTGAGAATGAAGTAACGGATTTTACAAGATAGAAACCCAACCGGAATACCCATGCAACAATATCAATCGAGTATGTTAGAAGAGCTTCCCCTATCACAAGCGGATAAAACATGGACAATATACTCCAAAAATCCGACCCCTGCTTTCGATCTTCATAGCTTAATTCGTAGACGTGCCAGAAGAAGATCACAACCAGCAGTGGAGCAGATACGGATAAAAAGACCGTATGAATGCTGCGTGCAAAATCCATACCCGCCCCGCCTGCATAGGTTTCAAGATCCAACTGAAGCAGACTGACGATGGATAAAATGGCATAATTCCATATTTTAATCCCAATCCTTATCACAACTTCCGCCCACTCGTCGAAAGGAAAAAATTCATCCAGCCCTCTCTGAAAAATATCGGTAAAGTTCATACTATCACCATTCCTTTATGAGATACCCATCCATGTTAAGATCGTACCGATTGATACGCAAAGCAGTCCGCCGATGATCATAAAGACACCTGTTCGTTGACTTTGGCTATCATTCTGGTGAAAGCCGTCTGACACAGTAGTAATGCCTTTGATGATCAGAAACGCACCATAAAATGCTACACCTGCCAACAACAGATTTTTAACTACATTAAGCGGCTCCAACACGCTGGAAGCATCCGGAGCTGCACTTTCTGTTGGATCCCTTAAAATAATATGTGGTATCATATTCATTAATATTGTACTTTTCATTCGATTTACCTCCAATTCCATTAGTTAAACGGCAGATTATCTTCTTCCCCTTCAGGAAGTGTCATGAATCCATCTCCGGAGCTCACCGGCTTATTCCCTGATACACCATCTCCGGCCGCTTTCTTACTCTCTGCAAATTCAATCTCTTCGATCAGAACCTGGACAGAATATACCTTCTCCCCATTCTTATTCGTATAGTTATCATTCTGGATACGTCCTACCAGATCTACTTTGATTCCTTGGCGAAGATACTTCTCTGCAAATTCCGCGATCTTTCCGAACGCTGTACAATTAAAGAAGTCAGCCTCCGGCTCTCCTTCTCTCTTATACTTGCGGTTTACGGCGAGCGAGAATCTCGCTACTGCCGTCTGACTTGCCCCCTGAGAATACCGGACTTCCGGATCTCTTGTTAATCTTCCACTCAACCATAATTTATTCATATCTATCACCGAATCCTTTCTTTTTGCGAATCAGCTCAAATAAGAGAATCATCAAAGCCAATAGACCGATCACTGCTGCAGCTGTCACCGGAGTATGATCACCTGTCTTCGGTGTATCCGGTTTATTCAAGGCTGTAATCGTGATAATCTTCTGATCGACTGTATCCTTACTGATCTCAAAGCTGTATGTATTTGTTACTATCGAATAGCCCTTTGGAGCTTCCGTCTCAACAAAGTAATACTTGCCATATTCCACATCGTTCAGAACGATCTTTCCATCCTCACCGGTCATATACGTATCAACCAATGTGAATGAATCCTGCTCCATCCGGTAAAGCTCAAACTTAGCTCCGGAAAGTGTCTTGCCGTCCGGATCGACTTTAAGCAGCTCTACCGATACCGGGCTCGTTACCTTGATCGTCTGGTTATCATCGTTCAGATCTGCATGTGTAGCGATCTTTATATCCTCATAATATAGATCCTCAAAGGCGACTACATCAGAGCAGTGTCCGTCAGCCTGCAACAGATCTGTCTCAAACAAATTGAATGCAAACGGAACTTCAATAGATCCTGTGCTCTGCTCTGCCATAAAGGACACTTCTGCCGTCAAAGGAGCTCCACCTGCCAGTACCGGCTTACCGGTTTCCGCATTCATCAGGACACCGGACATCGTATATTCCTTGCCAACCAGCAGATCCTTATAGGATACCTCATCGATCAAAATAATCTGTCCGTTGGTATTGACCGTCTTATTGCTGTCCTGATCGGTGAGCTTCGTACCAATCTTAGGATACTCCACACTCTGATCATCATCGGTCAGATCTGCATGAGCTGCTAATTTTATATTCTTGTAATACAGGTCTTCAAATACGACAATCTTCGTGCCGGAAATATCTGCTCCATTAAAAGAAAAATACAGATCTCTGGTGCCGGTTCGTGTTGCTGCTGTAAAGGTATCCGTTGCCGTTACCGGATTTCCATTCATATCTAAGATCTTCTCGCCGGTCTCTGCGTTCATCAATACACCGGATATCGTATATGATCTGCCCGGCAATAAGTTTTCATAATATACAGCATCCTTGATTGTGACATCTTCATCTGCATAACCGACATGATCCTCTGTCTCATCATCCGTTGCTGTCGTCCGGATCTGAACGACATGCAGTGTCTGATCTTCATCTGTTGGATTCACATGATCGACCAGCTTGCGTCTGCCAAGATATAAAGTCTCATAGGCTACTAGATTACCTATCGTCAAACCGTTATCATCAAGGATCTGATATCCGTCAAAGATCGGAAAGTCCACCTGCACCACTCCATCATGATCATCTGGGATCAGATACTTGACAGCCGTGATCGGATTACCGTCTGCATCAAGGACATTGCCAATTTCATTACCATTAAAATCTACAATCTTAAGAGCAGCTTCTAACCGGTATTCACTCATGGTATCCAAACCCTTATACGTAACAAGATCGCTCACATGCATTTCTTCCTTAATTACACCCTGATTATCTCCGGTCACATCCTGGAAGACATTGGTATGGATATCCAGGAAATACCCGATCTGATTCTCGTCGGTCGAATCTGCATGTTCAGCAACCGTATTTCCCGGTACCGGATTGCCGGCTGCATCTACCTCAATCAGCTCCTGATCATTACCCTCGTAAAGATATTCGAAGATAACAAATCGCTTATCCTTTAATGTATTATTCTCCGCGGAAGCAACAACCTCCAGCTTGACATCTACAGTACCGCATAAACTCTGGGTAGACGCTGTCTCCGATGCCGGAGTTGTGATCACCGTATTCGCCAGGATCATGTTGCCCTCCGCATCTAATAACGGACCGACCAGCTCACCATCTTCATCCAGCTCCATCAATATTGTCTTAAACGTGTATGTGGTATTCTCTGTCAGATATTTGTAATCAACCGTGTCATGAATTGCCGATACCACGCCATCCTGAACCACAGAGGTATGGCTGCCTTCCCCAAAGAATTCATCCCACTCTAAGGTATGGATCTCCGGTACCGGAACATTGGTATAGCTTCCGGCAAAGGTCAGCCGGTTATCCCTGGTAAGTGATACTGTCACAGGTGGTAACATCTGCATTCCCCGGTTAGCCGTACAAGGTAATTCCTGCAGAATATAATTCTCGTCATACCGGAATGCTCCCTTATCATCATCGATCAAAGCAGCGTTCCATTCTGTCTGATCGTCAGTACCGTAAAACCATATGCCACAATCTCCCAGGGCGAGAGCTGCACTGTCATCCTCTACCTGATAGATATCATCGTATCCGTTGGTGTTCGTCAAGTGTGAGATTTCTGCACTATCCGAAGTGAAATATCCATTGGCATCCGTCTTAATAATATGGCTCTCTCCGGTTGATGAAGTGATCCGGAAGAAGACATTTGCCATCGGTCGATATGTAACATAATTCAGCTTCTGGAAGGCAAGATCAGATCGTTTGATTTCTTCTTTAACGGAGATCTCACTGCCATCCTGCGCCGTTGTAAACACATGAATCCGAGTACCGTCCGCATTGGTTGTGTACTCATTCGTAGCCGGATTCTCCACATACGCCGACGCACTGGTTCCATTCATCCGGATTTGCATGATCGTCATGTTATCCGCTGCCACACCGCCGGCATGTGTCATTACACCGCCTTCATCCAGATTCTTATAGCCGGAAGCTGGACGGAATTCCTCAAAGGTCACTGTTCCAAGAGGGAATTCGACTCTATTGTCTATAATATAGAAATCAGAACTTGTATAATCTGGCGATAAATAATCCTGAAGCAACCTTGCTCTATATTCACCATAGTTATCATCATATTTTGTCTGAATATACCAAACCGCCTTTGGTGTCTTGCCACTGATGGAATCACTATCATACAGATCATCATAATACGATACCTTGAATACAGCTCCCTCTAGGGTTGCATTACCGAAGCTCGTAATCGCACTGCCATCTGCTCCGGCACGTACCATAGTGACACCTTCGGAATCTGTCTTCGTCAGCACCAGCTCCGCCGGATCACCAACCGGCTTCTCTGTCGAAGTGACCTCATATGGATCGTCAGAAGTGTAATTCCGAAGATCTACCTGCTTAACAGCACGATCCAATGTATATCCTGGACTTGCCTTAGTTTCCTTAACATAATAGATTCCTTTTGCTAGATACAAGGTATTGGTAGTTCCATCCGCTGTAGTTGTCAGCAGCGCATTCGTTGTCCCCGTGATTTCACCTGCAGCATTGTATAGGATTGCATTCGCTCTCGTCGTACATGCTGCATCGGTATAGACTTGATATTCCGCTCCTGCAAGGCTATACATCCGATTATTGGCTGTTACAGTTGTATTTGAAGATACCTTAATCAAAGTGACCGGATTTGCAGAGATTGGTTCGGAAGATTGGATCTGATATGGATCAGTTGAATCATACGTTCTCAAATCCACCGTATAGACTTCCGGATCGAGCCGGTAGCCAGAGCTTGCAGATACTTCTTTAACGTAATATAGATCTCTGGCGAGAAACAGAATATTAGATGATCCATCCTCAGTAGTAGTCAGAATAGCATCCATTTCTCCGGTGGCACTGCCCGTAGTGCTAACGGTATATGCTGTTGCCGGCACGGTACAAGCTGCATCGGTATAGACTTGATACTCAGCTCCTGATAATGAGTAATAACTGTTACCATTGGTAATATCAGGACTTCCTGACACCTTCTGTATAGCTATCTGAGATAGTGCTGCCTGATCTACCGACGTTACCGTTGTCGTAGCACCAGCCCGTACAACTGCCGTATATATTTCCGGATCAAGCATATATCCCCGTGGAGCAGTCACTTCCTTAACATAGTAAGTACCTGTATCAAGATCTCCGCTTGTAGCATTTCCGCCGCTTATTGTTAATGTTGCAACCCGATTCGTGTCAGCATTGGCGTTGGCTTCACTGTTGTACACACCATATACCGCACCGTCAAGATTATAATAATCCGGGTGTGCATTCTGAATCGAAATATTGCCAGCCTGCTTATTCACTTGGATTTTACCCTCTGCCTGAATATAATTACCGAATAACAGGTTCTGATAGGAACTACTGTCGTCCAGTCTAACATTGATGTTGTATACTCTGAAATTATTAGGAGTACCTGAATATCCACTAATATGAGAAGCCATAACAGCCATCATAGTAGCCAGATCTCCACTGCCATAATTGGATGCTCCAATATCAGCTAATACGTTGCTATTGCGGAAATAGGATGTTATAAGATGGGTGAAGCAATATACATCATCGTCATTCTCCATATTAAAGCCCCATCCGGCACTTCGACCTATACCTGCACATCCATCATTCCACCATCCTTGTAGCTGTGATGCATTGTTTTCTGCCAGATAGATAGCACTAGCCAAATTCTTACCCAACGTATCTTGCCCTATAATGCTATAACTGCATTCACCGGTTGGCGGGGAATTCTTCTCAGCCCAGTAGCAGTATGCTTGTCCGCTTTCTCCTCCGGCTGACCAAGTGAATCGGTTGGTATACCATGTGTTGTTTAGGAAACCGACGCGTCCGTTATTATAATATTGCAAAATCCCACTATCATTAATCGGAGCGCCTAGCATAGTTCTATTCAATGCTACTGTCGATAATAGTAATTCTTCCGTAGCATCTTCGTCCGGAATACCAATCGCATCCTCCGGAATAGGCTCATTCCACAGACTATACATCATGGCTATAAAATCCTGCTTATTCATCCCGCACAGTTCTTGAAATTTACTGTCCGAAGTCGTGTTGAGATACTCCCAGTCACCATGATAATACAAGACAATGTCGTCATCCTCATAGACTTCTTCATCCTCCGGATCTACCGTTTGTTCGTCATGAACAATCTCCGGTTCTGCATCCAGGCTTTGAATCTCCGGATTAGATTCTATAATCTCCTCTGTTGCAGCTTCTGTAATTACTTCTGTTACTGCTTCTGTCACTTCCTCTGTTGTCATAGGATTAATAAGTTGTTCGTCACGAACAACTTCCGAATCCTCAGAAGAATCTTCTGTAGCCTCTGTCTCATTTGTTGGAAGATCTTCTGTACTAACTTCCTGGACAATCGATTCTTCTGCATATGCCGGTCTGTAAAACCCACTGAATGCGGATATAGACAGCGTGGCAGCAAGCATCAATGAAAGAATCCGTCTTGTCCATTTCTTTCTTTTTCTTACCATTCTTGTATCTCCTTTCCTGTTTTGTGGCATGAAAAAAGGCAGATAACAAAACGTTATCTGCCCTCTTTCGGCTTCACTATACAATTTTACTAGGTTATCATACCATAGTTTCAGTGTTCCTTCAAGTTCTCTGGTTCATTTTTTAGTTCTTTTTAGTTCATTTTAAAAAGTTGTTCGTGACGAACAACTTTCTTACCTCTGCCATTAAACAGAAAAATGCTCTATATTATGATGAAATTTGACAGGCTTCTATGCTATAATACTTATGTTGTCAGCCCTAATCCTCAATGGAAAGGGGGTGAATACATCATGGCTATTTCTTTTCTTCTCTCTGTATTGGCAGGTATAGTTTGCCACTATATCTGCAAATGGTTAGACAGGGAGAACGACAACGACTAACCAAGTGGGGGCTTCGCCACTGTAAAAAGGGAAGAAGAAACCCCGATAGCGTCACCTACCGGGGTTTCCTTTTGTGAATACATCACAATAGCTATTTCTTTCTGCCTAGGCACATTATAGTATATCCATCCCAGGATTGCAATATGCTTTTTTTATTTTCTAGCCCCACACTCGCTGCATTCATAATGATCAACTACCTGCTCCGTGTACGCCTTCTGATCGACTACCCAGACATCATCAATGATTGCCGGAACCGTTTCATAGCCAACGATCACCTGCTCATTATGGTAATTAGATCCCTTTGTTCCATCTGGACAAATATGTGACGCAAACTCGTTTTCGTTGCCAGGAGCATCAAAATCTAATCCACAATGGGAGCATATCGTATGCCCTTCCACAATCGGATTCTGAAATGCCGGAGCTACCTCTACCTGTTCCCAATGTCCAACCTCTTCATGCTTTACCGTCTTATATACTGCTTTCCATGTATGCGTATGAGCTGTCGTTGCAGCTTTCGTCGTAGATTCTGTTGTGGACTGCGTTGTAGATCTGGTAGTTGCCTCTGTCGTAGCTTCCGTCTTCCTCTCTGGTGCCGCTTCTGTCGTGCTGTCAGACTTATTCTCTGTCGTAGTTACCGGCGTACTGTCAGCAGTCGCCGTTGTCTGCTCGGTCTTATTCTCTGCTACTACAGATATCGTTGCTGCAGAATTTGGATTACTCTCTCTAACCGCTTCCGTAGAAGCTTCCTGCTTATACTCTGCTGTCTTCTTATTGCTCTGCTCAATCTTCTGTCCG
>JAFUAW010000089.1 GCA_017460485.1 Lachnospiraceae bacterium | reverse complement strand
GCACCGGCGAAGCCGCTGGTGAAGAAGGGGGATTCGGTGCTTGTCGGACAGCGGATCGCAGAGGCAGGCGGCTTTGTATCCGCGCATATTCATTCTTCGGTATCCGGTAAGGTCAAGTGTATCGAACCAAGAATGACAGCCGGTGGCACGAAGGTTGAGTCCATTGTTATAGAGAATGATGGAGAGTATCAGACGATTGATTTCAAAGAACATGTGAAACCGCTTGATGAGATGAGCCGGGATGAGATCCTTGCAGCTATTCAGGATGCCGGAATCGTCGGCATGGGTGGAGCGGGTTTCCCTACGCATGTGAAGCTGTCTCCGAAGAATCCGGACAGCATTGATCATATTATCGTGAATGGTTCCGAATGTGAGCCATATCTGACGTCCGATTACCGTCGTATGATGGAGGAACCGGACAAGGTGTTAGGCGGATTAGCAATCGTCCTTAAGCTATTCCCACAGGCAAAGGGAATCGTGGCGATCGAAGACAATAAGCCTAAGGCGATTAAGCTCTTACGGGAGAAAGCCACTTCTTCTTATACCAATATCACTGTGAACAAAATGAAAACCAAATATCCGGAGGGCGCTGAACGCCAGCTGATCTATGCAAATACCGGGCGATATATCAATTCCTCCATGCTGCCGGCCGATGCAGGCTGTATCGTACATAATATCGATACTATGGTAGCAATCTATGATGCCGTGGTGGAAGGAATTCCGTTATTTACAAGAATTGTAACGGTGACGGGAGATGCGATCGTGAATCCGCAGAATTATCGTGTCCGGCTTGGAACCAGCTTTCAGGAGCTGATCGAGGAAGCAGGAGGCTATAAGAACGGAGAACCGGCCAAGATCATAGCCGGTGGTCCGATGATGGGGAAAGCGATTTTTACCACGGATATTCCGTTAGTAAAGGGATCCTCTGCAATTCTGTGTATGCAGGAGGATGAGGTAGCAGCCTGTGAGCCGGGTAACTGTATTCGCTGTGGGCGTTGCGTATCCGTATGTCCGGGACGTGTGGTTCCGGCTAAGCTTGCCGATCTTGCAGAACGGGGTAAGATCGATGAATTTGTTGCAAATGAAGGTATGGAGTGCTGTGAGTGCGGGTGCTGCTCTTATGTATGCCCGGCCAAGCGGCATCTGACACAGACGATATCGGCGACCAGAAAAGCAGTTCTGGCAAGCCGTAAGAAATAGGAGGTGGAGAAGATGGATACAGGGAAGGAACAGTCTTCTTCCGCTCTAAATGAGAATAAGAAAGAGAATGAGAAGCTTATCAGGAAAATATCCTCCTCTCCGCATGTACGGAGTGAGGATAGTACCGCGGGAATCATGTTGGATGTGATCATCGGATTGCTTCCTGCTTCGATCATGGGCGTCTATAACTTCGGATTACCGGCATTTATACGGATCCTGATCTGTATTGCCTGCTGCGCAGCGTCCGAATGGATCTTCGAACTGATCACAAAGAGACGGATTACGGTTGGGGATTTCAGCGCGGTAGTAACCGGTTTGCTGCTTGCTTTGAATCTTCCGCCGACGCTTCCGTGGTGGCAGGCGGTGCTTGGCTCCATATTTGCGATCATCATCGTGAAGCAGTTATTTGGCGGAATCGGACAGAACTTTATGAATCCGGCATTAGGTGCAAGATGCTTCCTGCTCTTGTCCTTCGCACAGACTATGACTCATTTTACATACGATGCAGTTACCACAGCAACGCCTCTTGCTATGATGAAGGCAGGCGAGTCGGTGAATGTCCTTCAGATGTTCTTAGGGAGTACCGCAGGAACCATTGGTGAGACATCCACGGCTGCGATCCTGATCGGTGCTGCCTATCTGCTGATCAAGCGTGTGATCGATATCCGGATTCCGGCAGCCTATCTCGGAACATTTTCGATATGTATTCTGATCTATGCACTTGCCAGTGGGAGAGGCTTTGACCTCATGTATCTGGCGGCGCATCTCTGCGGCGGCGGATTGATGCTTGGCGCGGTCTTCATGGCGACGGATTATGTGACCTCGCCGATCACACCGATGGGACGACTGATCTACGGAGCACTGATCGGAATATTGACCTTTGTGCTTCGGAGTCCGTGGAATCCGACAACCTCCGCAGAGGGGGTGTCTTATTCCATTATCATTGCCAACCTGTTAGTCCCGATCATAGAGCGTTTTACCATGCCTCGCTCATTTGGAAAGGGGGCAGTCAAACATGAATAAGCAGATGATCAAGGATTCCTTAATATTATTTGCGATTACGCTGATCGCAGGCCTGCTGCTCGGAGGCGTCTATGAACTGACGAAGAATCCAATCGCCTATGCCAAGAAGGTGAAGGAGGATAATGCGTTTCAGGAGGTGTTTGAAGGTGCCGCCTTCACTGCACTGGATGAAGATGTGGCAGGTGCTGAGATCATGGCGAATGTCCTCGCAGAGGCCGGTTACCCGAAGCAGACCATTGATGCTGCCTATCTTGCTTCGAATGCGTCCGGCGAGCCGTTAGGATATGTTTTTGTGGTAACATCCAATGAAGCGTATGGTGGTTCCTTACAGATTGCTATGGGCGTTCAGATGGACGGTACCTTAAACGGAATCTCTTTCTTAACCTTAGAGGAAACAACGGGTCTTGGTATGGAGGCGAAGAAACCGTCCTTTTATACACAATTTTCCGGAAAGAATGTTGAACAGTTTGTCTATACCAAATCCGGCGCATCGGAAAGATATGAGATTGATGCCTTGTCCGGTGCGACTATTACCACCAATGCTGTAACGAATGCGGTCAATGCGGGACTGAAAGCAGCGCAGTATCTTGGGGTTGGCAGCGAGACGACAGAGGAGAATGGGGGTGGCGCAAGATGAATCAAGCGGTTGAACGTATTAAGAATGGTCTTGTGACCGAGAATCCTACATTTGTCCAGATTCTGGGTATGTGTCCGACACTTGCGGTTACCACATCGGCGATCAATGGAATCGGAATGGGCTTATCTACAACGGTCATTCTGATCATGAGCAATCTGATGATCGCGGCCCTTCGGAATGTGATCCCGAACAGAGTCCGGATTCCGGCGTATATTGTTATCGTTGCATCCTTTGTGACTATTGTGGATTTCTTACTTCAGGCGTATCTGCCGGGTTTGTCAGAGAGTCTTGGAAGCTATATCAAGCTGATCGTTGTGAATTGTATTATCTTAGGCCGTGCAGAGGCTTATGCTTCAAAGAATAAGGTACTTCCGTCCGTCTTTGACGGATTGGGAATGGGGCTTGGATTCACGGTTGGTCTGACCTCAATCGGTATTGTTCGGGAGATCTTAGGTGCCGGCACCATCTTCGGTGTTACGATTCCGTATTATAAGCCGATTGGTATCTTCGTATTGGCACCGGGCGCATTTATTGTGCTTGCATTCCTGATTGCTGTACTGAATGCCGGAAGACTTCGGAAGGCGAAGGCAGAGGGCACGGAAGCCAAGCTATGCCGGACGGAGGATTGCCTGCATTGCTCGAATGCTTCCTGCGGCGGACGATTCATTGATTTTGAAGCACCGGAGGGTGTGATCGGACAGACGACAGTCAAAAAGCCGGAGAAGAAGGTAGAGGAGAAGAAGGAAGAAGGAAAAAAGAAGATAGAAGAGAATAAGCCGGATGAGAAGAAAGAGAAGGAAGAGAAAACGACCGGTTCTGAAGAGGAAAAAATAGAAGAGAAGAGAGTAATTAAGGAAGACATTATAGAACAAGCGGAAGAGGAGAAAGAGACTACAGAGAAGAACGAGGAACAGGAGGTGCGTACAGATGAGTGATGCAACGAAGATCATATTGATTGCGATCAGTGCGGCACTGGTGAATAATGTGGTTCTGAGTCAGTTCTTAGGTCTTTGTCCGTTCCTTGGAGTTTCTAAGAATATGAAGTCGGCCGGCGGTATGGGTGTTGCGGTTATATTCGTTATTGCAATTTCATCGGCGGTTGCGAATCTGATCTATCAATTTATTCTGGTACCGCTTAATATTGAGTATCTGCAGACGATCGTTTTCATTCTTGTTATTGCAGCCCTGGTGCAGTTTGTGGAAATGTTCTTAAAAAAGGTGATTCCGTCGCTGCATCAGACTTTGGGCGTCTATTTGCCTTTAATTACAACAAATTGTGCGGTGCTTGGAGTTGCACTGAATAATGTAACCGATAATTACAATTTCTTAGAAAGTGTCGTGAACGGTGTGGGAACGGCAGTTGGATTTACCATTGCCATTGTTATTCTTGCCGGAATTCGGGAGAAGACAGAGGATAATGATATTCCACTTCCATTTCAGGGTACACCGATTGTGTTGCTCACGGCGGGACTAATGGCAATCGCATTTATGGGCTTTTCCGGGCTCATAAGGTTGTAAGGAGGTGTGGGTATGTCAGGAACAGTTATGGGAATACTGATCGCCACACTGGTGGTAGGACTTACTGGCGTGATCATTGCAGTACTGCTTAGTATTGCCGGTGAGAAATTCAAAGTAGAGGTCGACGAAAAAGAGGTGGCAGTCCGGGAAGCACTTCCTGGAAATAATTGTGGCGGCTGCGGATATCCGGGCTGTGATGGTTTGGCTGCGGCAATTGCGAAGGGAGAGGCTCCGGTTGGCGGCTGTCCGGTCGGCGGAGACGCTGTTGCGGCAGTCATTGCAGAGATCATGGGAACCGATGCAGGAAACGGAGAGAAGAAGATCGCCTTTGTGAAATGTGCCGGAACCTGTGATAAGACGGTGAGTCATTTTGATTATGTTGGTCCGAGAAGCTGCGTGCTCGCGCAGAACAATCCGGGCGGGAGCGGTAAGGCTTGTACCTTTGGCTGTACCGGATTTGGAGATTGTAAGAATGCCTGTCCGTTTGATGCGATCGAGATTGTAGATGGAGTGGCGAAGGTAGATGCCGAGAAGTGTAAGGCTTGCGGGAAATGTATTGTCGCATGTCCGAAACACCTGATCGAGTTGGTTCCATATTCCTCCGAGCATCGGGTAGAATGTAATTCAAACAACAAGGGACCGGAAGTGAAGAAGGGCTGTCAGGTCGGCTGCATCGGCTGTGGTCTCTGTATGCGGAATTGTCCGGAGGGTGCCATTGAAGTAACGAATAATCTGGCACATATTGATTATGAGAAATGTACGAACTGCGGTACCTGTAAGGAGAAGTGTCCGGTAAAGATCATCACCTGACAGAAAGGAAGCTGGTATGATAGTTGTATTTTGGGGAACCCATGTTTTTACAAGGTTAGTAGGGTTTAGTGGTGACCGCAGTATTTGCAGTAATTGTGAATTGGGATATAAAAAAAGAGTCATCAAAGAATCTCACTGGGTACATTTTGAATATATTCCTTTATTTCCGATTAAAAGCAAGTATCATATCGTATGTCCTGTATGTGGTAACCGACGAACAGTGGAAATCATTGATATGGTCTATGATTTTGTACCGTTGAAATATGATCCGCACCCGGATATTGAGATATATGCCAAGCATATATTGGCGAAGAAACCGGATGGATGGTTTGAGACGGATTACAGCTATGAATTATGCGCAAGGGATCTTCGTACCGATAATGTGATTTGTGTCGGAACGAACTGTACAAAGAAAAATGTGAAAAATTTCAAAAAAAATCTCGGATACAAGAAGATTGAAATAATAGAAGTCTAGGAATCATACCTAGACTTCTTCTATTTCCAGATGAAAAAAATCTGTGATCATGATTGTTCTTCTTCTATAAGCATGATCATACGAAGAAAATTAAATGCAATCTGCCGGTTGTCGTCATTTAAGGAGGAAGGCATGCAGAACATCGGCCGTTCCAATGATGTCTCGATCATGGCGGCGAACTTCGTGCCGGTCAGATCAATTGCATAATAGTCAGCATCCTCAACCGGTCCATCTGTTTCATACATCCGATCCTTAAAATAATCGAACAAGTCCTCTGGAAGCGCATGCTTTAGTTCCATAGCAAATCCATCAATGGCGTAATAGTCTACTACATCCGCCTCGCATATGACGACCTGGGTGGTATTGCCCGTCATAACCGCATACATTTTGTTATAATAAGTCATATCTGCGGTAGTATATGTGGTATTCGGATGAATCTCGTAGTTGGTATCCACATAGAATCTGGCGCGTTCCGGAATCTCATAATAACTGCTGTAAAGTTCCGTTACAACAGGTTCAAAAGAGCCGTTTGTAAAATCATTGACAATGATAATGTCGAGTGCTACCGGACAAGCGGCGACATATATTCGATAAGCGATCAGTGCGACAGCTCCAATCCCCGCAACAACTGCTAAGAATTTTCCACTGTAATACATGAGAATGTACTGCACCTTGCGCCAGAAGGTGAGCTCTGCCATTTTCTCCTTTTCCTTCTGGTGGTTGTACTTCCTTCGTTCCTTGCGGGACATCGTTCGAAGATCTAAGTTATCTTCTGTAACCACCTGCGGTTTCTTCTTATCCTGCCTGTTACCATTTTCCGTATCGGCTGCAAGGCGTTCCTCAGCAAGCTTGCGCTTTTTTGATGCAAGGTTATCTTCATCAGGATGATAGGAACGTTCTTCGTCCGCAAGCTTTTTTTTAGGTGGATTCTTAGGTGGATAGAGATCCTGCGGTTTTATCTTTCTTGCCTGAGACTTTGCATTTGGGGCTCCCTTTGCTTTATTTTCTTTTTTATTGTCGGTTGATTCACTCATGATGCTTCCTCATTATAATGTATTGCTTCTTATGCAGATATTCCAGACTGCCTTGTATAGTGTATCATATTATTTGCAGCTTGTGGAATAATTATTATGAAAAATGTGTGAAATAGAGTTTTGCCGGAAGACAGATGCAATTTTGATGCATTTTCAGTATAAAATAAATGTGGTACAATACGAGGAAAGGTGTCGCTGCGCTGGCGCAAGCGACACTTTGACGAGAAACTCCATCGAGCCGACAGGCGAGATGGTACAATACGAGGAAAGGTGTCGCTGCGCTGGCGCAAGCGACACTTTGACGAGAAACTGAAGGTTTTAAAGTACTCGTCGCATATGCAGTAGGCAATGACAAATATTCGAATAATAAAGGACTTAAAACTATGATAAAGATCTTAATTGTAGAAGATGAACGAGCTATCTCGGATTTGATCAAAATGAACCTCACGGATGCAGGATATTCCTGTACCTGTGCCTATGACGGTTTGACAGCCTGTGATCTGCTGGAGGAACAGACCTTTGACCTTGCCTTACTGGATATTATGCTCCCGGAGGTAGACGGCTACGAGATCTTAGAATATATTAAGCCGATGGAGATTCCGGTCATATTCATTACCGCCAAGGCCGGACTTGGCGACCGTGTGAAGGGATTGGAACTGGGTGCAGAGGATTATATTGTCAAGCCATTTGAGATCGTGGAGCTGCTCGCCCGGGTTAAGGTTGTCCTTCGGAGATATCATAAGCTGAATGAACATCAGATCTCATTTCTGGATATCAGTGTTGATACAGAGAATCGTGTTGTAACCCGGAACGGTTCAGAGGTAGAATTAACTCCGAAGGAAATGGATATTCTGATCTTACTTGCTCATAATCAGAATATTACCCTGTTTCGCGACCGGATCTACGAAACCGTGTGGGAGAGTCCGTATAACGGGGACAGCCGTACATTGGATCTGCATGTTCAGAGACTTCGGAGAAAGCTGAATCTCGAACATTCGTTAAAGACGATCTATGGCTGCGGATATCGTCTGGAGGTTCCTTCATCCGAAAAATGATCAAAGGAATAGGTAAGCATGAGTTTTAAGGTTAAGGTATTACTAACGAACATTATACTGATGGCGGTTACGCTTGGTGTGATCGGATATCTGCTTCTACGCAACAGCTTTTCTGTATCTATGGATATGCAGGTGGAAAGCGGCATGGACGAGAACCAGATGATCGTTGCGTCCGTTCAGGCAGAGATTGTGAATCTTCTTGTGAATGACAGCTTTGAAAATATGGAACAGCTTGCTTCGGTAGGAGAATCCATTGGGGAGACCATGGAGGGAACCGGAGCTTCCTTTTGCCTGCTGAGCGGTCAGCAGAGTATTATATACAGTAATTCGGATTCATTCGAATATTCTCCGCAGATCCTGGATTATCTGGAAAAAGGAACCGGTAATTATCTGATCGAAGATCGGGATTCCGGACAGATTCTGACGATTGCCAGTATGATTCAGGTTAGGGACAGTACCTTATATGTCTTAAATCAAAAAGATATCTCAGATATATATATTGAAAATGAAAGGCAGATCCGGTATTTTCGGATATTGATGTTAGTGGCTCTTGTTTTGTGCTGTGCAGTGATTCTTTTGATGACCACTTGGCTGACTAAGCCGATCGAACAGCTGAATCAGACTGCTTCTGTTATTGCATCCGGCGATTATTCCGTGCGAACTGAGGTGCACAGCAATGATGAAATTGGAGAATTGGCAGATAAGTTCGATCGGATGGCAGATGCCGTGGAAAAGCATGTGAAGGATCTGAAGGATCAGGCAAGACAGCAGGAGGATTTTGTGGCAAGCTTTACTCACGAAATCAAGACGCCCATGACTGCAATCATCGGTTATTCTGATATGCTCCGTTCCAAAGAGATGGAGGAAGAACAGCGATTTTTGACTGCAAATTATATCTTTCATGAGGGTAAGCGCTTAGAGGGAATATCCTTAAAGCTATTTGATTTGATCGCGCTGGACCGGAAGGAAATCGATAAAACGCTGATCTATACCTCGGCTTTTCAGAATGAGATTGAGGAGATGGCGGTTCCGATCCTTAGCCGGAATCAAATGAATCTGTCCTGTGATATGGAACCGGCAGCTCTCTATGGGGATAGGGATCTTCTGAGTACGGTTCTCATTAATCTGATCGATAATGCCAGAAAAGCTTCGGAAGAAGGGAGCAGCCTTGAGATTGTCGGAAGGATTCTCGATCAGGATGAGTTACAGAAGGTGAAGGATACGCATAAGGACGCCTCCGCCTTATATTATGAAATACGTGTGATCGATCATGGCTGTGGAATTCCGAAGGAGGAAGTAGATAAGATCTGTGAAGCATTTTACATGGTAGATAAATCCAGAGCCAGAAAGCAGGGCGGTGCAGGAATCGGACTGGCGACTACGCGTAAGATCATAGAAGCGCATCACGGGTATTTTCTTATAGAGAGTGTCCTGCATCAGGGGACAACCATGATCATATTACTGCCAATGGCAGATCATATACTATCTGAGACAAAAACGGCGGAACAGGAGGAGATGCCATGAGACGAAGAACGAAGGAATGGATCTTCTGTGGAATCGGTATTCTGATCGCTGCCGGCTGTATTCTTCTTCCGGGCGAGATGGTATCTATTCAAGCGGGTAAGCGTAAAAATGAAGTGATCCAGACACCTGCCTATAATTACTATCATGGACACAGTACGGCGACTCAGATGACCTTATATGAGAGGATGAAGCTGATCAGCGGAGAATGGGACAGCCGCTATCAGGAGGTATCTTTGCAAGAGGTTCAGTCCATGGAGGATTTAAGTGATAATATCAGGCAGGACTTTGTGTCTGTGCAGAGTGGAGATCTCCAGTATTCTGGTTACTGCTATCAGGATTTCCAAAGTGTGATTGAGAAATCCGAGGAAGGTATGAAGCTTTTATACGAGGCAGGAATATATCCGGAGTCAGCAATCAGTGAATATAGCAATTGGTATCGACCGCGGGTACGATTATATCAATATTCAGATTCTATCTTTGATGCCTATTCCTGCTATGTATGGCTGGTGCAGTTTGATTACTATGACGGAAGACTGACACATACTTTGTTGATTGATGATACTACCGGTCTGATCCTGGCAGGCGGTATACGGGGAGTGACGGATGATTCTGCCGCAGCATCCACCGGAAGTGCAGGGGAATATATTGTTCCCGGGACATTTATCGGTTCCATTCAGGACGATATGGACCAGCTTCCCGTTTCCTTGATCGGCTATTATCTGGATGATGCGCTGGATGAGAAGGACAGTACGGACAGAGACCGGCTGCTGCAATTAAACGGCAGAACAATTACTAAGGTTGGAATGTATACGCCGGATTATGATCTGTTTACTGCTGCATATTGGCAGACCGATGCCCCTTCTACTGTGGAGGAAAGCCCAAATAATAAGAAATATCTGATCGTATCCGATCATGAGGTAGCAGATTACGAGGAAGCCAGAGAGGAAGTACGGAATATCGTAGATAATGATAAATATATCTTTGAAACCGAGTGGTATTCTACAGAGTATTATTTTAAGATCGTGCCGTTTACGGTGAAACTGGATCAATAGAATAATATTAAATGATAGCAAATTTGTTATTGACAAGTAATAGCAAATTTGCTATTTTATCTTTGAATAAATAATGTTAATCATAGAACGTATTTAAAAGTAGGAGTAGATTAATGGATCATTTACTTTATTTTGAAAATGGAAAAGTTGAAAACAATAAA
The DNA here is from genome assembly GCA_017460485.1 of Lachnospiraceae bacterium. Lineage (GTDB taxonomy): Bacteria > Bacillota > Clostridia > Lachnospirales > Lachnospiraceae > CAG-632. Next base: position 56,957 of record JAFUAW010000089.1, on the reverse strand, counting down.
AAGAATGGTATAATGAGAAGGAAACAACGCATTGTATCAGGAAAGGGGAAATCATCTATGCGTGATTATAGTAGAATGACAGACGAAGAATTTATTAAATCATATGAAGAACCATATACACATGAAGAACTTGAAGATAATCATAGAATTGCTTTACAGCAGTTAAAGGAAGGGAACGTACATGAATTTACTGATGAATACATAGATGAATTGATGTCAGATGAAAGTGTATAAAATTGTATCAAGTGATATAGTTGATTCACAGATTAGAGCGGCAAAGCGTTATATTAGTCTCAAATTTGGAAATAAACAGGCTGTTAAAAATCTAACAGAAGACATAAAGGCAGCCAAAAATGCACTAGAAACATGTGCATATAGTATGCCGGATTATCATAATACAAATAACAAAAAATATATTCATTTAGCGAAACATAGATATAAATTTGTATATACCATACATGATGATATTGTTTTATTAGAAGAATTTATACACGATTTACAAGATGAATACGATTAAATTATAAAATTGGAGTTATAGTATGGATAATAAATCAGATAAGGACTTTATTATTAAGGCTGACGATGAACAATTGATCCTTTTGGAGCATCAGTTGATTGATAATATGGTATCGATTCGTGAAGAACAAGGACTATCTCAGGCTGAGCTGGCTAAGAAATGTAATATTAAGCAGCCTGTGATAGCAAGAATGGAGAAAGCAGCTCACTCTCCGCAGATTGATAGTCTGTTGAAGGTCTTAGTTCCCATGGGATATACCCTGCAAATTGTACCACTTCATAAGAAAGAATGAAATATATAGCGGATAGGTACTTGTCTTTATAGACAAGTCCTTTTTATTTTAAATGATTCTTTTGTAATGGTATTCAAATAATGCCAGTTTATTAATTGCAGATGATGCATTTATGATGCAATTCTTATGCAATTATGATGCATTTGTCTGATAGAGTATGTATGTGAGATAAGAAGGAACATACATACTTTTTATTGATAAAAGAATGGTTTTATAAGAGTCTTGGAGAGATAAGGAGAAGGAAGATGAAGGCATTTGAGACAGATCTGGAGCGGGCATTGACATCATTTGGCTTTGTACTGGCAATCGTGGGAACAATGATTGCTTTATTTGCCGGTTGCTTTACCGGCTTACATGTAGATATGGAACTGGTGCAGAAGGAGGGGCTAAGCTATGGCTATCATTGGCAGCTTCTGTATCGGGGACTTCGGAGCGAGGCGTTTTCCTTCGCACTTCCGGTATTGGCGACGCTTGGATTCGGAGGTACTTATCTGGAGGAAATGAAGAGCGGCTTCTATAAATTTGCGGTTCCAAGGTATGGACGCAGGAATTATGTAGTAACTAAGATCATTGTCGGAGCACTGTCCGGCGGATTATCTGTATGGATTGGATTGATCCTTACGGCGATTCTTAATTGGGCGGTGTATGCTCCGATGGAGAAGGATATGGATACCGCATTGCTGGTTGAAGATGTGGCAGGTATCCGCTCTGCGTTTGTGAAGGGAGCAATCCGTCTGGCAGATGGGACTATATACGGAGTGACAGCAGAACAGGCGGCACACAGTAATATGTTCCTTGCGCTGCTGCAATGGTCGGCACTGGTGTTCCTGATCGGAGCAACCTGGGCTGCTCTCGGTAATCTGTTTGCGATACTTTATCGGAATCGATATATGGCATATGGTGCAGCATTCCTGATCAGCTATATGATCATCATTCTGATTACCCGGTTCTTTAAGAATATTTATATCTTTAATCCAAGAGAGTGGTTTGGTCAGACCGGATATTGGGAGGGCGGCAATCTGGGCGTAATCCTGTTCCTGTCGGAATGTCTGGTGATGCTTAGCTTGTTAAATACGGTACTGATGAGTAAACGACTGGAAGCAATCTGATGGTTCGCGTTAACGCTTTATGGGAAAACGTAGTGATTGGAGAGAGTGTTGTATTTGCAGGTTGGAGCTTATAGGAAGGGAGTGCTTGTTGTGAAAGGCGCATTACTGGTATGTCGGATCAATTACAGCCATTGGAGAGGAAATAAGCGGATTCTGGTGTCATTTTTGCTGGCGGCGGTTCTTTGCTTTCTGCTTACGGAGAAGATCATGAACTTCGCGCATGAGAAGGATACGATCCTGATGGCGTTGGAGCCGTTCATCTGGAGCTTCGAGGACGGACAATCGATTATGTTATCATCTCTGATTCTGATCCTGTTATTTGCGGACATGCCATTGCTGGATGGTTCGGTTCCGTATTATCTGATCCGGATCAACAGAAAACAGTGGCTGACCGGTCAGCTGATGTATGTGATCAGCGCAACGATCCTGTATCTGGTATTTGTATTTACTGTGACGGCACTTCTGTGCTCCGAGCTGGCCTATCCGGGTAATGTCTGGAGTGATACGGCGGCCAAGCTCGGTTATACGGATGCCGGTGAGGTACTGGCAGTTCCGGCGGTCATTCATGCCATGGAAATGTCACGCCCATATAAATGTGCGGCTATGATTGCCGGTCTTATGCTGGGATACACATTAATGTCTGTTCTTGTGATGTTCATCGTCAATATGTGGAAGGGACAGCTTGTGGCGGTGGTCAGTGTTGCGGGGCTTCATTTGTTCGGAATCTTGTTAAATCCTTCCTGGATCACATCAATATTTCATCTGTCAGTACAGCAGCAGAGTATCGCACAGTTAATATGCGGCTGGCTGTCGCCGATCCGGCAGGCAACCTTTCACTGCCATAATTTCGGATATGATTCTCTGCCAAGGTTGTGGCAGTCCTTTGTATATTTTGGCGTGATCGCGGTGGTACTGATTATTTTGTTATATATATCCATTCGGAGATATAATTTCTATTTTGTTGGGACGGAATTGGATTGAATTAGGATTGATTGTTCTATTAAAAGTGACGATTTGTGTATATTGTATATGGCTAACCGCGGATACGCTTGCGCTCCGTTTCGAACGCAGCGGTACATAACGCACTAAAAGACAGTGCGTAAGTACCGGCGTTCTCAAAGGCTCCGCTCTAGCCATATACAATGATACACAAATCTGTGTACTGAAACCTATTTATTAAAATAAAAATTATGTAAGAAGAACGAAATGGATGATAGAAAAAGATGTGTATAAATATGTAAAAACGTATAGTTGGAGGAATGATTATGGGGTTACAGGATATGAAGAATAAGCTGTTTCATAAGGTGGAGGAGATGAATGAGCCGCCGGAGTGGGAGAAGGTGCTCGCGGAGGAGCAGGAGGATATGGAAACCGCGGCAGACGAATATCAGAAGGAGAAGGAGAATCCGGATGCCGTGGGATTGGAAGAGAGCAGGAAGGAAGCTCGGAATGTGGATTTTCCGCAGACAAAGCTGAATCTGGATGCTACCAAGGAGTATGCCGTGATCGTGGATGATGTGGTGAAGGTCTTTGGGGAAGAACAGGTATTAAAGCATGTCAGCCATGCATTCGAACGGGGAAAGGTACATGGAATCATCGGAAATAACGGTTCCGGCAAAACGGTTATGCTGAAGTGTATCTGCGGCTTCATGAAGCCGACTACCGGACGGGTACTGGTGCATGGAAAAGAAATCGGGAAGGATGTGGATTTTCCGGATGATATCGGGATTATTATTGAGTCACCGGGATTCCTGCCAACCAAGACCGGATTCCGGAATCTTCAGATTCTGGCGTCCTTAAAGGGGAAGATCGGGAGAGAGGAGATTATTCGTACCATTGAGCGTGTTGGTTTAGATCCGGCATTAAAGAAGCCGGTCAGTAAGTATTCGCTGGGAATGCGGCAGCGACTAGGAATTGCGCAGGCCATCATGGAAGATCCGGATCTGTTGATCTTAGATGAACCATTTAACGGTCTGGATAGATACGGAGTAGAGGATATTCGCAAGATCATTCAGGATCTGAAGGAGCTGAATAAGACGATTCTGTTGGTCAGCCATAACGGTGAAGATATTCGTCTGCTATGCGATACGGTATGTGAAATGGATGCCGGGATTCTTCGGGAGGTATATCATGATGAGGAAGAATAGAGGATATATACAGTTGATCAGGTGGGGAATATGTCTTGGAATGACATTTATGCTGGTGCTTGGCTCTGCTTCTGTGGCTATGGCGGCAGGGGATGATGCGACAGCCGCAGAAATACCGACAACCGAAACCCCAACGACGACCGAGACCCCAACGTCGACTGAGGCACCAACGACAACCGAGGCACCAACGACGACTGAGGCACCAACGACCGAAGCACCAACAACCACCGAGGCACCGACAACCACCGAGGCACCGACAACGACAGAAGCTGTGATACCGGAGATACCGATTCCCGAAGAGCCAACTACGGAAGAGGAGCCTCCGAAGCATGCGCCGAAAATGATTGTCAGTTCCGTTGTGACTGAGCCGGAGGTGGTGGAGCCGGGAAAAGATGTGGCAATTACTGTAGGATTATATAATACCAGTACAGATGTCGCCCTCTATAACATGAAAATCAGCTATGAATGTACGAGCGGAGAGTTAATCCCTTATGATTCGAACAACAGTAAATATGTATCAAACATAAGAGCCGGCGGCGGAACCTCATTAATTGTCCAGTTTCATGTTCCGAAGGATATCATGAATTATAATCAGAAAATTAATATCATGATGGAATACGAGGATGAGAAAGCAATGAGCTACGCAAGCTCTGAGACGATCAATTTAAATATCAGTAAGCCGCTCGGATTTCATGCGGATAACCCTGTTGCATCGCAGAAGGTAGAATCCGGTACAATTGCTGACATTAATATGAATCTGTTCAATACCGGCAAATCTATGATCTATAATGTATATTGTAAGTTAGAGTGCAGGGGGTTCTTGGATAGTGGAACCTATTATTATGGTAATATACCTCCGGAAAGCTCTATCACAGCAACGCTGAATCCTGTGGCATCGAACCGGCAGTATGGTGTTTTGGGGGATCCGAAGGCTGAAAAGTACGGACCGGTATCCGGCAAGATCATCATAACCTATGAGGATGAGTCGGGTGAGGTGTACACGCAGGAAATGAAGATCAGTACAGAGATTACTATGCCGGAACGGGAGAGGGCTGAGCAGGAGCCGGAGATCAAGACGGTCAAATATAACTCCCAGTGGTGGGTGAGTATTGTTGTCTTATTAGTTCTGATTGATATTCTGGTCATTGTGGTGGCATTCTATATCAGAAAGCACAGGGTGTAAATACATATTAGGAAGGGAGATATGTATGAAAAGAGATATATGTGTAAGAAACACACGGAATGGGATATATATCAGGAAGACAGTCTGTACCCTGTTGATTGTCTCTATTGCATGGATTACAGCTTCCTGCCGCCGGACACCGAAGACAGATTATATTACGAATAAGGAAGGGCAGAGCAGTCTGATCTCTGATCATACACAGGCGGATAACGGTATTCTCATTAAGGACCAGTGTAATGCACCGGAGCATGCGGATGCGGAAAGCGACCGTACAAACGAATATACAACAATCAAAATTCATGCGGATGTGGATATTCCCGAGCAGACGAAAGTCCCAATCTACCAATTTGCGCCAAAGCATTATACGAATGATGAACTGGAGTCTCTTGTGACGGCTGTGCTGTCGGACAGTGTGGATGGATATTGGGAATGGTCGAATGTTTCTTATACGGAGGAAGAATTATATGAATGGGTAGAATATTATCAACATATTGTAGATACGATGAAAGTGACGGATGTTGAACAGCCGGTATATGACAGCGATAGATATTATATTATTGAAGGTAATGAAGAAGTCTATGAGAATGTGAAGAGGGGAGTAGAGCAGTATAAGGCTCTTATAGAAGATCTGCAGAGTAAAAATGAGGATTCCAAACAAACAGGTGTTGTCTATGAATATCATCAGGAGGAGAACCTGATCAAAGACGGAATCTTAATCATCGATGGTTGGAATGGCGATATTACGCCTCAAATGATTGATGAAGAGATGTCAGAGAATGGAGGATATTCCAGCTATCAATATCAGACTCTGGCACTTCGCGGGAAACGAAATGGTATGGATAGTGTCATAAGAATCAGTGATGATAGTCGGAATGTGTTGATACAGTATACACTGAATGACAGTCAGATCACAAAATACGGGTCACCGTTTGAGGCATACTTCTTTCATCATCAATATCATACCGGTTATAACCATAATCAATGTATCTATTCGGTTGAGGAAGCAGAGGGACTGATCAGGGATATGCTGAAGGATATGGGATTCGGGGAATATCAGGCAGGTTATGTATATGATCTGGATACGACAGACACCAGGAAGAATACAATGCTTGGTTTTAATGGATATACCTTTTTTATGTATCGTGCCTATGATGATATGAGTGATACTTATTATAATTCTTTGGATACTGATATTTTATATGGGCCGCATCAGGTTCCGCTGCAGGATAGGAATCCGTTTGCACAGTTAATGTCGGGGGATGAGATGCTTGCGGTGGCTGGTGATACATCCAAAGTGAGACTTCGCCGGGAGACGATCTGTGCGACTGTAACAGATGATGGTGTAGTTAAGCTGACAATCCTGAATCCATTCGTGGAGCAGGAACAATTAACCGAGAATGTGGAATTATTGGACTTTGAACAGGTATTAAGTCAGGGAATGACAGCGATGGAAATGAAGTATGCGGATTCCGGTACATATTCCAATCGGACTTCAATTGAGATTAAGAAGATTCAGTTGAATTATGCCTATATGCAGGCACCGGATAATCCGAATGAATATACTATGATTCCGGTGTGGGATTTCCGTTCGGGGAAAGATGGAAATATATATGTTACGATCAATGCGATTGATGGAACCGAATTCAATCGTCTGACCGGGCACTGATGTATTAGAGGTCAGACAATGCAGATGTAATATAAGGAGGAAAAATGATGAGATACAAGAAAACAGCTTTGATATTCAGTATATGTCTGATCGTGGCATGCACCGCATGCCGCAGGACGCCGACAACGGATTATATTGCGAATAAAGAGGGACAGGATAGTCTGATCTCGGATCATGAGACAACAGATACCGGCGTATCAATCCGGGAGCAGTGTAATGCGCCGGAGCATGTGGAGGCAGAAGGCAAGCCGGGAAATGAATATACAGTAATTAGGATCAATGCAAGTGTTGAGATACCGGAGAAATCAACCATACCGGTCTATTCCTTTACTACCAGACATTATGCCGAAGAGGAGTTAGAGCCTTTGGCTGAGATTCTGTTTCCGGATGGAGGGGTAAAGAACTGGAATCCGCAAGATTCATGGATGACGGAAGAGCAGCTGTATCAGAATATTGAGGATCTGCAGAAGGCCATGGATAATATGGTGATCGAAGATATTCCGGAGGAGATCTGGGATGATAAGACCGGCGAGTTGATAACAGGAACTCAGGAATTATATGATTCATGGGCAAATAGCAAGCAGGAATTAGAGCAGGAGCTTGCAACTCTGCGTGAACATAAGGCCGATACCGGCATCAGCTATACCTATTCCGAGCTGTCCGATCACTATACCTTTCAAACAGAGCTGGATGATGCTACATGGGTCAAAATAGATAGCGGTGAATTAGACTATGATGATGTGGCGGAGAAGCTTAATTATACTTATAAAAGTATTGGAATGCAGGGAATGAAAAATGGTCTGGTCTATGATATGAAGCTCGATGATGATGGCAGTAATACCATCCTGTATTATGCGGTTGACCGTATGCAGACGCTAAAAAATGGCAGCAATCTCTATAATATGGATTCTACTACCTCATATCACAGCGGCTATGGCAGTGCGAATAAATGCCTGTATTCCGATGAAGAAGCCGGCAAGCTGGTGACAGACCTGTTAAGCGAGCTTGGATATGACGGCTTTCAGGTAGGATACATCTGTGATCTGAATACTGTTCATTACAGATCCCACGATTCACTAGAAAGAGAGGGAAATCGTATTACGAATGGATATGGACTTTATTTGTATCGGGGGATTGACGGAATGAGTGAGGTCTATAATTCATTGGCACAAGAGGACAATGTATATTATCAATTCATGAATCTGAGTGATTTGCCGTTTAACAGCATTAATAATATGCTTAATGTAGAAGAATACACAAGGTTTGTAACCGGTTCCACAGATATGGGACGGTATAAAGAAATCGTATTTGCAAATGTATTGGATGACGGTGTGGTTCAGCTTGCCATCATCAATCCGATGCAGGAAAAAGAACTGCTGGCTGAGAATGTAGAACTGATCGATTTTGATCAGGCACTGAATCAGGGAATTGCCTATTTGGAAACCAAATATGGAGAGATGGGTACCTATTTATACCATTATTCGCTGGATATTCAGAACATACAGTTGAATTATGCCTATATGCGGTCACCGGATAATCCGGAGGAGTATACGATGATACCGGTATGGGACTTTCGTTCCGGCCCGAACGGCAACATCTATGTGACAGTGAATGCGATAGACGGTACGGTATTTGAGAGAGCAGCGATGTATTGATCTGGCCTGATAGATTATTCTTATGATTGCGACCAGTAATATATTATTTCACAGAGATTATAGGAGAGGATAGATAATAATGAAGAAGACTTGCACAGCATATCTGGTGATGATTACCATACTTGCAATATCTTTTACAGGCTGCCGTGAGACACCGACGACGGATATCATTGTTAATAAAGAAGGACAAGACAGTCTGGTTGCCGATCATGAGGCGGAGATTACCGGCGAAAGTATAAGGGATATCCTCCGGGCACCTGAGAAAGTCACCTTGGAACCGGTGGCATTAAATGACAAAGTGGATCTTAAGATTGATGCGGCTGTGATCGTGCCGGAAACAACACAGATTCCGATCTATACCATGCGGGATATGGATCTGTCGTCAGAACGTATTCAGCAAATGGGTGAGGTCTTATTTGACGGCGAGGCTTATAAGATCAATCCGAACGAGGAACTTCAAAAGCCGATGATGATGCTGTACGCGATTGAAGATTATAAGGGAGGATATGATCAAATATTAAATGATGGAAGGGGAATGGATGAGGAATATTGGGAAGATTACGATCCGGAGACAGGGGAACCATACAGTGTAACGAAAGCGGAAGTTTTGGAGTATTACAAAAAGGGAATGGAGGAGCAGCAGGAGATCTACTATCAATATCTGCAGAGGAAAGACGCGATCTTCAGTACCCCCGCAGATTATTCCTTTGAACCGGCGGAAGGGCGGGTTTTAAAGGATATCGATGATTTTAAGAATTATATCTACTATGAATATGAAATCAGTGATACCATCGGAACGAATCATGGAGATCAATATGAATTCATGGTGGGCAAGGACGGAACCTTTTCCGTTATGAATTATTCTCTGTTTGATTCCGATAAGAATTACTTTGAGGATTATGCGCCGGGTTCTGTATACTATAATAATTATAATTTATATTCACAGCCGGTTGTCACAAAGGATAATGACTGTAATTATTCACTGGAAGAAGCAGAACAGTTATGTATGGATACTTTGAATGCTATGGGATTTGACGATTTCGAGATCTATACGGTCCGAAATCAGGTAGCAAGGGAGATCAGCACACAAAATACCATTGGAAGAGTGGGATATGTGTTCTATTGTCTTCGCTCCTATCAGGGAGTGTCGGACGTGCTCTATGAATCTTATTATGATTATCAGTCAGGGAATATAGCTTATGGTATATCAGATGATGCAATATTGAGTATGGTATCAGAATATGCAGCCGGAAGCGGCGGTATCATGGATAACTTTATGTTATATAATTCGGAAAAGGATATCATTGAGCATATGGGCAAGCGGGAGCTGATCCGAGTGACAGTGAATAATTATGGTGTATATGGGATTACGGTCATCAATCCGATGGAGGCTGCGGACAAGCAGGCAGAGAATGTGATGCTGATGTCCTTTGATGAAATGCTGACCATGGCAGAATCAGGACTGAAAGCCAGATATTCCGCCGCTAAAAGTCAAGGCAATTCGAATGATGATACGGTTCAGGTCGGAAGTATTGAGCTGCATTATGCATTGCTTCAGTCCCCGTACAAAGAGGGAGAGTATACATTGATCCCTGTCTGGGATTTTAAGACAGGACGTCAGGGGAAGACGGTTATGACAGTGAACGCGATTGACGGAAGTATGATCGACCGGTCGGTACTTCACTGAACATTCTTTGGATGATGATAAAGAAATAACTATGTAGTCAAAAAAGAAATAAACCGATGGGTTTGTTTCTTTTTTATTGACAGCATGGTCTATTCATGATAGACTTGTACCAGGTCGGTTGATGATAGACCAATTAACAATAGACGTTTTTAAAATTAGATTATATAAAAATCCCGGATTTGACTGCGGGATAGGAGGTATCAGAATGGAACAATATCGGTTAGGGGCTGTGGAGTCAAGGTTTGCGGATTTGATCTGGGATCGGGAGCCGCTTGGCTCCGGAGAATTGGTTATGTTATGCAATGAGCATCTGAACTGGAAGAAATCAACGACTTATACGGTGCTGAAAAAATTATGTGAGAAGGGGTTGTTTCAGAATAATAATGGAACTGTGACCTCTTTGGTTACACGGGAAGAGTATTACGCGTCGCAGAGTGAACAGTTTGTAGAGGATACATTTGGCGGTTCGTTTCCGGCATTTTTAACTGCATTTGCGTCGAGAAAGCGATTGTCGAAGCAAGAGATCGAAGAGATCCGTAAAATGATCGATCAGTATAAATAGGAGGATTTGCAATGGAAGAATTGGCAATTCATATCTTTAATCTCAGTATCAGTGCCGGTGTGATCACGCTGATGGTTATTCTTCTTCGAACAATACTTCGGAGAGCTCCGAAGGGAATTCGGCTGATCATGTGGGGATTGGTAGCGGTACGTCTGGTGCTGCCTCTGAAGATAGAGAGTCCATTTGGCTTAATGCCAAAATCAATCTGTATTCCGACTGAGATTCTGAATGATCAGCATTCATTAAAATTTATGGGTACAGAAGAGACAGCACTGGATTCAATAAGTGCAGAAGAGTTGAATATGGAATTGTTCGGAGCAGAAGAATCCGGAACTGCTGATGAACAAACAAGTTCTGAGGTTACAGATAAGAACCCAAGAGAATCTGCTGATTCAGAAAGTGATGGGACGGGCTTGGGATCATTATATTCTGGAGAACTGCATTTATCTGATCCGATGTGGTCTGTTCATAAGTTATTTAAGACATTGGCAGTGGTGTGGATCATTGGAATGGCAGGTATGCTGGTTTATATGCTGCTCAGTTATATATGGATTAAATATAAGGTGCGTATCTGTATTCCTTTGGAACATGAGAAAGGCGTATTTGAGTCCGATGGGGCAGAGACTCCATTTATTCTGGGATTGTTCCGGCCTGTAATCTATTTGTCCCCGGGATTGACTTCAGAAGAACAGGACATGGTGCTGGCTCATGAAAGGGCGCATATCCGACATTGGGATCACATATGGAAGCTGCTGGGATTTGTACTGTTGTCGGTGTATTGGTTTCAGCCGCTTCTTTGGACAGCCTACCTCTTATTCTGCAGGGATATCGAATATGCCTGCGATGAACGAGTGATCCGTGGTATGGAACCGGAGGCGGTTAAGCAATATTCGAGGACTTTGCTTGTTTGCGGTGCAGAGAGCCGGAGAATTGCCGCTTGTCCATTAGCATTTGGCGAAAAACAGGTTAGGGGGCGGATTAAAGCAATCCTGAATTATAAAAAACCACCGCTTTGGATTGTTATAATTGCAATCTTTGCCTGTATAGGCATAGCTGTGACTATGCTTGCAAGTCCGGATAGTACAGTTGAACCAGAAACTATTTCTGCTTCACAATTGGGAGAACTGGAGGTATTACCTGCTGTAATTCCTAACAACTCCGATACGATTATGTTGAATGATTATGATATATCTTTGGATTATGCAGATGATACACATGTAATCTTTCATTCCCGGGATGGTCTATATATATGTAATTATGAGACCCCTTATTTGATGAGAAGTGTGGATTTTGCTTCCATCGGATGTGATGAAGAAAAAGGGAATGCAGTAAGTGATATTGAAGTATATAAGGATGGACATCAGGTAATGATGAGTATAGGAAATCATATGGATTACTATATCTATGATGTGAAGAAGAACCGCTTAGATAAGATTTCGGCAAATGTGGCGGGATCTTTTGAAAGGACAGATGAACCGATACCAGTTTCTGATTATCTTAATGATGATGCTTTGAAGACTATCTGTGGAGAATTCGGCTTTTTGACATTCAATGAAGATCAGGAACTCACTTTAGTTGTTCTGGACTCAAAAACAGGCGCAATGAAGGATCTTGCTGTCAAGTTATACAGAATCGCTGAGAATGATGCTCATGCTGCTCCGGCGGCATACGAGTACAGCTATCTCTTTCATGAACCTCTCACTAGGAATTATACGCCTGCTTCTGTTACCGAACATACGCCGGAGTCTGTTGTAAAGGCTGTGACAGATTATATTGACAGTGTGTATGATCCGGATCTGTATAGCTTCTACCGAATTACAAGTTTGAGACCGGAATCGATAGGTAATGAAACTGAAGGTGATGTATTATCAAATAATTATGGAGAGGATTGGAATGGAGCAGAGATTGAATATGTGATGCAATACGAATGCCGGCCGCTTAATCCGGACATGGAGCTGTCGGAGGGCGAAAAATTGACGGAAGAGGGCTGGGTGATTCCCGAACAGGGAGCATATCATTTCTATTTTAAGGAGCAGGACGATGAACTGAGCTATACAAGTATTATGGTTCACTCACAGAGTTATCATATACAGTAGAACGAAAGTATTGTCCTGCATTATAAAATAAATGTATTACACATGAGTTATGTAATAGAAACATTTGACAAAACGGGCATATCCTAGTAATAATAGAACCTAGGAGATATAAGATCTATGCGATTTTCGGAATTGCACCAGAAAGAAGTGATCAATTCCAAGGACTGTAAGCGGTTAGGCTATGTATCCGATGTTATTTTTGACTCCTGTTCCGGCAAGGTGGAAGCAATCATTGTTCCGGGCCCGGGTAAGATTCTTAATATGTTCTGTCCGAGCACGGAATATGTCATACGATTCTGCCATATCGTGAGGATCGGACCGGATATCATTCTGGTGGATATCGATCTGGTGGAGGCATTGGAGAGCCGCAAGAATTGTTCCTTGGATTGATCCTAGTCGCAGGATTAGAAATGGAGGAACCTAAGATGAAATGTCCGTTTTGCGGAGAAGATAATACGAGAGTCATTGATTCGAGACCGGCAAGTGAGAATAATTCCATCCGCCGCAGAAGAGAGTGCGATGCCTGTGGAAGAAGGTTTACGACCTATGAGAAGGTTGAGACGATTCCTTTGATCGTAATTAAGAAGGATGATGTTCGGGAACCTTATGACCGTGATAAAATCATGTCGGGAATCTTAAAGTCTTGTCACAAACGTCCGGTATCGGCAGATCAGATTGAATTATGTCTGGATCGGATCGAGACCAAGATCTTTAATCTGGAGGAGAAAGAGATTGACAGCTCAACGATCGGTGAGATCGTAATGGATGAGATCAAGGAACTGGATCCGGTTGCTTATGTTCGGTTTGCATCCGTTTACCGCGAATTCAAGGATGTGAATACCTTTATGGATGAACTGAAGAAGATATTGGATAAATGATTGATCGATAAGTCTGCCGGATTTGGATGTTGTTCTATGGATCTAGGCATAGGAGATGCCCGGACAGTTAAGGAGATATTAAGGTAATATTTTAATTATTATATTGACAAATATGGTTTCGCATATTACATTGAACTCATGAGGTCGATCCTGAGCGGGAAAGGACCTGTATGTATAGTTGTGTAATGAGTGGAACCATTTTTGGTATTCAGGGAGTCCTGATCCAGGTAGAGGCTGATCTGTCGGACGGACTTCCCGGGTTTCATATGGTTGGTTATTTATCGGGAGAGGTGCGGGAATCTTCCGAACGGATCCGGACTGCCATTCGGAATTCCGGGTTCGAACTGCCACCTAAACGGGTGGTCATCAATCTATCGCCTGCAGATATCCGTAAGAATGGTGCGGGCTTTGATCTTCCTATTGCAGTCGCAATGTTGATTTCCTTAGGTTATATTCCGGAAGCATATACGAGAGATATTCTGTTCATTGGAGAACTCGGCTTGAACGGAGCGGTTCTTCCGATGAACGGTGTTCTTGCCATTGTGGATGAAGCTGTAAAACAGGGATACAGATATGTTGTTGTATCAACAGAGAACGCGAATGAGGCATCGTTGATCCCAGGGATTCATGTGATCGGAGTGGATTCTTTGGAAGTCCTTGTTCAGATCTTGAATGCGGATGTTAAGATTACCCCCATTGATTCACCACATGTGATGATGATACGGGCTGATCAGAGTATCCGGCAGAAACAGGATACAATACCGCAGTCTTTCATTAATTTTAAGGATTTTAAAGGTCAGCCTCTTATACGCCGCGCAATGGAGATTGCGGCTTCCGGAATGCATAATATTTTAATGACCGGACCTCCGGGTGCCGGCAAGACCATGGCTGCCAAATGTCTGACAGGAATCCTGCCGGAGCTTAATCATGAAGAAAGTATGGAAATTACTAAAATATACAGTATCCGTGGTTTGTTTGACAGCAGACAGGGGTTGATCAGGACTAGGCCCTTTCGCGCGCCGCATCATACGATCACATCAACTTCTTTGATCGGCGGCGGAGTATATCCGGTGCCGGGGGAGATCACTCTTGCTCATCATGGTGTCTTATTTCTGGATGAACTTCCCGAATTCAATAAAAATGTAATTGAAGTATTAAGACAGCCATTGGAAGACGGTCATGTTGTCGTGAACCGCCTTCAGGCATCCTATCATTTCCCGGCGGATGTGATGCTGATCGCGGCAATGAATCCCTGCCCTTGCGGGTGTTATCCGGACCGGACGAAGTGCAGCTGCTCCGTGCAGCAGATCCGTCACTATCAGGGCAAAGTCAGTCGCGCCATTCTGGACCGGATGGACCTGATGCTCAGAATCCAACCCGTCAAATATCAGGATATTCTGGATCATAAGGAGGAAGAGGATTCCGAAGTAATCCGGGAACGAGTTTGCAGGGTTCACAGGCTTCAGAAGAAACGATACCGGAAATACGGTTATTATTACAATTCCCAGCTGACCATGGATGGCATTCGGGAATTCTGTGTATTAGACAGAGAATCCAAGGATTATATGCAGTCTATATTCGAGAAGCATGATCTGTCAGCAAGAGGTTATCATAGGCTTTTGAAACTTGCGCGTACCATTGCGGATATGGATGGAGAAGAAGATATCTATATTCGGCATGTTTCGGAGGCTGCTGCTTATCGGATCATACAGGAATGATATATAAATAACAGTGAATATAACATGGAAAGTATGAAAAGGGGTGTATTAGATGGAAGATACATTTTATTATTATTTTTTGACGTGTCTATGGTCGCTTACTCCGATCCGGCTGCACGAAATCGTGGATTATTACGGAGGTCCGAAGGAATTCTATGAGGCATCCGAGAAAGATTATGAAGGAATTCATAAGAAGACCATACAGACGATCCTTCGTACGAAGAGTGAAGATTCCCTGCTTCGTAATTGGGAGAACCTTCGCAGGGATACGGTAAGATTCATCCCTTGTAATTCTCCGGATTATCCGAAGGAATTCTTACAGCTTCCGGATTATCCGTTCGGAATATATATAGAAGGAAAGCTACCGCATGAACTGGATCCGGAAGGAGGGCGTTCTCCAAGGATTGCCGTGGTCGGTGCGAGGAATGGTACGACCTATGGACGGGAAACGGCTTTTCGGTATGCGAAGGAACTGGCGATGAGCGGCTGCAGGATCATCAGCGGACTTGCAAGCGGGATTGACGGTGCCGCGCATGCGGGTTGTCTGGATGGACAGGGATATACCATAGGCATATTAGGCTCCGGAATACATAAAATATATCCGAAAGAGAATTATAAATTGTATCTGTCGATGCGTGAGAGGGGAGGGATTCTGTCCGAATATCCACCGGATCTGGAACCGTACGCTCATTTGTTTCCAAGAAGGAATCGTTTGATCAGTATCTTGGCGGATTATGTTCTGGTGGTTGAAGCCAAAAAGAAAAGTGGTTCTTTAATTACCGTTGATTATGCCTTAGAGCAGGGAAAGACGGTGGGAGCGGTTCCCGGCCGTCCCTGCGATGTATTAAGTGAAGGCTGTAATCATTTGATCCGTCAGGGAGCCGCATGCGTGACGGATGCATGCGATGTATTGGAGGAATTAGCGGATAATCCGGGATTTTTGACTGTCCGGAAGGATCAGGTACCGGTGAATTTGTCTTTAGGACTTGCACAGGATGAAAAAAAGGTGTATAGTGTGTTGCGTTTGGAACCGCAGTTTGTGGATGATATTATTACAGCAATAGACTTCCCGGTCTGGAAGACGGTTTCCATTCTTTCTGAATTAGAGATCAAGGGGGTTGTCAGACAGGATCCCCATCAATTTTATTATCGGATACAATAGTTTGTATACACGAGTAGAAGGGAGAAAGTATTCTTATGGCTAAGAATCTGGTGATCGTAGAGTCGCCTGCAAAAGCAAAGACGATCAAGAAATTTCTCGGAACTAATTATGAAGTGATCGCATCAAACGGACATGTTCGCGATCTTCCCAAAAGTCAGATGGGAATCGATGTTGATCATGATTTTGAGGTAAAATATATTACGATCCGCGGTAAGGGAGATCTGTTGGCAGAGCTTCGGAAAGCGGTCAAAAAAGCGGATAAAGTATATCTTGCAACGGACCCTGACCGTGAAGGTGAAGCCATATCATGGCATCTGACTACGGCACTGAATCTGGAGGGTAAGAATTACAAGCGGATCACATTTAATGAGATAACCAAGAATGCCGTTAAGAATGCGATGAAGGAAGCCAGAGAGATCGATATGAATCTGGTGGATGCCCAGCAGGCAAGACGGGTATTGGACCGTCTGGTCGGATACAGTATCAGTCCGATCTTATGGGAGAAGATCAAGCGCGGCTTAAGTGCCGGACGCGTACAGTCTGTGGCGCTTCGTCTGGTGTGTGACAGGGAAAATGAGATCAATGATTTCATTCCGGAGGAGTATTTCACATTGGATGTTGATCTGAAAGCGGAAGGACAGACCAAGAAGATCCCTGCCAGGTATTCGAAAGATATTAAATCTCAAAAACAGTTAGATGCATTGCTGAATAAGATTAAAAAAGAATCGTTCGTTGTTAAGGAAGTGAAAGAAAGTCAGAGAATATCCAAGTCTCCGAATCCGTTCACTACCAGTACGCTGCAGCAGGAAGCATCAAAGAAATTGAATTTCTCTACATCTAAGACCATGCGGCTCGCACAGCAGCTTTATGAAGGTGTGGATGTGAAAGGGCATGGAACGATCGGGCTCATTACCTATTTGAGAACGGATTCGGTTCGTGTATCAGAAGAAGCTGTAGCTGCAACCAGGAGCTTTATTGAAGAGCATTATGGCATCAAGTATGTGAATTCCGAGAAGACTAAGACGAATTCCGGGAAACGGATTCAGGATGCGCACGAGGCAATCCGACCGACGAATATTGCGATTACTCCGGTTATCGTCAAAGACAGCCTTCCGAGAGATCTGTTCCGGCTGTATCAGTTGATCTATAACCGGTTTTTGGCCAGTCAGATGGCATATGCAGTATATGATACCATTTCGGTTAAGCTTGAAGCTGCGGATGAGAAATTCACATCCGCTTCATCCAAGCTGCATTTTGACGGATATTTATCGGTATATAAGAACGATGACGAAAAAGAAGAGACACTGCCTTTGCATGGATTAAAGAAAGATGATGTATTAACACTTTCCGAGATTCATGATAAGCAGCATTATACACAGCCGCCGGCACATTTTACGGAAGCGTCTTTGGTTAAGACGATGGAGGAACTCGGTATCGGCAGGCCGAGTACTTATGCGCCGACGATCACAACGATCATGAACCGCCGTTATATAGTGAAAGAGCAGAAGAATCTCTATGTTACAGAGCTTGGCGAGGCAGTAAACCAGATGATGGTAAAAGCATTTCCTGAGATCGTGGATGTGGATTTTACGGCGAATATGGAATCTCTGCTGGATAGTGTTGAAGAAGGCAATATACAGTGGAAAACGATCATCGAGAATTTCTATCCGGATCTGGATACGGCTGTAAAGAGTGCCGAAAAGGAGTTGGAATCCGTAAAGATTGCAGATGAGGTCAGTGATGTGATCTGTGATCAGTGCGGGCGGAATATGGTGATCAAATATGGTCCTCACGGTAAGTTCCTTGCCTGTCCGGGATTTCCGGAATGCCGTAATACCAAGCCATATCTTGAAAAGATCGGTGTGGCTTGTCCGAAATGCGGTAAGGATATTGTGATCCGCAAGACCAAAAAGGGCAGACGTTATTATGGCTGCGAGGATAATCCGAATTGTGATTTCATGGTATGGCAGAAACCGGTGGATGTAAAATGTCCGAAATGCGGCGGAATCATGGTGGAAAAAGGGAATAAACTGGTGTGTTCTGATGAATCCTGCGGACACGTTATGAATAAGACGGAAAAATAAGGAAGAATGTAGAATTGTTTTTTCTGTTGTTATTTTTGTCGCATTGTGATACAATTTATCCATATTTGATATACTTTTTGCATAATTTTAGGGAAATGAACGACAAAACTGGTCGTTTCCTGCCCGGTGTAATGAATACGAATGTGATAATTGCCGGACATCTCATATGAGGTATAAATCGTGCGTACAACTTTCAGTCACTGGATGTCGGGAGGATTCTATGAGCGTACAGTTGTTGGATAAAACACGCAAAATCAATAAACTTTTGCACAATAACAATTCTCATAAGGTTGTATTTAATGATATATGTGAAGTACTGTCAGATATTATGCGTTCCGATGTTCTTGTGATCAGTAAGAAGGGGAAGGTTCTTGGGATCAGGAATCGTGAGGATATTGATAGTCTGCATGAACTGATCGTGGATGAGATCGGGGGGCATATTGATGAGATGCTGAATGAGCGTCTTCTGGGAATTTTATCTACCAAAGAGAATGTGAACCTGGCAACTTTGGGATTTGAGATTCCGGATGTTGAAAAATATCAGGCTATGATTACACCGATCGATATAGCCGGCGAGCGGCTTGGCACTGTCTTTATGTATAAGCAGAATGAGTCGTATGAAATTGATGATATTATTCTGGGCGAATACGGAACAACGGTTGTAAGTCTTGAAATGATGCGCTCCGTTAATGAAGAGAATGCCGAGAATGACCGAAAAGTCGCTATTGTAAAATCAGCTATCAATACATTATCTTTTTCGGAATTGGAAGCAATTACATATATATTTGAAGAATTAAACGGTAATGAAGGAATTCTTGTGGCAAGCAAGATCGCGGATCGTGTAGGGATTACCCGCTCTGTTATTGTGAATGCCCTTCGTAAGTTTGAGAGTGCCGGAGTGATAGAATCCAGATCTTCGGGAATGAAAGGTACTTATATAAGGGTTATCAATGACGTGGTTTTTGACGAAATAAAGAATATGAAGGACAAATAAATGCGATTTAGAGTATGGAAACGGATTTCCAATCATATAGCAAAAGGATTTGTGAGTTGACTCATGAATCCTTTTGTCACTTTTTTTAGGAATAAAGGAAGGAGCATACTATGATCAATACCAACATTTACAGTTACATTGATGTATTGGATCGGGCGGCGGATGCTGCCTATACCAGAAATGATATTCTGGCAAATAACATAGCGAATGTCAGTACTCCGAATTACAAGAGAAAGGATGTATCTTTTGAGACCATTCTTCAGGCTGAGCTGGTAGGCGCGGCCGGTTCTCTGAATAAGAAGATGGCGGAATTGGACGCGAATCTTCATGAACTGGACAGCTTTGTGTATACAGATCATACGTCCCTGTCTTACAGACTGGACGGCAACAACGTGGATATCGATCAGGAGGAAGCTTATCTTGCTGAGAATCAGATTCGGTACAATGCGTTGGTGGATCTGATGGATCAGGAATTCTCCCGATATAAGACGGTATTATCATCGTAAAAGTATGCTAATTATGAATGGTATTGAATCAGGATATGATCGGAGGTATTTATGGGTATTTTTGATGGAATGAACGTCAGCGCAACCGGTATGACCGCACAGCGCTTTCGAATGGATGTTATTTCGGAAAATATTGCGAATATCAATACTACGAGAGATGAAAACGGGAATATTTACCGACGCAGACAGGTGGTATTTGCCGAGAAGAGTTCTTTGAACTTCGGCGAAACGCTGTATAATAGTCTGAATGTCTATAATCCGAGTGGAGTTCGCGTAACACAGGTAGTGGAAGACCCTTCGGATCCGAAGATGGTATATGATCCATCTCATCCGGATGCGGACGAGAACGGCTATGTCTATTATCCGAATGTGGATACGATCACAGAGATGACCAACCTGATCGATGCGAGCCGTGCATATGAAGCAAATGCCACAGCTTTTAACGCTGCCAAAAGTATGGCGGTCAAAGGGCTTGGATTGTTGGAAAAATAATAGGTTATACATTAATGAAAGCAAATGAAGGGTGATAGAATATGGACGTCACATCGTTAGTTCCTTTGACAAGCAGTATCGGAATGCCGAATTCTTCTATTCGGAATGTGAAAGTGGAGTCGGATAATACAACCGCATTTCAGTCGCTTCTGGATTCTGCAGTCAATATGTATTCAGAAGCGGATCAGCTTCAGAAACATGCGGAGGTTGCAGAGCTTAATTTTGCAATGGGATACTCCAGCAATACACATGATCTTGCCTTGGCACAGCAGAAAGCAAGCATTGCTTTGCAATATACCGTAAAAGTGACAAATAAGATTTTGGATGCATACAAGGAAATCATGCAGATACAGTTGTAGTTACAATAATAAAGTTGTCGGTGACGGGTTGTGATCCGTGATCGGACAATGGTAATTTGGAGATAACCATGGACAGAATACTGGAATTTTTCAGAGGACTTCCGGCCAGATTTCTGGAGTTCTGGAATAAATATACCAATAGACAAAAGACAATTATTTTATCTGTGCTGGCGGCAGTAGTGATTACTCTGGTGGCTCTTATTGTAATTGCGACAAGAACCAGATATACGACACTTGCAACCTTTACTTCAACGGCGGAAACAGCGGCAGCGAAGAGTTATCTGGATGAAAGCGGAACCGCTTTCAAATATGAGATCTCCACAGATGGATTAACAATCATGGTGGATGAAAAACAGATCTCGGAAGCCAGACTGGTACTTGGTCAAAATGGGGTTACGGGAACAGAAAAAGAGGATTATTCTTCTGTCTTTGACAGCAGTTTTACAACAACGGACTCGGAACGGAAATTAAAGGCAAAGCTTGCCCTGCAGAATACGCTTGCCATTGATATTCAATCCATTGACGGAGTGAAGGCGGCTTCTGTTCGAATCAATATACCGGATTCCAGAAGTACACTGTTTGATGAGAAGAAAGATTCTTCTGCAAGTATTCTGCTTACTACTACGAAGGAGATTCCGGAGGAACGGATTGAAGGAATTGCAAGCTATGTTGCGAATTCTCTCGGTAATACCAATACAAATAACATTCGGATTGTGGATCAATCCGGTGCATTGTTGTTTGAAGGTGGAGATTCCTCTGCAGGTGCCAGTGGAAGTGTGTCTTCAAATCTGAAATTACAAAATGAAATCGTGAAGAGTATTGAGTCTAATATTCGTTCGATGGCGGTGTCCGGACTCTATGATGATGCAGAGGTTATGGCGAATCTGGATATTGACTTTGATGAGACCTTTATTGAGCGGACGGAATATGATACCTTCCAGGATGGAGCCAATGGTCCGAAAGAAACCTATTATCTCTATAATGCGGAGAATGTGGATGGTGTCGGCGGCGTGGTAGGTACCGATGCCAATGATGAGGATATCGCAAGCTACGATATTAACAACGGTACTTATGGCAATTCCAATATTCAGGTTATCCGGGAGGAATATGCCACAGACAAGACCGTTACTCAGACCAAAAAAGCGATTGGTGCTGTGAATCCAAGTAATTCTTCTGTATCGATCATTCTGACACAATATAAAGAATATGATGAAGAATTGATGGAAGATCAGGGGCTTCTTCAGGGAACGACCTTTGCGCAGTTCCAGGCTGAGAACAGCGAAAAGATTCCGATCGAAGTCGATGAGAATATGATTAATATTATTTCGAATGCTACCGGTATCCGTTCTAACAGTATATCGATCGTGGCATATCAGGAGCCGATCTTTTATCCGAAGGAAGGATCTTCTGTGAACGTATCCAATATCCTTCAATTGGTATTGGCCGTATTGATCGTAGCATTATTGATCTTCGTTGTTGTTAAGGGAATGAAGCCGGCGGAGGTAACGGAATTGGAACCGGAATTGTCTGTTGAGGCATTACTTGCCACGACGAAAGAGAATCAGAGCTTGGAAGATATTGAATTCAATGAGAAGACGGCAACCCGTCAGAGAATAGAGAAGTTTGTAGAAGAGAATCCGGAAGCGGTAGCATCTTTGCTTCGTAACTGGTTAAATGATGATGATTGGGAGTGATGAGCATGGCAGCGACAGGATCTGAGAGTCTTTCGGGATTACAAAAAGCAGCAATTCTTCTGATCGCATTGGGACCGGAAATGTCCGCAAGTATATTCAAACATTTGAAAGAAGAAGAAATTGAACAGCTTACTCTTGAAATTGCCAACACCAGAAGTGTATCTCCGCAGGTAAAAAATGATGTGTTGGATGAATTCTATGAGGTGTGTCTGGCTCAGCAGTATATTGCCGAGGGTGGTATTACCTATGCCAAGGATCTGTTGGATAAAGCATTAGGCGAAGAACGGGCACAGGAAGTAATCGGTCGTCTGACAGCTTCTCTTCAGGTGCGTCCGTTTGAATTTGTCAGAAAGGCAGACCCGAGCCAGCTGCTTAACTTTATCCAGGATGAGCATCCGCAGACGGTTGCTTTGATCTTGTCTTATCTTCCGGCTTCCCAGTCGGCGGCTGTGATCGGATCCCTTCCGCCGGAAAAACAGGCGGATGTTGCAAAGCGTATTGCCATGATGGATCGTACATCGCCGGATATCATCAAAGAAGTGGAGAATGTATTGGAACGGAAGCTGTCCTCTCTGGTAAATCAGGATTATACGATTGTCGGTGGTGTGGATTCCATCGTTAATATCTTAAACACCGTAGATCGAAGTACAGAGAAGCATATCATGGAGACTTTGGAAGTCGAAGAGCCGGAACTGGCAGACGAGATCCGGAGAAAGATGTTCGTATTCGAGGATATTCTTACTTTGGACAATCGTGCCATTCAGACTGTGCTGCGTGATGTGGACAATAATGAACTTGCGATCGCGCTTAAGAATGCGAATGAAGAAGTTCAGAATGTTATTTTCAGCAACCTGTCTTCCCGTCTGGCTTCTATGATCAAAGAGGATATGGAATATATGGGACCTGTGCGTTTGAAGGATGTTGAAGACGCACAGCAGAAGATTGTTAATATTATCCGTAAGCTGGAGGATTCCGGAGAAATTGTTATTTCTCGTGGCGGAGGTGACGATATTATTGTCTAATCTTTATAAATCCGGATTTGTATCCTATTCGGAACAGAATACATTAGTGATCGATGCCAACAAGAATCATGTGCTTCGTCAGATTGATGAGGATAACCAAAGAAGAAGACATCATACTACGGTTGCGGATGATAATGATCCCGACGGTGTTCTTGCTGATGAAGACGGAGAGTCTGAAGAAGACTTTCAGGGCTTTGAGATCGAAAATATAGATATGGCAGATGTCCGGGAACAGGCAAATGCCGTATTTGAAGATGCTCAGGCGGCATCCGAGAGGATTCTGGAAGAAGCCAGAGCTGAGGCTCTGATGCTGAAAGAGGAAGCTAAGCAGGCCGGGAGAGAAGAAGGATATCAAAAAGGTCTGGAAGAGGCAAAGACACAGATGGCTGCTCAGGAGGCAGAATTACAGAATCGGTACGAATTGGTCCGTCAGCAATTGGAAAATGATTATGAGAAGCAGCTTCTTGAAGCAGAGCCTCGTATGGTTGATATTATCTGCGGACTGCTGCATAAAATATCTGGTGTAATGATCGGAGAAGAACAGGGAGTTATGGTTCATATTATCCATAACGCTCTTCTTGGAATAGAGAATACGGATAGTGTGTCCGTGAAAGTATCGGAAGATGATTATGCGGAGGTCTACAGCCGATATGATTGGCTGAAGCAGCAGATCAATTCCAATATCACAATGGAATTGGTATCGGATGTAAAATTGGGAAAAAACCAGTGCATGATCGAGACGGAAAACGGTATTATCAATTGCAGTCTGGACGAACAGCTGAATCACTTGATCAATTCATTGAAATTATTGTCAGAATTATAGTGGATGCTTGCGTTATAAGCATCCACTGTCTATATACATGTTTACATACTATTGTATGCATGATAACAGGAGAACAAGGACGTGTTTGATTATTCAAAGTATGAAAACCTGATGAACGAGAACTTTACGACGGAAGTCGGTAAAGTAATGAAGGTTGTCGGACTTACCATAGAATCCGCTGGTCCGTCTTCGAAGCTGAATGATCTGTGTGTAATTACATCGAAGGATGGAAGACAGAAGGTGAATGCGGAGGTCGTCGGATTCCGGGATAACCGGATTCTTTTGATGCCGTTTGATGCGGTAGGCGGTATCGGTGTTGGGGCAACTGTGGAGAATACGGGAAAGCCGTTCCAGGTCTATGTCGGACCGGAACTTCTCGGCAAGGTTCTGGATGGAATCGGACAGCCCATGGATGGAACCAAATTAATCCTGCCGGATACTTATCCAGTTGAATGTGAACCTCCGGATCCGATGAAACGGAAGATTATCTCCGAGGTTCTTCCGTTAGGTGTAAAAGCGGTAGACGGTCTGCTAACAATCGGCAAGGGACAGCGTATCGGGATCTTTGCGGGAAGCGGTGTCGGCAAGAGTACACTGCTTGGTATGTTTGCCCGTAATACCAAGGCAGATATTAACGTGATTGCATTGATTGGAGAGCGTGGCAGAGAGGTTGGGGAATTCATTGAACGGGATCTCGGACCGGAAGGAATGCAGCGTTCGGTTCTTGTGGTGGCAACTTCGGATAAGCCGGCACTGATCCGGAATAAGGCGGCCAAGACTGCAACGGCGATCGCGGAGTATTTTCGGGATCAGGGACGGGATGTGTTATTGATGATGGATTCCTTGACACGTTTTTCCATGGCACAGCGTGAGATCGGACTGGCTTCCGGGGAACCGCCGATCACGCGGGGGTATCCGCCAAGTGTGTATTCCGAGATGCCGAAGCTCTTAGAGCGGGCAGGCAATACCGAGACAGGCTCTATCACAGGCTTATATACGGTTCTTGTAGACGGCGATGATTTTAACGAACCGATCACGGATACCGCGAGAGGTATTCTGGACGGACATATCATGCTGTCCAGAAAGCTGGGACATAAGAATCATTATCCGGCAATCGATGTGCTGCAGAGTATATCCAGATGTATGAGCCAGATCGCCAGCAAAGAGCATAAGCAGGTGGCAAGCCGGCTGAAGACGGTACTTGCGACCTATAATGAGGCGGAAGATCTGATCAATATCGGAGCGTACAAAGCCGGATCCAATCCGGAGATTGATTACGCGATACGTAAGATCAAGGATGTGAACGGTTTTTTGTGTCAGGATGTAGACAGCAAGTATCTGTTTGATGATGAGATTGAACAATTGGAGTCCATTTTTACGGATTGATTGGCTGATTCATAAAGGGTCAGGGTGATGCTATATGGCTAAGTTCTTTTACCGAATGCAGAATATATTGGATATCAAGCTCAAATTAGAGGAACAGGCGAAGCAGGAATATGCGGATGCGCAGTACCGATATCAGCAGGAGGCCGACAAGCTGGAACAGTTAAAGCAGCGTCGTGAGAACTATCTCGAAGAGATGCGGGGAGCGGCCAGCGAGAGTCTGGATGTTCTGGAACTGGAACGCTTAAATGACGCAATCTTTGTTATGGATGACAGGATCCGGATACAGAAAGATCAAGTGTTTCATGCGCTTGCCGAAGTGGAGCGCGCAAGAGAAAAACTGAACGAATCCATGCAGGAACGCAAGACACATGAAAAGCTGAAAGAACACCAATTTGAGGATTTTCTTCAGGAGCTGAATATGGAGGAAATGAAAGAAATTGATCAACTGGTCAGTTATAAATATAATTCGAATGAGGAAGGTGACACGTAATGGCAAAGAAGAACAAGGAAGAAAAAGAAGGCGGAAAGTTCCTTTCTGTTGTGATTATATTTTTGATCATTGTTGTGTGGCTTGCAGCCATGGTCGTTCTGATCAAATTAGATGTCGGTAATTTTGGAAGTCAGGTACTGAGACCGGTATTAAAAGATGTTCCTGTGATCAATATGATCCTTCCGCCTGCGGATGATGAGGAAGCAATCGCGGAATCGGATTATCCATACAAGAATATGGCGGAGGCGCTTGCCCGGATCGACGAATTGGAAAAGATCAAGACTGCCAATGAAGCCCTGATCAAAGAGCAGACAGAATCAATTACCGAAAAAGATAATGAAATCGCAAGACTTAAGGTATTTGAAGAGGATCAGCAGGCATTTCAAAAATTAAAAAATGATTTTTATGATGAAGTGGTCTATGGTAATTCGGCTCCGGATGCCGATACATATACTAAGTGGTATGAGGCAATGGATCCGCAGGCGGCCGAGGAGATCTACCGGCAGGTGATCGCAAGTAATGAAGCAAATCAGGAACTGAAGAGTCTTGCAACGGCCTATGCGGATATGGATGCCAAGGATGCGGCTGAGATCCTGCAGACGAGCGGAGATCTGGATATGGTTGTTAAAATCATGGATAATATGTCCCCTACGGATCAGGGTGAGATCCTGGCGGCTATGGA
This sequence comes from Lachnospiraceae bacterium, assembly GCA_017460485.1. Taxonomy (GTDB): domain Bacteria; phylum Bacillota; class Clostridia; order Lachnospirales; family Lachnospiraceae; genus CAG-632. The sequence continues at coordinate 29,753 of JAFUAW010000089.1, read as the reverse complement.
ACCGGCTTATGCGGCAAATGTTACGAAAAAGCTGATGCCGTAGAATGAGGAACCGGACATGTGAACGTAAGCTGTATGCCACATGAATCATGATACTTATATGCAGGCTGCATATATGTATAGATATCATATGAGAAAGGAGGAGCTATATGGTTACACAGAGAGCAGATTTGTCAAATCTTTCGGCTATGATCCCGGGAGCGGAAGCACCTGCTAAGGATAAAGGAACACTTACGGATTCTTTTCAATCCTATTTTGCCGGTGGCAGTCAAATGGCAGATGCAGGTTCCAAGACATCGGAGACAGTATCCAACTTAAAGACCGGATATGATCAGAAAGGCGAATATGATAAGATCAACTCTACCTATACCAAGCAGGCCGACCGTGTGAATCAGTCCCGTGTGGATCAGAAGGATAATATGAATGATTCGGATCCGAACGAGGTTCGTTCGATGAGCGAGGAGGAGATCCAAGCGGTAAAAGAAGAGATTTATTCTGTTGTAAAGGAATATACCGGTATGACAGATGAAGAGATCGATGCGGTTCTTGAAACAATGGATATTTCCGTATTTCAATTGCTGCAGCCGGAGGTTCTTCAGGACTTTCTGATGACACAGAGCGGAACGGAACCGGTTGATATGCTGACAAACAGTGAACTGATCCAGACATTTCAGGATATGAATCAGGGGATGCAGAACATTCTTCAGGAACAGGATATTGATGTTACGGAGCAGGATATGGAAGCGTTGATTCGGACTCTGGAGGATTATGATCAGGAGATTACGGTATCAACAGATGATACGGATCGGATGGATGTCGGAATGGAATTCCAGAATACGGATCCAAGTTCTTCGGTTGAGGAAACAATACAGACGGATCGTCCGGTGCAGACGGATCGTCCGGTACAGACAGAGGCTGGCGATAACAAACCGATTATCGAGGAGTCTGTACAAAAGGATGTGATTTCCAACGAACAGAACATCAATAATGCCGCTGTTACAGTGGAAGATACCGAAAAGACAGATCAGAAAACCGCGAAGTTCGAGAAGGAGGATGCCGGGCAGAAGACGGATGAAATTATGGATACCGACAAAGAGAGCGGTATTCAGGTTTCCGTTCGAAATGCCGATAATAAAAAAGAGCAGAATTCTTCTGATATGATGAATCAGAATCCGGGCTTTGCAGGCGATATTGTGAATCAATTGTCTCAGGCAGTTCAGGAGACCGATTCGGTTGCAGTTTCCTATACATCGGTATTGGAACAGCAGGATATTGTACGACAGGTTGTCGAGCAGATTCGGGTATGGAACGCCGGTGAGAACAGCCGTATGCAGGTACAGTTGTATCCGGAACATCTCGGAAGGATCGAGATTCAGGTTATGCTTCGCAATGGTACTATGACAGCGCAGATTACTGCAGAGACTGAGATGGCGAAGGCAGCAATTGAGAGTCAGATTCAGGCACTTAAGGAGTCCTTTGAACAGAAGAATATGCAGGTAAATGCGATTGAAGTAAGCGTCGGAACTCCTGATTTTCGGGATAATGAAGACCGGCAGGATTCTATGAAACAGAATTCACAAACCGGTTCCAGAAGACGAAGAAACGCTATTGGCGGAGGCTTCGGAACAGATAATGATTCCGATGTATCTGATTCAGAAACAGAACGTCTGGAAGCGCAGGGCGCAAGCGTAGAATTCAAGGCGTAAAAATTATAATTAAACTATATGGTTAGACAGATATTATGACAAGCTTATATGACGGTAACAATCTTAAGAAAGGAGTAACTATATGGCAGTAAACGGAATTGATACTTCAGCTGCTGCGGCAGCTGCAACAAAGGCAAAGAACGCGGATACAACCTCTGCCAATTCCAGTCTTGATAAGGACGCATTTCTGCAGCTTCTCGTAACGCAGATGCAATATCAGGATCCACTGGAGCCTACGGATAATACAGAATATATGTCCCAACTGGCACAGTTCTCGGAATTGGAATCCATGAACAATTTATCCTCATCCTTTTCCAAATCACAGGCACTTGGACTGGTTGGTCAGTATGTGATACTGAATACTACGAATGCAGCCGGTGCGAAGACACAGGTAGCCGGCTTAGTTCAGTATGTAACAGTCAAGGACAATCAGGCACTTTTATGTGTGGATGATAAGTATTATACAATGGATGAATTTGATTCTGTTGTGGATTATGATTACGTGGAATATATGCAGAGTAAGGAAGCGGAGAAGAAAGCGGAAGAATCTGCACAGGCATCAAATGATGCGGCAGAGACCGTGGATACCGGTAATTAAGTCAGGGGTGAAGCTGCATGAATCAAATTGGAACGACAGGCTTGTCCATTGATCGAATTGCAGGCGAATACCTAAAGCAGACACCATCCGTCAAACAGGCAGGAACGGGTACTGTGTCATTTGAACAGATCTTACAGGACACGAGATTGCAGGGATCGGATGGTCAGGCATCAGGAGTCACATTTTCCAAGCATGCGAACGATCGATTGGATCAGAGGCATATTGAATTGAATGAGGCTCAGATGAAACGCCTGAATGAAGGAGTGGAGCAGGCCAGAAGTAAGAATATCAATGAATCCTTGGTAATGCTGGATGATCTTGCGTTCATTGTTAATGTTAAGAACAATACGGTTGTAACAGCATTGGAACAGGACAGTGATGATGGTCATGTATTTACGAACATTGATGGAGCGGTTATCATATAGCTGGACCGATAAGGAAGCTTAATGTTCCCGAATGACAGAAGGAATATCAGATAGATAGCCGATCATGATGACAAAGGCAGGTATACGGAGTCGTATACAAGATGAAGGAGGTCATGAATTATGATGCGATCATTGTATTCCGGTGTGGCTGGACTGAAGGTTCACCAGACCAGAATGGATGTAATTGGTAACAATATTGCGAATGTGAATACGGTTGGTTTCAAATCCAGTAATGTAATGTTCCAGGATGTTCTGTATCAGACATCCCAGCATGCAACCGGTTCGAATGCGAACAATGGCGTTGGTGGTACCAATGCCAAGCAGATTGGTCTTGGTACAACAACTGCAACGATCACAAAGCAGTTGGACGGAACGGGATCTGCAGAGACCACAAATAACCCATATGATGTTATGCTGAACAGTGATTCATTCTTTATCGTGAGTCGCGGCGGAATGAATTATTTTACGAAAGTTGGTTCTTTCCAGACAGATGGGGCAGGATATCTGGTTACCGGTACCGGCGAGATGGTTATGGGCTGGCAGGTAGATCCGGACGATCCAAGCCGTGTCCGTAAGGATATCGTTTCCGCACTTCAGGTTGAGGCTCCGGAAAATAAATATTCAGAGCCGGAGGCTACACAGGCAGCTTATGTATCCGGCAATATTGATAAGACGGATCCGATCTTTGAGGACGGCGGTGCCAAGATCATGAATGTAACCATTTATGATGAAAAGGGATACAGCTACAATGTGAAGATGAATCTGACACAGAATAACACAGCAGATAAGAATACATATACTGTCAGCATTGAGAATATTACAGACAGTAATAATAAGGTGATCAATGCAAGTTATACCTTAAGCGGCAACCAGCTTGTGTTTGACAAAGATACCGGCGCATTCCAGAGTGTCGGCGGCGGTAATGCCATTACGCTGGCGATCGGAGATGATTCTTTCCGGGATATCAGTATTGATTTCAGCTCTGCGACTATGTACGCAACCAGCGCAACTTCTACGATCAAGATCAACCGTGGAGATCTTCAGGGACAGAACGGCGGTCGTAAGATGGGTACTTTGGAAGAAGTCAGCATCAATACCGATGGTAAGATTTACGGTGTATATGATAACGGAGAAGAGAAGCTGATGGGACAGATCGCGGTTGCCAAGTTTGCCAATCCAGCCGGTCTGGAAGCAATCGGTAACAGCTTGTACCGGACAACCCAGAACTCCGGAGAGTTCGATGGTATCGGACAGGAAGTTACAGAAGGCGGCGGCACTATGTCACAGGGCGTATTGGAAATGTCAGATGTAGATCTTTCCTCTGAGTTTACGGATATGATCGTTACCCAGAGAGGTTTTCAGGCAAATTCCCGTATTATTACCGTATCTGATACGATGATCGAGGAATTGATCAACCTGAAGCGGTAATCATAGCAGCTGGCAGATATAAGATATCATCGGCAGGTTCTAATTTCATAAGGGTAATCCACAATTGGTTATTGATGTAAATTGTGTATAAGATAAGGGCAATCTATGGCTTGGAAGTAATTTCCACCATAGATTGCTTATTTTTTCCCTTATTTTTATGGGAATAAAGTTGAAAAATACCACATATTGTAGTAAAATATCCTTAATTGTGTATATGTTGCACAAATGCGGGAAGGAGGCGTTCCATGATAGAATTGACCAGATATAATGAAACCAAGTTCACATTGAACGCCGAAATCATTGAAATGGTAGAGGAAACCCCGGATACCGTGATCACGTTAACGACCGGAAAGAAAATAATTGTAAAAGAGAGTAGACAAGAGGTAGCGAATCTAGTAAAATTGTATAGATATGAGATTGTTTCCGGGAGTTTTCTTTTGGATTCCGATGTACAGGAACCTGATGGTCGGAATAGGCAGGATGAATAGTGATGATCAGTTTTCTTTATATATGACATAAGATGATGTGTGAGGTGGCTTGTTGTGGATATAGCAACAATAATTGGTCTGGTACTTTGTGTAGTATTGATGATCTTCGGTATTACATACAAAGATGGTGGTTTTAATTTTGGATTATTAAAGAACTTCGTCGATGTGCCGTCCATATTGATCACAATTGGTGGTACATTCATGTGTGTACTGGCTTCGAATCCGCTGAAGGACTTTATTGCGGGATTGAAGTCAGCGACAGTTGTTTTAAAAGTCAATAATTACGATGAGACGGCAATCATCCGTCAGATCATAGATCTGTCCAATGTGGCCAGAAAAGAAGGTCTGCTTGCGTTGGAGGAATCGGCGAATTCTTTGGAAGATGAATTCATGAAAAAAGGAATTCTTCTGATCGTGGATGGTACTGATCCGGAATTGGTACGTAATATTCTGGAGACGGAGATTGTTAATATTGATGTCAGACATAAGAAGAATATCGGTTTCTGGAAGACGATCGGTGCGATGGGTCCTGCCTGGGGTATGATCGGTACCCTGATCGGACTGATCAACATGCTTCGTGACTTGTCGGATCCGGATTCCATCGGACCGAACATGTCAGTCGCGTTGATCACAACCTTATATGGTTCCGTTCTGGCAAACTGGCTGTCTGCACCGCTGGCATCCAAGATGGGTATGAACAGTGATGCGGAGATCATGATGAAAGAAGTTATGATAGAGGGACTCCTGTCTATTCAGGCCGGTGAGAATCCTCGAGTAATAGAAGAGAAGCTGAAGTCGTTCCTGTCTCCTGCAGTAAGGAACTCAATGTCAGAAGGTGAGGGTGAGAACAATGGCTAAGAAAAAAGAAGATCCACCTGAGGAAGGTTCACCGGCATGGATGTCAACCTTCAGTGATCTGATGAATCTGCTGCTTTGTTTCTTCGTTCTTCTGTTTGCGAGTTCAACGATGGATGAAGGTAAGATTCAACAAATTGCAGCTTCCTTTCAGAATCTGTCATTTTCCATTTTTTCTCAGTCTTCTATGATGATTCAGAATGGAGATCTGGTAAGTGGCGGAGTGACACAGGTTCCGAATATTGAATCTCTGATGGAGGTTGCCGGCAAAGCGGTTAACAGTCCGGACGGGAAAGATCAGGACTCGGATGTCAATCAATCCGACAGTGACGGCAATCCGGGAGATGACGGTTCCGCAACAACAGAGTCTGCGACAGATTCTTCGGAAAGCCAGGAACTGGATGCTCTTCAGGATCAATTAGAGGAGGCGGGTCTGGAACAGTCGGCGGAGATGTATGAACAGGTATCCGAAGAAGTGGAAAGCTATACCATTGATGATCGGATACAGATAGATTATAATTATCAATATGTGGAGCTGGATATGAACGGCGCGCTGCTGTTTGATACCGGTGAGGCAGAGTTAAAAGAAGAATCCTATGTATTCATGGATAAGATCGGCAAGATACTGGAGCAGTACAGAGACAGTATCATCGAGATCGAAGGTCATACGGATAATGTTCCAATCCATACCAGTAAGTATGAGAGCAACCGGTATTTATCTACTGCCCGCGCAACGACTGTATATGAATATCTGATGGAACATGCGAATCTGATCGATTCCAACATTAAAGTTGCCGGATACGGCGAAAGCAGACCGGCAGCATCCAATGATACACCGGAGGGACGTGCAAAGAATCGCCGAGTTGTGATTAAGATATACAATCAGCTCAGCAGTACTTCACAGGATTGATTTTTAGATAAAAATCTAGTATGATGATAAGTGGTGCTGTTGCTATACGCGGTAATGAGATTGTATCATAGATATACAATAGAAATTAAGTGAGGAGACTCATATGAGAAAGAATTTGATCAGTGTTATCATATTGGCACTTTGTATTGTTAATCTTGTATTGAATGCATTGATGGTATTTGTATTTGTTCCATCAATCAAGAAGACGGATAATCTGGTAACGGAAATTGCCGCGATCCTGAATCTTGAATTGGAGAAAAATGAAGAAGGCGATGGCAAGACCAATGTAGCGATTGCTGATGCGGCTACATACAATTTATCCGATAATACTACGATTCCTTTGAAGAATGATGGTTCGGGTACTCCGCATTATGCAGTTCTCGGAATATCTATTTCCATGGACAGCAGTTCGAAGGATTATGCAACGGTCAGTGCAACTATGGCCAATACGGAAAGCTGGGTTGTGGATGTTACCCGGGGAATTGTTCAGGATTATACTTATGCGGAGATTCAGGATGCAGAGATTCAGAATATCATTAAGCAGGAGATCGTGAACGGTCTGAATGAAAAATATCAGACAGATATCATATATGATATCAATTTCAGTACATTTATTACACAGTAGTTATCTGGGTGACCGCCTCATAAAGTTACTTGAGATGAGGAAAAGCTATTACATAAAGAATCCCGTATATCTTACGATTTTGATGACCGGAAAGAATACGAGATTAAGAGGTGAGATTGTTTGGGTGCAGGAGATGTATTATCCCAAAATGAAATAGATGATTTGTTAAAACAACTTAGTTCCGGTGATCTGGATGTAGATGATATTACTGATGTGGAGACACAGAAAGTAAAGGATTATGATTTTGCCAGACCTGCTAAGTTCTCGAAAGAACATTTACGTACATTAGAGATCATTTTTGAACATTTTGGACGGCTTGTATCTACCAATCTGCCTGCATATTTAAGAAAGAATGTGCAGATGGAGGTTATGAATTCCGAAGCGGTAACTTATTCGGAATTTACAAATTCTCTGTCAAATCCGGTATTATTTGGCGTTGTGAATTTTGAACCGCTGCAGGGTAATATTGTAATGGAGCTGGCTGCCAATATCGGATATGCGATTGTTGACCGGATGCTTGGAGGATCCGGTGAGACATTGGAAAAGATGCGGGATTTTTCCGAGATTGAGCTTGGAATTATTGAACGGATTTTTACCATATGTGTGAATCTTCTTCGAGAGCCGTGGAAGAACGTTATTGAGATTGAACCCCGTCTGGAACGGATTGAGACGAATTCCCAATTTGCCCAGATTATATCTCCGAGTGAAATGATCGCTATCATAACGATTAATATGTCGATTGGCGATGTAATGGGACTCATGAACATATGTCTTCCGTTCATAACTTTAGAGGATGTCATGGACAAGCTGAATACGAAGTATTGGTATTCTACCATGCAGCAGTCGGATGATGAGACCTATGTAGATATGATCGAAGCTGCAATCTCCAAAGCGCAGATACCAATCAAGGCTGTGCTGGGTAGCAGCTCTATTTCGGTAAATGATTTTGTGAATATGCAAATAGGTGATATAATCAAGATTAATAAACAGTATGATGAAGAATTGGATATATATGTAGGTAATATGTTAAAATTCAAAGCTTTACCGGGTTCTGCGTCCGAGAATTATGCGGTAAAGATTACAAAAGTCATCAGAGAGGAGTAGAGTATGGACGGAATGCTGTCGCAAGAGGAGATCAATGCTTTATTGGGTGGCTTTGATAATGACTCCGCCCCCGGATCTGCAGGTGCAGAGGAGCTGACTCCGGAAGAAAAGGATGTCCTTGGTGAGATTTCCAATATATGCATGGGAACCGCCGCAACAACTTTATATTCTCTTGTAAACCAGAAAGTATCGATCAGCACTCCAAAGGTAACATTTTGTTCTTGGGAGGATCTGGCAAAGGAATATGCTACACCGTGTGTGTTTATTAATATCGCATATGTTGAAGGAATCAAGGGGAATAACCTGCTGATCCTTTTGGAAGATGATGTAAAGGTTATCACGGACTTGATGATGGGTGGTGACGGAACCAATAAGGTTGATCAGTTGTCCGATCTGCATTTAAGTGCAATCTGTGAGGCTATGAACCAGATGATGGGATCTGCCGCAACTTCCATGTCATCCATGTTGAACAAAAAAATTGATATTAGTCCACCGGAAGCTGAGAATGTGGATCTAAGCAAGAATGAATCCCCTGGCTTCATGAATGCTTTCCAAGGCAAGAGCTTCGTTAAAGTATCGTTGAAGATGGAGATCGGTGATCTGGTGGATTCTAATATAATGCAGTTGTATCCGGTTGAATTCGCAAAAGAACTCTATCAGGTCTTTTCCGGTAATCTGGGAGGAGCTGAAGAAGAACCGGCACCTGCGCCACAGTCGGCACCTGCGCCGCAACCGACACCGCAGCCTGCTCCGTCCGGAGGACAGCCGCAGCCACAGATGCAACAGGCACCACCGATGATGCAGGGAATGCCTGCAGGTCAGATGCCACCGTATGGGATGCCTTATGGATATATGCCTCCGATGCAGGATGTGAATGTCCAGCCGGTACAATTCCAGAGCTTTACACAGGGTATCAATCCTGTTACCCAACAAGAGAACATTGATCTTATCATGGATGTTCCTTTAGAGGTAACGGTTGAACTAGGACGAACCAAAAAGTCCATAAAAGAAATCTTAGAGTTTTCACCGGGTACGATAGTGGAACTGAATAAGATTGCAGGAGAACCTATTGATGTACTTGTTAACGGTAAGATGGTTGCCAAAGGGGAGGTAGTAGTAATTGAGGAAAGTTTTGGTATAAGAATTACCGACATAGTGAAAACAAAAATGATTTAGGATTAAGAGGAGAAAAAGAGATGGCAAAAAATATTTTGATTTGTGATGATGCAGCATTTATGCGAATGATGATCAAGGACATTTTAACCAAGAACGGTTACAATGTGGTTGCTGAAGCTGAGAACGGAGCGAAGGCGGTTGAAAAGTATCAGGAGACCAAGCCGGACTTGGTGCTGATGGATATTACCATGCCGGAAATGGATGGAATCCAGGCACTGAAGAAGATTAAGTCTATGGATCCGAACGCAAGCGTAATTATGTGTTCTGCTATGGGTCAGCAGGCTATGGTTATTGAATCCATTCAGTCCGGAGCCAGGGATTTCATTGTAAAGCCGTTCCAGCCGGATCGTGTAATAGAAGCTGTTAAGAAAGTTGTAGATTAGCATGATTTTATTGATAAAGTCAAGCCCATGGGAAAGTATTGTACAGCTGATCGTTGTATTTATTATGTTCCTGTTTGTTCTGGCACTTGCTTATTTTGCGGCGAGATTTGCCGGGCGGTTTCAGGGGAATATCCAAAGCCGTGGTAATATCAAGGTTTTGGAGTCGGCGCGGGTAGCCAATAATAAGTATATACAGTTAGTAAAGATCGGAGAGCGTTATTATGCGGTCGGGATCGGAAAAGATACGATTACGTTTTTGACGGAATTATCCCGGGATGACTTGAATCTGGATGCGATTAATGATCCGGCCAGAGGAAGCTTTAAAGACATTCTTTCACAGCTTCAGAAGAAAAAAGAAGAAAATGAAGAAGAAAATGAAGATGACTATGAAGATGACGAAGAAACAGAATGATTCTTTAACCAATGTATTGAAAAGAGGTCTGGTTGTTTTCGTTGTTGTATTTATTGTTGTTATGTGCTGTAACTCACAGGTTATGGCTACTTCGATTTTTGATACAGATGATGATAACGGAACAACAGAGAGTCTGTTAGATACAGACGATACCAGTCTGTTGTCGCCGCTCAGCCTGAATCTGACGCTTGATTCCAGCGAGGATGCCGGGGCTCTATCCGGTACATTACAGATGCTGTTAGTGATAACAGTAATATCTTTGGCTCCATCAATTCTTGTTATGATGACGTCATTTACCAGAATTATTGTGGTATTGCATTTTATCCGGACCGCAATGGGTCTGACATCGACGCCTCCTAACAATGTTCTGATAGGGCTTTCCTTATTTTTAACACTTTTTATTATGTCACCGGTATTCGCCAGAGTGAATACAGAGGCGGTGGAACCTTATGCAGAGGGAGAGATGACACAGCAGGAATTTTTGGATGCTGCAATGAATCCGATGCGGGATTTTATGATCAATCAGGTGCAGAATCGGGATGAAGATGTACAGTTGTTTCTGGATATAGCCGGAATTGAGGAGGTAAACAGCTGGGATGATGTTCCAACAGAGGTTTTGATACCGGCATTTATTATTGAGGAACTAAGATCAGCTTTTATTATAGGTTTTTTGATCTACATCCCATTTATTATTATAGATATGGTGGTTGCATCTACTCTGATGTCCATGGGTATGATGATGCTTCCGCCAACAACGATTTCAATGCCGTTTAAGGTGCTTTTATTCATTATGGCAGACGGATGGAATCTGATTATTGGTCAGCTGGTTCAGTCGTTTGTGTTGTGACATCACAGTACGGATCAGCGAAAAAAACATATGATAAGATGATGCATTATTTATGATCTTATCACGAGAAAGGGTGAACCGGATGACAACGGATATTGTAATGGATATTGCAAGAGATGCACTTTTTTTGATCTTGAAGTGTTCAGCTCCATTACTTCTTGTTTCTTTGGCAATCGGCTTATTGGTCAGTGTCTTTCAGACGGTTACATCTATTCAGGAACAGACATTGACATTTGTGCCAAAGCTGCTCGGTATTTTTTTGACATTGATATTGGCAGGTGGCTGGATATTGAATAATATTGTCGAATTTATGACGGAATTGTTCGGATTATTCAGTACCTATGTAAATATGTGAGGTGACACATGCTTTCGACAAACTTCTCCATATATAATTTGGAGTACTATTTGTTGATTTTTATACGAATTGCCGGACTGGTAAGCGTGGCACCTATTTATGGGACGAGAGGTGTTCCGAGACGTGTCAGACTCGGTCTGGCAATTTGCATATCTGTTTTGGTTGCTACAGTAACGGATTATCAACCTTTGAATTATACAACGATTATAGGTTTCACCGTTCTTGCATTGAAAGAGCTGATAATGGGATTATCAATCGGCCTTGCTGCTAATCTGTGTTTGACGATCATTAATTTGTCAGGTATGTTTATTGATCGGGAAATTGGTCTTACCATGGTGACAGAGTTTGATCCGACTACAAATGCAAATATAACGATATCGGCGGAATTTTATAATTATGCAGTTTTATTGATTATGTTATGTACAAACATGCATCATTTTATTATTCAGGCAATCTGCGATTCTTTTCAGGTTGTTCCGGTTGGAGGCGCAATATGGGATGGTGATTCACTGCTTGCTATAGCCACCGCCTTTATGCAACAGTATTTTTTGATAGGATTTCGTATTTCACTTCCAATCTTTATATCGATCACCCTGTTGAATGTTGTATTGGGAGTCCTTGCTAAAACGGCACCTCAGATGAATATGTTCTCCATCGGTATAGAGTTAAAATTGGGACTGGGATTGATTATTATGATTGCTACGATATATTTGCTCCCGAATATTACTGATTTTGTACAAGGATTAACGGAAGATATTGTGACAACATTGATCAAAACAATGTATTGATAATTGTGTGTTATATAATAAGAATTAGGTTGTGATGTTCAAATGATCAAGGATCTGGATCTTCAGTTCTTTGCGAAGGACGGAGAAGGCGGAGAAAAAACTGAAGAACCGACTCCAAAAAAAATGGAGGATTCCAGAAAAGACGGATCGGTTGCCAAAAGTAAGGAATTAGCAACCGGAGTTTCTCTTCTGGCATTATTTGTTACACTTCGTTTTATCATGGGATATATTGGTCCCAGACTTATTAATACTTTTTCTAAGTATTGGGGATTATCGAGCAGTGCAATACTGGATGGGTATTCATTTCAACGAGTTGTTGCTACCTTGCAGGAGATGGCAAAGGATATTTTGCTGATTGTTGCTCCGTTTTTGATTGTTGGACTGGTAGTTGGTGTCCTTGCCAATGCATTGCAGTTCAAATGGATGGTTACAACGAAACCGATGGAACCGAAACTAAGCAAGATCAATCCGTTAAGCGGTTTTAAACGAATTTTTTCCTCCAGATCTTTAGTGGAATTGCTTAAAGCAATCCTTATGATCGGAGCGGTTGGATATGTTGCATATAGTGTATTGATTAAGCATGTAAATGATATTCTATTATTATATGATATTACTGTCGAACAGTCTTTAGCATTGCTTAACAGTATTATTTGGGATATGGGAATCCGGATCAGTGCGGTTATGTTGGTCATTGGAGTTGCTGATTTTGCTTATCAGAAATGGAAGCATAAAGATGATCTGAAAATGACCAAGCAGGAAGTGAAAGATGAATTTAAGAATTCCGAAGGAGATCCACAGATTAAAGGTCAACAGAAGCAGAGAATGAGGCAGGCGTCTCAACGACGTATGATGCAGGCGGTTCCAGAAGCGGATGTGGTAATCACGAATCCGACACACTTTGCGGTTGCCTTAAAGTATGATGTGACCGTTCGTCCGGCACCGGTAGTGGTTGCAAAGGGAGCGGATTTTCTTGCGACAAAGATTAAAGATGTTGCGCGGGAAAACAATATTGAAATTGTTGAAAATAAACCTTTGGCACGTATGTTGTATTATAATGTAGACATTGATGATGAGATTCCGCCAGAATTATATGAGGCGGTAGCTAATATTCTTGCCTACATTATCCACCTGAGAAAAGCAGGATAAAGAATTACGAAAGGAGGAGCACCATGAAAGGTATTCGTTTTAATAACAGTATTTTTCTTGGATTGTATCTTCTTGCAGCAGTTATATTCATGATCCTGCCGATTCCTTCTGTATTGTTGGATATTCTGATCACTTTTAATATGGCTGTGGCTATGGTGATCTTATTTAACTGTATTTTTGCTCAGGAAACTTTGTCTATGTCAAGCTTTCCGACCATATTGCTGTTTACAACGTTTTTTCGGATTTCTCTTAACATATCATCAACCAGACTGATCCTGCTTACCGGACAGCCGGGTAATGTGGTATCGACCTTCGGTAGCTTTGTTGGCGGCAATAACCTGATTGTTGGTGCGATTATATTTGTTGTATTGGTTATTGTGCAGATGCAGGTCATCAATAAAGGCTCGGAACGTGTATCAGAAGTTACGGCCAGATTTACATTGGACGCTATGCCTGGTAAACAGATGGCTATTGATGCAGATTTAAGTACTGGTGCGATCTCGGATCGCGAAGCAATCGAGCGAAGAAATAAGATTCAGGAAGAAGCGTCTTTCTTTGGCTCCATGGATGGTGCTACCAAGTATGTAAAGGGAGATGCGACAGCTGGTCTGATTATTACAGGAATTAACTTTGTAGGAGGACTTGCTACCGGTATTCTGATGCAGGGGATGAGTGCAGCGGATGCATTGCAGCATTATACGATCCTCACGATCGGTGACGGTCTGGTATCCCAGATTCCGTCTTTGCTGATTTCACTTGCTACCGGTGTTATAGTAACAAAGGGTTCCAAAGAGGCCGAGATTGGCGATATTGTATTTGCGGAATTGTTCCAAAATCCATATGTCATGTATGTTGTCGGTGGGGCTATGGTATTTCTTGGACTATTTACTCCGCTTCAAACATGGATCTATATACCGTTTGGTGCGATGATCATTGTGCTTGGAGTACTTACCGGTAGAAAGAAACAGACAGTTGAGATAGAAGAAGAAGTAGAAGAAGAAGAGGTGGAGGCTGAGCAGACCAGACGACACGAGAATGTCAACACCTTGCTTCAGGTTGATCCGATCGAGCTGGAATTTGGTTACGGCATCATTCCGCTTGCGGATGTTAATCAAGGCGGCGACCTTCTGGATCGTGTGGTTATGATCCGGCGTCAGATCGCATTGGAGCTTGGTGCGGTAGTACCAATTATTCGTCTGCGGGATAATATTCAGTTGAATCCGAACCAGTATATTATCAAGATCAAAGGTATTCAGGTCAGTGAAGGCGAGATATTGTTCGATCATTATATGGCTATGAATCCGGGAACCGTGGAAGAAGAGATTACCGGTATTCCGACCTTTGAACCGTCCTTCCATCTGCCGGCAGTCTGGATTACGGAGTCCCAGCGGGAGCGTGCCGAATCATACGGATATACGGTTGTAGATCCACCTTCTATCATAGCCACGCATCTGACCGAGGTAATCCGGAGTCATCTGGATGAACTGCTGACCAGACAGGATGTTCAGAATCTGATCAATAATATTAAAGAAAGTAATACGACTCTGATCGATGAATTGATCCCGAAGCTGTTGAATGTCGGTGAGATTCAGAAAGTATTGCAGAATCTTCTTCGGGAAGGTATATCAATCCGCGATCTGATCACTATATTTGAGATTCTGGCTGATCATGCCGCAACCACACGGGATACGGATGTGTTGACGGAATATGTCAGACAGGGACTTAAGAGAGCAATTTCCAACAAATTCTTCGGCGGTGAGGAGATATCCTCTGTAGTTACTTTGGATCCAAAGATCGAACAGGATATTATGTCTTCCGTAAAGCAGACCGAGCAGGGAGCGTATCTGACATTAGATCCGGAAACCACGAAGAAGATTTTGGAATCGACCGAAAAACAGATCAAGAAAATGGAAGACTCCGGACATACTCCGATCATTATTACCTCACCGATTGTCCGGATGTATTTTAAGAAATTAACAAATGATTATTTTAGTAATCTGATCGTGATTTCTTATAATGAGATCGAATCAGATGTAGAATTACAGTCAATAGGGATGGTGACAATCGATGATCATTAAGAAGTATCAGGGAAAAACAGAAGAAGAAGCGACCTTGAAAGCTAAGGAAGAGCTAGGCTCTGATGCTGTAATCATGAATGTCAAATCTGTGAAACACAAAGGATTGCAACGGGTCTTCAAGAAGAATTATTATGAAGTAACGGCCGCTGTGGATGAACCTTCGGACCGGATAAGAAGTTCCGGCAGAACCGGCTCTCGAACAATGTCGGAAGAGGATCAGATCCGTCAGGATATCCTGAAAGCCGAAGAAGCCCGTTCCATGGAGGATGTATCACTGACTGCCGGTTTTCGGGAGACAGATGGACGCTCCGGACGCACATCATCTGCAATTGAAGAACGACTGGATAATTTGACAGAGATCATTGAAAAACAAATGAATACGGTAGAACCAGTTATGCCGGAAACTGTGCATCGTTCCCAGATGGTACAATTGGTGTTGGATCAATTAGTGAATAATGAAGTTACGGAAGCCAATGCAAATGAGATCTTAAGAGAGATTGATTATCAGAACAAACAACAGTTAGAGGATCTGCTGGCAAGTGTATATCAGAAGATTGTTCTGAAATTAGGTCAGATGAAGACGATCGAAGTTGAGAAGGAAGGTCCGAAGATTGTATTCTTTATCGGTCCTACCGGTGTTGGTAAGACAACAACCATTGCGAAGCTCGCTTCAAAGTACAAATTAGAAAAAAAGTGTAAGCTGGCTATTATTACAGCAGATACCTATCGGATTGCTGCTGTTGAACAGATAAGAACCTATGCAAACATTCTTTCGGTGCCGATAGAAGTAGTATATACATCCGATGAGATAAAGGCTGCTATCGATAAGTATCAGGAGTATGATCTGATCTTTATTGATACGGCGGGAAGATCCCATAATAATAATGAACAGCGTGAAGATGTAAAAAAGATGATTGAATCCATTCGCGGATATCATCAGGAAATCTATCTGGTATTAAGCGCTACTACCAAATACAGGGATCTGGTTAAAATTACACAGGCTTATTCTGATATTACCAATTACAGGATCATTTTCACAAAAATTGATGAAACATCCGCTCTTGGTAATGTCCTGAATATACGTATGATGACAAATGCTCCGCTATCGTACACAACCTTCGGACAGAATGTGCCCGATGATATTGTGGTAACGGATGCCCAGTTTATTGCAAAGCAATTACTAGGAGGAAATGAATAATGGATCAGGCAGAACAGCTTAGAAAACGCGTCAGCCAACAGATTCAACATAGTGGTTCCACCCGGATTATTGCTGTGACCAGTGGCAAGGGAGGAGTCGGTAAGACCAGCTTGTCCGTCAACCTTGCGATTCAACTGAGAAAAAAGGGGAAGCGAGTCATTATTATTGATGCTGATTTTGGTCTGGCTAATGTAGAAATCATGCTCGGAATTCGTCCGAAATATACGATGTCCGATTTGATCTATCATGATAAATCGGTGGATGACATTATTACACGGGGACCTATGGATATCGGATTTATATCCGGCGGCTCCGGTGTACAGGATATGGTGAATCTTGATAAGGAGCAGGTTAAAAACTTGATTTCCAAACTGGTCAGACTGGATACGTTGGCAGATGTCGTGATTATTGATACCGGCGCAGGGATCTCCGATACGGTTCTGGAATTTGTCTTGAGCAGTCCGGAAGTATTGATTGTTGCGACTCCGGAACCGACATCGATTACCGATGCTTACTCTTTGTTGAAAACGGTGAACCGGAACAAAGAATTCTCTATGGAGAACAAGAAGATACAGATTGTATCCAACCGGGTAGCAACCAAAGAAGAAGGCAGGGAAATATACGAAAAATTGAATATTGTTGCAACCAAATTCTTGAATATTCATACAGAATATCTCGGAGCAATCATGCAGGATGTAAATGCTTCTAAGGCGGTTATCGAGCAAAAACCTATTTCGCTTGCTTATCCGAATTCTCCTGCAACGAAGTGCTACCAAGATATCATGAACCGTCTTATGGATATTGAAGAGGAGATAGAAGAGCCCAAAGAAGGAATAGCTAAGTTCTTTTTAGATTTTATTAAACACAGAAAGTAGGGGACGCTATGCTTGAAATGCAGGGGATTATATCTGTAGGTAATAAAGTTGATATGGAACGATTGATCCACGGAGAATTGGAAATTGATGAGTCTAAGCGCCGGGTATTATCCTGCAGAATCATGGATATGCCAAAACGCAATATCATTCGGATTTCTATGCCGTTTTACGAAGGAAGAATGGTACCTCTGGAAATTGGCGATCAGTATATGATGAATATCTATGCGGATAAAGGAATCTATGGAAGCCGTTTTACAGTCATATCCCGAATGAAGGACGGCAATATCTTCATGGCGGACATGGAGATTCAGGATACTTTGAAAAAAATCCAGCGAAGGGAATATTTCCGGCATAATTGCAGGATTCCCGCGCAATATCATATGATCATTCCGGAAGAACTGGATACCTTTGATCCGGGGAATATGACGGAGACTGACTGGAAAAAAGGAATCTTGCTTGATATCAGTGGCGGCGGTGTTCGGATGGTTTCGGAATTTCATGAAGATATCAGTTGTCCGATTGTATTATCGTTTCAGATTGATGTATCCGGCAACATTGAATCGCTGCTGCTTTACGGACGGCTGTTGGCATCCTATCAGACTGCCAATAACAGGATTCTGTTTGAACAGCGGGTCGAATTCGAACATATTGATGATAAGACGAGAGAAAAGATCATCAAATTCATATTTGATGAAGAACGCAAAAAAATATCGAAGGAAAAGGGATTTTGATCATGAAAAAAAATATTATTGTAATCGATGACTCTGCACTCTTGAGAAGAGTATTGTCTGATATAATAAATCAGACTGAAGACTATCATGTGATTGCTGTTGCGGCAAACGGGGAGGACGGCATGCGGGTAATCCGCAATACTGCCCCGGTACATCTGATCTTTCTTGACATGAATATGCCGAAGATGAATGGTATAGATGTACTTAAACAGATGAAGGCGGAACATATTACTACCCCGGTCGTAATCTTCAGCGCGGCAATGGAACGTGAGAGTGAGGATGTAATTGAAGCATTGTCGCTCGGAGCCCTTGATTTCTTACGTAAGCCGGAGAATGTTCTTGCCAAGATGGAAGACTTCAAGGCTAAGATTTATCGGATCTTTGATATGATCGGAGGTGGCGGAGTTTTGGATTCTCCGACTTCTAAATTAAGAGCTCCTGCACCAAAGCCGGCAAGACCTAGAAGAAGAGTCTCATCCGGCGGTGGAAGTGGCAAATTGGTTGCAATCGCGTCTTCTACCGGCGGACCGAAAGCTTTGCAGGAAGTGATTCCATTTCTGGAAGCCAATATCAATGCTCCGGTACTGATCGTACAGCATATGCCAAAAGGTTTTACGGAGTCCCTTGCCAGACGGTTGAACGAAGTCAGTAAGGTTAAGGTGGAAGAGGCATCGGAAGGTGCCGTCCTAAAAAAAGGTGTTGTCTATCTTGCAAAAGGCGGCAGCCACATGCGGGTTGCGTATGAACATGGCAAACATGTGATCCGTCTTGGAGACGATCCGCAGGTTGGAGGACTCAGACCTTATGCCAATCACATGTATGATAGCCTGATTCAGTCGGATTACAGTGAGATTATCTGTGTTGTATTAACAGGTATGGGTGCCGACGGCACCAATGGTATTGAAAATCTCAGCCACGAGAAGAATATATACGTCATCAGCCAAGATCAGGCGTCCTGCGTTGTCTATGGAATGCCTAAGAGTGTTGCGCAGGCGGGATTGTCGGATGAGGTTGAGCCATTAAAAGACATAGCACAGGCAATTATGAAAAAAACGGGGGTGTGTTAAATGGATTTGAGTCAATATCTAGAAATATTTATTGATGAGACAAAAGAGCATTTGCAGACATTGAACGATCAGGTATTGATCATGGAACAAGATCCGAATAATTCGGACACGGTTAATGAGATTTTCCGGGCGGCTCATTCTTTGAAAGGTATGGCCGGCACTATGGGATTTAAGAGAATGCAGAGACTGACGCATGATCTGGAAAATGTATTCTCGGAAATCAGAAACGGCAAGATTTCCGTTACACCGGATATTGTTGATATCGTGTTTAAATGTCTGGATGCTTTAGAGGGATATCTGGCGAACATTCAGGAATCTGCAGATGAAGGTACAGAGGATAATGAAGAGATCATCAATCTTCTGAATGCAGCACTGGATGGAGGCAGTTATTCAGCACCTGTTTCAGAGCCGGAAGCACCTGCAGAAGAAGCACCTGCGGCTGCTTCGGCATCAGAAGATGCTTCCTCTTCCAAATCATCAAATGGAGACAAGGCCAAATTCCATGAACTCGCTCTTGCGGATTTTGAAGTAAAGGCAATGAAAGACGCAGTTGCCAACGGAATGCATGTATACGGTGCTACAGTCTATATTCAGGAAACATGTATATTAAAGGCTGCCAGAGCATTCCTTGTATTTAAGGGAATTGAGTCTGTCGGAGAGGTTGCCAAGTCTGAACCGAGCGTACAGGATATAGAAGATGAGAAATTCGATTTTGATTTCAGTGTATTTGTTATTTCCGAAAAAGACATTGATCAGGTTGAAAAGGTAATGTCCAATGTATCCGAGATACAGGAGGTTGTTATCGAAGAATTCAATCCGGACAATGCCAAAATCGCATCTTCAGATGCGAAAACAGAGGAGGCTGAGGAAGAAGCTCCTGCAGTCCAGGAAGCTCCTGCAGAACATGCAGCTGCCCCTGCCGCAAAGAAAGAACCGGAAAAGAAGAGCACAGATACCAATAAGAAGAAACCGGTTGTTAACCGTTCGGTTCGTGTGGACATTGAGAAACTGGATGATCTTATGAATCTGGTAAGTGAGCTGATCATTGCCAAGAACGGTCTGGTATCTGTCAGTGCCAATGAAGCAGGTAATCATAATCAGCAGTTCAATGAGCAGATTGAATACTTAGAGCGTATTACAACGAATCTGCATGAATCGGTTATGAAAGTACGAATGGTGCCGATCGAGAGCGTTGTGAATCGTTTCCCTCGTATGATCCGCGATATTTCCAAGAAATTAAATAAGGAAATGGAACTGATCATGACCGGTGAAGAGACAGAATTGGATCGTACCGTTATTGATGAGATCGGAGATCCTTTGATGCATATGCTGCGGAATGCCGCAGATCATGGTCTTGAGAATACGCTGGATCGTATTAAGCTTGGTAAGCCGCGGGTAGGTACGATCCGTCTTGACGCATATCAGGATGGTAATAACGTAACCATTGAAGTATCTGATGACGGTAAAGGTGTCGATGCCGAGAAGGTAAAAGCATCCGCAGTTAAGAAGGGTGCCATTACGGAAGAGCAGGCAGAAAAGATGAGTGACAAAGAAGCCATTGATCTCTTGTTCCGCCCTGCATTTTCAACAGCTGAAAAGGTATCGGATCTTTCCGGCCGTGGAGTTGGTCTGGATGTTGTTAAGAGTAAGATTGAAGGTCTTGGCGGTGATGTGGAAGTCAGCACGGTTCTGGGCGAAGGCACCACATTTACGGTTCGTCTTCCGTTGACACTTGCAATTATTCAGGCATTGATGGTAGATATCCGTGAAGAAAAATATGCGATTCCGTTAAGCTCCATTGTTACGGTAGAGGATATTCCGGCCAGTGAAGTAAAGCTTGTACAGAATAAGGAAGTGATCAATCTCCGCGGCAATGTAATCCCGTTGGTTCGGTTATCGGAAGAGCTTGATTTTGAGCCTCTGGATGAGGAACCGGAAAGTCTGGTAGTCGTTATCGTTAAGAAGGGCGATAAGCAGGCGGGTCTTGTGATCGATAATCTGATTGGTCAGCAGGAAATCGTTATTAAGCCGCTCGGCAAGTACATATACATTCACAAGATGTTCAGTGGAGCTACCATTCTCGGCGATGGCGAAGTTGCATTGATCCTTGATACGAATACATTGTTATAGGGGGTGTAGAAGATGGCAGAAGTAATTGAGAGCGCATCAGTCGGAGAGGTAAAAGAATATATTGTATCCAGAGTCGGAGACGAGCAGTATGGTATCGACATTTCCTATGTAGACAATATCGTTCGTATGCAGAGCGTAACAAGAGTGCCTAAGACCCAGCCTTATTTTATAGGTGTGATCAATCTTCGCGGCGAGATCATTCCGGTTATGGATCTTAGAAAGAAGCTGGAGTTGGAAGAAAATGAACTTACCAGCGCAACACGTATCATCATTATTAAGCCGGAGCAAAGTGCTTTGCTTGGCCTTTTGGTTGATGAGGTTCGCGAGGTTGTAAGTCTGGCTGTAGAAGATATCGAAGATGTTCAGCACGACAGCAACGGCGAGTATAATATGTATGTTACGGGTGTTGGTAAATATAAAGATACCTTGATCTCCTTGATCAATGTTGCCGGAATTATTGATGACTAATATAAGAATTGAGAGGTGAGTGATATGGCTTCAGATGTTCAATTGGAAACCATGGACAATCAGGAACTGGATGTACTGACTGAACTTGGTTCTATTGGTGCCGGGAATGCAGTAACCTCTTTGTCCGTTTTATTGAATACCAAATTATCAATGCAGATACCCAAGGTATCATTCATGACATTTGATGATTTTATCGGTTCCATCGGAGGACCGGAGAATATTATCGCAGGGGTCATGTGTGATATTGCGGGCGATATTGAAGGTTTTGTGTTATTTGCGATCGATCTGATGGATGCTCACCGGTTGGTAAACCGCCTGAACAACATTGATCTTTCTGCCGAGAATATGTTTACGGATTTTGATCTGTCTGCGGTAAAAGAGATCGGCAATATTCTGATCGGATCCTATCTGGCTTCCTTAGAAGCGATTACAGGACTTAAGATCCGGTCAACGGTTCCGGTTATGGCAGTGGATATGGCAGGGGCAATCCTAAGCTTTCCTGCAATTGTGAACAGTAGGGAACATGATGATATATTGCGGATCGAATCGCAGTTTGAAGGCGAAGATCTGTCTATAAACGGTCATATCATGATGATCGCAAACTCAGAATCATATCAGATCATCCGCCAGAAACTTGGAGTATAAAATGAATTGATATGAAGGGATGAAAATGGAACCGACAGTTATTGTACACATGGCAGATTATGCTACATGTGCTGCACCACAAAAAATAACAACCATAGGATTAGGTTCTTGTGTAGGTGTTGTTCTTTATGATTCTTCGTCAGGGAAGTGCGGAATGCTTCATGCAATGCTGCCTGACAGCACAAGGATCAGAAATAATCAGAATCGGATGAAGTTCGTTGATACCGGATTGGAGGATCTGCTCAAGCTTATGGAAAGGGAAGGGGTTTCAAGACGTAAGCTGGTAGCCAAGATAGCCGGAGGTGCCAAGATGTTTGAATTCTCCGGTGCCAATGAGACAGCTAATATCGGCCTTCAGAATGTAGAAGCCGCAAAGAAGCTGCTTAAGCTTTACGGAATTCCGATCATTGCCGAAGATACTGGCAAGAATTACGGTCGAACGATCATATTTGATCCGGGTACCGGTAAGTTAGAGATTAAGGCGGTCGGACATCCGATCAGTTATATTTGACGGATGTGAGTCTGTCAGAATTAAGGTGAAAAGTATTGGATAATTCGAAGTTAAGATGGCTGCGGCCGGCTATTGTATTATCCGCCGCTGCGATTGTTAGCATTGTTGATATTGTAAATGGGTATTATAAGCAGTTTCCTTTACGCTCACTTCTGATTCTTTTAGGAGTCATTTTGTTATTTATGATTATTGGTACGATTGCAACGCGGATTATTGATAAAGCAGCGAATGCACCTCAAAAAAAGGAACCGGAGCCTGAGGACATTCAGTTAGAGGATGAAGAAGAGGAATCAGAAGAACCTTTAACATAGGAGAAGGAAGACAATGGACGAATCCAAACGTGACAAACTATGGGAATCCTATAGTAAAAAACGAGATCCGGAGATACGGGAACAACTGATCTTAGAATATGTGCCGCTTGTGAAGCTTGTTGCGGGACGGCTCAGTATGTATCTCGGATATACAGTTGAATATGATGATCTTGTCAGTTACGGTATATTTGGGCTGATCGATGCCATTGATAAGTTTGATTTCGGTAAGGGAATCAAGTTTGAGACATATGCCAGTCTGCGTATCCGTGGTTCTATTCTGGATCAGATCCGGAAAATGGATTGGATCCCAAGGTCAGTCAGACAGAAACAGAAGCAGATGGAAGCCGCCATCAGTAAGATTGAATCCGAATCCAGTCAGGTGGCGACGGACGAAGCGGTTGCTGCCGAATTGGGAATCACGATTGATGAATACTATGAATGGCAGGGGCAGACAAATATTACGAATATTTCTTCGATTGATGAATTTGTAGATCAGGGGATTGAGGTTAAGGCCTTTGATCATACAAAGTATGCGGATTCGGAACCGGAAAAGGTATATGAGAAGGAAGAAATCAAAGATCTGCTTGCCAGCTCGTTAGACGGTCTTACCGAAAAGGAACGCATGGTTGTTCTCTTGTATTATTATGAAGAATTGACATTAAAAGAAATTAGCAAGGTTATGGAAGTATCCGAATCAAGAATATCGCAGTTACATACCAAGGCACTTCAGAAAATGAAAAAAGTTCTTGGAGTTCATTATGAGATATTGATGGGATAAGGAATCTTGAAAGTTATGCAGGGTATCAGGGGAAAGAAGACAGTTGCGTATTAGAACAAGGTGTCAGATAAGGAGGTCTTGATGGCAAAACGGAACGGATATTTTCAGTTGCAGATTGATGCCGGCAGTGTATCTATGAAATTGGTTCCGCCAATGGAAGGCGGGGCTATGGTTGCTTTAAATGAAATCATGGAATATCTGAATTCTGTCGGAGTTAAGGAATATGATCCCAAAATGATCCAGGCAGCATTGGATGATTTGAGCGCACCGAAGGTCATCCCTATTTCAAAAGAAACAATATCTCCTGTATCTGAGAAGGCTAAGGTTCAGATCAGTGATGATCGGATGTATGCAACGATCCGGTTATATCCGCCTTCCAATGGCGGAAAGACATTTACCAAAAATGATTTTGCGGGGGAAGTTGCTCTCGCCGGAATCAAATGCGGTGTTTCCGAAAAAGTGATTGATGTTCTTCTTGCAACGCCGGTTTATTGCCACGATATTGTATTTGCAAAGGGCAAGCCGGTCAGAGAAGGCAAGGATGCTGAGATTCAATATAATTTTGAGACGAATCCTCTCGCCAAGCCGAAGCTGAATGAAGATGGAACCGTTGATTTTCATGAATTAAATATATTTACAAGAGTAGAAAAGGATCAATTGCTGGCTACCTTGATCCCGGATGATCCGGGAGAGCCGGGGTATGATCTCTTTAAGAATCCGGTTCTTCCGAGAAAGGTTAAGAAAAAGGTATTGAAGTGCGGAAGAAATATCCGTTTTTCGGAGGATCGGCTTCAGATGTTCAGCGAAGTCAGCGGAGATGTGAAGTTAGAAGGAGATACAGTATTTGTATCAGATACCTATACCGTGCCTGCGGATGTTGATACTTCTACCGGAGATATAACCTATTCCGGAAATGTGGTTGTAAATGGTAATGTTCGGACCGGGTTTAAGATTCACGCGGAAGGCGATGTACAGGTCAAAGGTGTTGTAGAAGGCGCAGAGATCTATGCTACAGGTAATATTATTCTGGCTCGGGGCATTCAGGGAATGAATCGCGGTATACTTGAGGCAGAAGGCGATATTGTAACCAAGTTTATTGAAAGTGCTACGGTGAAAGCAGGTGGATATGTTCGTTCCGGATCTATCCTTCACAGTACTGTGGAATCCGGAAGTACCATATTGTGCGAAGGAAGACGTTCTTATGTAGTAGGCGGTACTTTGAGTGCCAAGGAATTGATCGATGTGAAGACTATTGGCAATGATATGGGAAGCAATACCAATGTGAATCTTGGCGTTGACGCTTCCATTATGGAGAACCTTCACGCAATGCAGAAAGAAATGGAAGCCAATAAGGAATTATTGGAGGCACAGGTTCAGGTATTGATGTTATTTAAAAAGCGCATCGCAAGTGGACAGCAGATGACAAAGGATAAGCTGGAAGCCGCTAAGCATGCCGGAGATGAGAAGAAGAGGCTGGATGAGCGGCAGGAGGAGCTTGCAAAGGGCATTGAAGAAGCGAAGCAGGAGATTGCCGCAAATACGCTTGGTAGATTAAAAGTTCGTGATACCGCATATCCTGGTGTCCGGATTATGATCTCCAATTCGCAGTATCAGGTAAAGAGTGCGATGAAGTATTGTCAGTTCCGGCTTAGAGACGGGGATATTGTTGCGGAAGCATTGTAGGCTGTACACTGTGAACTATGTTGTGAAATGATCAGGATATCAATATTTGATCGTTTTGGGATAGAAAAGGATGGTGGCTGTTATGATTCGACCGGTTGAAATGCAAATGATCATACCTCAGGCAAATCAGGTAGGCATGCAGCAGCATAATGTGAACCAGCATGCCGCAATTCAAAGTGCGCAGGGAACCACGGAGCTGGAGAAGGAAGTCCAGCAGAACGCTGAGACTGTTATTCCGAAAGAAAATGCGGATATGATGGAGTTTGCCTATGATGCCAGAGAACAGGGCAGTAATACCTATGATGATTTCTATGCGAAAAGAAGAAAAAAACGTCAGGAAGATTCTGAAAAATCTGACGATAAAGATAAGAAAAAACAAGGTGATACCTGGGTAAACTTTGATGTTCAGGTATGACAGGTGATGGATGATGAATATTTCAATTATTATAGTAATGCTTATTGGTATTATCTGTATCATTGTAAGCTTTGTATTTGTTGGCCGTGACGCGGATTCCGGACAGAATTCGGATGATGTTGGAGCGGTCACAAATCATATCACAGAAGAATATGAATTGAATGAAGATGAAGTTGCCATTCTTCAGAAAAAGGTCAGTGACAAGATTTCCAATGATGTAACGGATATTCTAAACAGTGCCGATCAGGAGCTTGCCACTATGAGCAATGAGAAAATGCTGGCACTTGGCGACTATGCTGTCACAGTCTGTGATGAGATAGAAAAGAATCACAAAGAAGTAATGTTTTTGTACAGCATGCTGAATGACAAAGAAAAAGAGCTGAAGGATCTTGTCGGCAATGCGGAACGGAAAGCATCAGAACTCCGGAAAGCCAATGAACTCGCTATGGAGAGCTATGTGGCGGCACCATCCGGAATGGTATCTATAGAAGAATTGGAATTCGATTCGGATCCTTCATTGGAGGAGCAGGTAGCGGATGAAGGAATGATGGAACCCGAGAATACGAATGATATCATATTGGAAATGAAACGAAGCGGTATGAGTATTTTGGAGATTGCCAGACAGCTTGGACTTGGTGTTGGAGAAGTAAAACTGGTCGTTGATCTGTATATGTAAATTGTAAATAACAGATTAGACCTTATTGGAAAATTATTTTATCAGCTATTGGAGATAGGAAATGAAACAAAAATATTATCTGCGTGGGATCGGTGTCGGAATCCTGTTTGCCACGATCGTATTATTCGTGGCATATCTGGTGTCCGGACGCGGTAAAATGACAGATGAAGAAGTTATAAAGCGTGCGGAAGAACTGGGAATGGTTACTACGGAATCTGTACTCAGCGGATTGGATACTCCGTCTGTGACTGGATCAACGGAGAACAAGGACGATTCCGATACTTCGTTGGAAAAAGATGCTGCAACCAAGGAAGCGGTAGATGTGACAACAGAAGCAACGACCAAGGCAACGACAGAAGCGACAACAGAAGCGAACACAAAAGCAACGACAGAGGCGACTACAAAAGCAACGACAGAGGCGATAACAGAAGCAACGACTAAGGCAACGACGGAAGAAGTCACAGAAGCAGCCACCAAGGAAGCGACGGAAGAAGTCACAGAGACAACCACGGAAAGACCGGGTGGATCCGACAAAGTGACATTTACGGTTGTCAGCGGAATGGATTCTTATAGTGTGGCTAAGGTTCTTGAGGATCGCGGTGTGATCAAGGATGCGGCTGATTTTGATTATTATCTGGAACAAAATGGGTATTCCTCACGGATCGCCACGGGAGAATATTCCGTAAAAAAAGGCGCGGATTATGAGACGATAGCGAAGATGCTGGTCGGCGGTAATTAGAGAATAAAAGACAATCTATATTGTTTAAGTGTAATAAAAGGGAGAGCCAATTATGAAACAGCTTCAATTTGAATATGTCAATATGGATGGATTGAAACGGGATTTAAGCAGAATTGCGAAGTTCTGTCGGGCGAATATGATATCCTCCTGTGTATTTCGGATATTTGCAGAGACTGCAAAGGATGACAGGATTACGATCATTACAGATATGATCCGGGCAACGATCCCTCAGGCAGTCTATATCGGATGTACAACGAATGGGAATATCTATAACGGAGATCTTGCTACCGGAGATATTATTGTCAGCTGTACGGCATTTGAATATGCTTCTACTGAGGTTGAAGTTCTGCAATATGACATGCCGAAAGAGAAACAGACTGCGGTTGTGAAAGACCTGAAGGAGAAGCTAAAAAGCCGCCCTTGGGTCAAAGCGGTTGAGATTCTGGTAGCAATCAACAGTGTATCCTTTACGGATTTTTGTGTCGAGATTGAAACCGTTGATCCGGAGATCTGTGTGTATGGCGGTGGAGCGTTCGGTAATGATGATGCGCATCAGGAGGGAGCGGTCTTTTCCAGTGAAGGCGATTATACAACACATGGTGTTGTATTTCTCCTGATTGGCGGAGATGATTTTCATTGTAAGACCATGCACATTACCGGTTGGAAGCCACTTGGCCGTGTACTTAAGATTACCAAGGCGGAAGGAAGTATCCTGTCGGAGATTAACTATGAGCCGACCTACAATACCTTCAACCGCTATTTGAATATTCCAAATGATGAGAACTTTTTTACGAATACATTGGAATTTCCTTTGTTCTTTCAACACAGGGGTATGGATATCCTGCGTGCCCCAATCGCCTGTCTGGAGGATGGCTCTTTGATCATGAGTTCCGATGTAGAAGAGAATGTGAATGCCAGACTCGCTTACGGCGATCCTTGGACGATCTTAAACAGTGTGCGGGAATCTGGACTGGAAATTCAGAAATTCCAGCCACAGTACTTTGTCCTGTTTTCATGTGCGGCCAGACGTTCCTTCTGGGGAGATGCGGATCTGGATAAAGAATCGCTTCCATTCCAGTCGATCGCGCCAACAACGGGATTCTTTACAACCGGTGAATTCCTTCGAACCGATGATATCATGAATCTGCATAATGTCACATTGGTTGTCTGTGCAATGCGGGAAGGAGAACTGGAGGATCATTATACGGAATCCTTTGAAATGACGGAGGATATCTTTGACGGTAAGATGTCGATGATCAGCCGTCTTGCGACATTTATTGATGTATCTACGGAAGAACTGTATGATGCTTATCATCAGATGGAACAGCTTGCAATCTTAGATGGAATGACCAAGCTGTATAATCGTATGGAGATTCAGCGCAGGATGAATGAGGCGATGGACCAGATCAAATCAAAAGGGGCAAATGGCAGAACACCGGCGAATATCTCATTAATCATGATGGATATTGATGATTTTAAGAAGGTGAATGATACCTATGGACATACAGAGGGTGATACTGTTCTGATTTCGCTTGCAAAGGACATCAAAGAGATCATCAAAGATCTTGCACCGAATGCATCCGCAGGCCGGTGGGGAGGTGAGGAATTCATGATCCTGCTTCCGGAATGTGATGAACACCGCGCGAAAGAGATCGCGGAGGAGCTCAGACAGCAATTTACCAAGAATACATATTCGACGGCACCGAGTCAGACGATCAGTCTGGGTGTTACAGAGGCAGTTCTTGGCGAGGATTGTGATATTGTCCGGATCCGCGTGGATGATGCCCTGTATGACGCCAAGCATGCAGGTAAGAATCAGGTCGTTGTGCGGTAGTCCTACAGTCAGTATTCAGCAGTCTATAACTCTGAATGACAGAGGGATTCAGATCTTATATTGAAGATTGCGAGATTATTGAAAATAGTCCTTGATTTCACTATAACAGATGTGTTAGAATAGCATCTGTGTGAAAATATACACTGAAATGGATTCTCTGGATGGTGCCAATGCTCAAGGTAGACAGAGTATAGAAGTTTCAGGAAGAATCAAACCATGGAGGTAAAGAACATGAGCGTAATTTCAATGAAGCAGTTGTTAGAAGCAGGTGTTCATTTCGGACACCAGACCAGAAGATGGAACCCTAAGATGGCTCCATACATCTACACAGAGCGTAACGGAATCTATATTATCGACTTACAGAAGTC
>JAFUAW010000088.1 GCA_017460485.1 Lachnospiraceae bacterium | reverse complement strand
GTGAAAGCCTTTACAGACTTCTCTGCATCCTTCTTAGAAAGACCAGTCTTCTCAGCAATTGCTGCTACTAATTCTGTCTTGTTCATCGAAATATCCTCCTCTACAATGAATAAAAACTTATGAATTCAGACTCCACTGAATCCAGCACGTCATCCCATTATATTATGGGGCAATGCCTAACTACATTTATACCTTCTTATACGCCTTTTGTCAAGGAAAAATAAGAGATTTCTGCTATTTTTTCCACTTTTTTTGGATTTTTTCTAAAAAAATCAGGCTTCCATCTGTCTTCCAAGGAAATTTGCCGCTATTACAGCCGCTTTTCGTTCCGTCTCTCCCAGTGCCTCATCTTCCGAACGGCTGAGAATAATAACTGCGCCGATGGCATCTCCCTCGCACAGAATGGTCTGCACGATCTCGCCCTCATACTCTTCATCGCTGTTGGAAAGAATCTTAATATATCTCTTTTCTCCTCGCTTGGCTTGGATCGCCTCCCGGTCATTAATGGCTTCTTCCAATTCCTTATCCAGACTCTTGCCTATAAATTCCCGTTTGGGTGCCCCGGAGACCGCAATAATCTGATCACGATCTGAGACACAAACGATCCTTCCTATAATCTGTGCAGTTGCATCCACATACTGCTGTGCAAAGGTATTCAACTCACCGATCGGGGAATATTTCTTCAAAATAATCTCCCCATCCTTATCCGTAAAGATCTCCAACGGATCTCCTTCCCGGATCCTTAATGTTCTCCGGATCTCCTTCGGCACCACAACCCTGCCCAGATCATCGATTCTTCTGACAATTCCAGTTGCTCTCATCGCATATTTCCTCCATGTACACATATTCTATCTTAATTCTGATTCAGATCATGATAGTAGTATCTGTAAATGTTGGAATTTTATACATTGTTAATTCGTCGGTTTTGGCAAATATGGAATCAGTGCCTTTGCCAGCTCAGAAATAGACATGGTCTGCAGCCATACCTTACCAGGTCCTGTCAGAGTCGTCAGAAACAGACCCTCACCGCCGAACAATACGTTCTTAAAGCCCTTTACCATCTGTGAATTATATGTAACTGTGCTCTCCCATGCGGCAACATTACCGGTATCGATCACTAATTTCTCACCAGGTGCCAGATTAACCTCACGAATGGAACCATCCAGCTCGCAGAATACCAGACCCTGACCTTTGTACTGCTGAAGAACAAAGCCTTCTCCGCCGAAGAAGCCGCCCCTTGCATTCGTTACAAATGCAGCAAGCTCTACGCTTGGCTGTGCGCACAGGAATGCCCCTTTCTGTGCAACAATGCTATAACTTGGTGAAATCTCAAACACCTTAATGTTACCCGGTACGGAACTGGCGATCGTAAGCTGCTGTCCCGGTGCCTTTGACGTATAGGTAGCCATGAACAGAGACTCACCACTGAACATACGTCCCAGTCCCTTCATAAATCCGCCTGACATATTGGTTGTCATCTCGATCTGATCGGTCATCCAGCTCATACCACCGGACTGTGTGTAAATACTTTCTCCAGCCTCCAAACTTAAGGTTACCGCGGGCATCATATCGCCCCATACTTCATACTGCATACCTTTTCTCCTCCTTTATGCATATATTTCAAACAAATACAGACTCATAAAGTCTGTATCTGTCTATTGAACAGTGAATACTTTCTATTTATTGAGTTATATTTTAGCATTATGCATATTGAAATACAACTATTCATTCTGTCAGTCATTTTTCGGGATATTCCACAAAGTTTACACTTAGGTTTACATATGTGTTGACATGTGAATAATTACCATGCTATGCTGATTCCGGAATCAGAAGTATCTGTTACATTCGCTCAACTATTATATTCAGCTAACGCTGAATATTAAGTTTCGCAGAAAGGAGGCCGCATATGAGAAATGCACAGGAACGACAACAGAATATCATTCATCTGTTAGAGCACTCCTCACACCCGGTGTCGGGCAGCGAATTATCAACAACATATCATGTAAGCCGGCAGATCATCATCAAAGATATCCATGCGATCCGTGAGCAGGGATATGACATCCTTTCAACAGCAAGAGGTTACATCCTGCAGCAAAAGCCCGGATATACCAAGATCTTCAAAGTCATTCACACTGATGAAGAGACGGAAGAGGAACTGAATCTCATGGTAGATCTCGGCGGAGAAGTAGAAGATGTATTCATCTATCACAAGGTCTACAATGAACTTCATGCGCCTTTGAACATACGGTCACGAAAGGATGTTCAGGATTTCTGCGAGGCAGTCCGATCCGGCAAATCCAGTTTGCTGATGAATGCCACTTCCGGTTATCATTACCATACCGTCCGGGCACGAGACCGACAGACCTTGAAGCTGATCGAGGACGCCCTCTGGAAAAGAGGTTTTCTTGCAAAGCTGCAGGAATATGAACCGGATGAAATGAAAAAGGAACTTGAACAAAATAATTGAACGAAGGAGTCAATCATATGGATAATAAATTAAAAGAAAAAGAACTCGAACAACAAAATAATGAAGACGAGCTCCGAATTGAGACCCAGTCTGAGGATCAAAGCGAAGATCAAATAAAAGACCCGATCAAAGAACAAACGGAAGACAAAAAAGAAAGCAATGAACGCGAAAATAATCCAAAGAAACAAAGTGGTTTCAAGGCATTTTTGGAAAGAAAGAATATTGAGATCTCTCCAAAGCGTTATTTTATAGATGCCATGGGTGCAATGGCTAACGGTCTGTTTGCTTCTCTGCTGATCGGAACGATCATATCCACTTTGGGACAACAGTTACATGTGCAGATCTTAATTGATATCGGAACCTTTGCGAAAGGAGTTGCCGGGCCGGCCATGGCAGTAGCCATTGCATACGCCTTAAAAGCACCGCCGCTCGTACTATTCTCCATGCTGGCCGTCGGCGCATCCGCAAACAGCCTGGGTGGAGCCGGCGGACCGCTTGCCGTACTCGTTATCGCGATTATCGCAACCGAGCTCGGCAAATTGGTATCCAAAGAAACTAAGATCGATATTCTGGTTACTCCGCTTGTATCGATCGGTTCCGGCGTCCTGCTTTCCATGGGAATCGCGCCTTATATCGGTACAGCTGCAAGTGCGGTCGGTCAGCTTATTATGTGGGCAACTGAATTACACCCATTTATGATGGGAATGCTGGTATCTGTATTAGTTGGTGTTGCATTGACCTTGCCAATCAGCAGTGCCGCGATCTGTGCCGCCCTTTCTCTGACCGGTCTTGCCGGAGGTGCCGCAGTAGCCGGATGCTCCGCACAAATGGTTGGATTTGCGGTAATGAGTTTTCGAGAGAACAAAGCCGGTGGATTGATATCACAAGGTCTCGGAACCAGTATGCTGCAGATGGGCAATATCGTCAAGAATCCGAGAATCTGGCTGCCTCCGATCATTACCTCCGCGATTACCGGACCGATCGCAACCTGTATTTTCCATCTGCAGATGAACGGCGAAGCCATCTCTTCCGGCATGGGAACCTGCGGTCTGGTCGGACAGATCGGAGTCTATACTGGATGGATCAATGATATTGATGCAGGTGTCAAGGCATCCGTTACCGCAATGGATTGGATCGGACTGATCCTGATCAGCTTCGTTCTTCCGGCACTTATTACATGGTTACTGGGACTGCTGTTCCGTAAGATCGGCTGGATCAAAGAAGGCGACCTGAAGCTGAATTAATCGATAATAATTCGGGCTTCCCATATGTATAATTATTGGAATCTTTATTGATACGGACGAACCGGAGTATTCCACGAAACGCTGCTGTCACGATTTTGGATAATTCTCATATCACTCATGGCAATTATCACAAAATCAACAGAATGCGCTCCTTAGAATACTCCGGTTCGTCCGTGTCATACTTCTAATTCTCACAATTACAAGAGAGAATATAAGAATATTAAATGGTATACCTTATTCCAAGATTAAACACATGATTATGTTCTCAGTTAGACTTGTTGATATTCAGCAACACCAAGGGCGGAAATGTTCCTAAGAAAAACACCCTTGTCTATTTTCGTTATAATTCCATAGAGTGAATGGCTGATTTTCAAAAACGCGAACGCTGTTTGAGCGTCAGCGAGTTAGTGAGCGTTTTTAGAAAATCACCATGAACGATATGTGAATTATAGAAAATAGTTACAACGTTTTTCGTGGAGCATTTCCGCCCTTGGTATTGCGTAACTATAATGTATATAATTATACTTAAAAGAACTTCGAATTAAGCCTTACCTACAGATCCGAATAATTCCATCTTCTCCTTAACAGTAGCCTTAATTGCTTCTGCACCCGGAGCAAGAAGCTTACGAGGATCGAAGCCCTTACCTTCTAAGTCCTTACCTGCTTCAATATACTTACGTGTAGCTTCCTGGAAAGATAACTGACACTCTGTATTAACATTAATCTTAGATACACCAAGTGTGATTGCCTTCTTGATCATATCTGCAGGAATACCTGTACCGCCATGAAGAACTAGCGGCATAATACCGGTCTTCTGCTGAATGGCATCCAATGTCTCAAAGGAAAGACCCTGCCAGTTGTCAGGATACTTACCATGAATATTACCGATACCTGCAGCAAGCATGTCCACACCCAGATCTGCAACTGCCTTACATTCATCCGGATCTGCGCATTCACCCATACCGATCACTCCGTCTTCCTCGCCACCGATGGAACCAACTTCTGCCTCAATGGAAAGACCTAACTGATGAGCAACATTAACTAATTCGCTTGTCTTAGCAATATTCTCCTCGATCGGATAATGTGATCCGTCGAACATGATCGAAGTAAATCCTGCTTTAATACACTTATAGCATCCTTCATATGTACCATGATCTAAGTGAAGTGCAACCGGAACCGTAATTCCAAGTGACTCATCCATAGCCTTAACCATAGCTGCTACAGTTGTAAATCCGGTCATATACTTGCCGGCACCCTCAGATACACCTAAGATAACCGGGCTGTTCAATTCCTGAGCGGTAAGAAGAACTGACTTCGTCCACTCCAAATTGTTGATATTGAACTGTCCGACTGCATAATGGCCTGCTTTAGCCTTCTGTAACATTTCTGTTGCTGAAACTAACATATAATACATCCTCCACTTAATATTATTTACACGTCATACGTGCACTCATGTAGTTAGTATACTCTATTTCGAAATAGAAATAAAGCATTTTTTGTTATGTCCAGTATTGCAGGAGATCCCCGATATAATCAATATGAAATCCAATCAGCAGTACATTGCGGATGATAAAATTTCCCAATACGATGGCAAGCGCAATGTAACAAAACCAGTCTTTTAAAAAATAATACCGTTTTCCGTTATGTCTGATCAATGTGATAATGGCACCGATATAATAATCTGCCAGGATCAGCGTAATAAATGGAACAACCGGATGATAGAGAAAGGATTTGACAGGGTGGAATTGCAACATGTGATATGTCGCCCTGGTTCCTCCGCAGCCGGGACAATATACATGAAGATATTTGGCAAATACACACTGTGCCGGCAATGACTGAAAGATCGGAAGCTTTTTCCATAAGAACGCGCAAAAGAGCAGAACAAGCACCCCCACCGTAACCCAGATGAAGATCATCCGTTCCTGTTTTACAAATGCGTGCAGTTGCAAGTCAGACTGCTTATTGAGCTCACGATTCAAATCGTTATCGCATTCGTTATTAAATTTCTTATTTGATTCTGATTCGTTCATGTCGCATCCCGCTTCCCAATCCATAATCCTGATTCATTAAACAATATCTATACATATAATTCCATTAGTTTATAAAAATTTAAGATACAGTTTAGACAAAATTAGTATAACACACATGTTTTGGTCTTGTATATCAAATTATTATTTGTTACAATATCATACAACATATAGGAGAAATAATATTATTGGTATAATTTATCATCTGTCCGGCTTTACTCTGCTATCCGCTTGAATTATCGGCAATTGTTAATGTCAACCTTTGATATTATCAGAATTATGATAATTCTTATCTTGTCAGGCTCATTTCTCCATATGATCAGACCATATATTGTATACAGAACGACATTATTAGGATGCATAAGATACCGGTTCATAGGCATATAGTTAAGGGGGTATATCTATGGATTATGAAATCATGATCACTTTTTTAAACAGATTATACATGGTAAATGACATTCCGCTCTGTGTATTCCGTAATGGGGAGCTTACTCTTCAGCTTCCAGTAATTACTTACTTTGCAACACGGATCCAGAAGTATATTGATGTATTGAAGCAGCAACAGACCAGAATCACATATCTGATGACAGAATATGATGCTTTTTACGGACTGATCAGGCTTGATGGAGATGATTTCCGAACGTCAGATCAGAAAGAAGGTAAAGTTACCAAAACCGCTTCCGGCGACAGCAGATTGATCGTATCAGACGATATGCGGGATGAGGTATACATATTTGTCGGTCCGTTTTTTACAACCTCTATTACAAATGAAGAATTGGATCAGATTCTGAAGATGATTCAGCTTCCGGATTATGCGGTACCGGATGCCAGGGCATTCCTTCAATATGTACCGACAGGCTCTCTATCCAAATTCTTATGTTATCTTACATCCATATATACGGCAGTCACTCACCAGCTGATTGATGTAGAAGAAGTCATTTATAACGAGGCATTCCACAATTCTAAGATAGAGATTGAAAAGACGATCGCTAATTCTCTATACAAAGATAAGGAGAAGAATTCGCCAACCCGTCACAGCACATTTCTACATGAATTATACCGGGTGGAACTTATCATAAACGGGGATGTTGTGGGAATGAAGAAAAACACTCAGAGCATGCTTCCGGGAAACCGCGGTCAGATCGGCAGCAATGCGCTGCGACAGGCCAAGAATATATTTATCTCAGGCTGTACATTATATACAAGAGCCGCTATTTTCGGAGGTATGGACATTGAAGAGGCATATACGTTAAGTGATACCTATATCAATACCAGCGAAGCATGTACCACAGTTTCGGAAGTGGAACGTCTGCATTTGCAAATGCCGCTGGATTTTGCCATGCGGGTTGAACAAGCCAGCAAATTAAACGGCAAATCTGCTCCGATCGTTGATGCCATTCATTATATTGAAGAGAATATCAACCAGCCGATTCAGGCCTCCGATATTGCTGAGCACGTCAATCTCAGTACATCTTATTTCCTAAAAAAGTTCAAGAGTGAACTGGGCGTCGGTGTATCAGAATATATTACCAAAGCGAAAATCCGGGAAGCCTGCATGCTCCTTAAATACACAGATAAATCTCTGACCGAAATCAGTAACTATCTGTATTTTTCCAGTCAGAGTTATTTTCAGAATGTATTTAAAAAACAAATGAACATTACTCCGAACCAATATCGCAATAGCAAACCGCTTCCTGTGGCTTTTCAACGATCAAAAGCAAATTGATCCGCAGTCACGATAAGAACATCCGTCCAAATTCCGTTAAAAATGCCTGATTGGCTCCCTGAACCAGCTTGCGTATATCCGGATCCCGACGAATGTTCTTGTGCGTTAATATCCATTTTTTTCTTGCCCGTTTATTACGAAACAACCTTCTCACTTCATCAAGAGAAAGCATCTCTTCCTCCTTAAATGATGAGAACAGCAGGTTGATCACACGTTCCCGCTCTTCCGCTGTCAGACTGTCAACACACATTCGAACACCGTCCTCCGCCGCCATACTTTGATCGGTCCGAGATGGCATTTTGCAAAATGAATTCCCTAAGATTCTCCAGCATAGAGGATCATGCTGCTGCATACCATGTCCCCGGCTGTCTATAATCGTATAGTTCTGATCATTGCCAAGCATCATACCGAAGATGGAGTCAGAAGGAACCAGCTTATGATAGCGATTCAGAATACTCTGATATCCTGCAGATTCCAAAAACTCCTTCATAAATCCGGGGCCATCATAATTATATATCGCAGTGATCCGATCCCGTATCTCCGGCTTCGACATGGAAGAAGCATATGCCGCCAGATTACCGCCCTTGGAATGACCGATCACAATCAGCTTCCCTTCTGTCTTGCTTCCGACATAATTCAGATAATCAAGTGCTTTTCTCTGCGCGGGAACGATCTGATAACTCATCTTAAGATTCTCTTTCCACCCCACAAGAGAATTATCTGTTCCCCGGAAGATCACATATGCAGAATCTCCCGGTAGTTCTACACAGATTGCGCCAAACTGGCATTCGTCCTGTACGCTTACCCGATTCTCATAGTAACATAACTGGATATCCCTATACCGAATCGTCTCAGACATTCTTCTGGCGACAAAGGGAGCCATCTTTACAAGAGAGACTGAATCTACAAATATCTCTTCTTTATTTTCTTCCCAGAATTCTCGAATAGCTGTCCGAAGCTGAATCCGATCCTCCTCCCACATAGATGCAACGATCTGTTCCCAAGGAACATATGACAAATATGCGAAAATAAGTCCATCCACTTCATTAAACGGACTTGCCTCAAAGCTCAGATCTCCTCTCCAACACAAATATTCGTTAATATTCGCCATAGATCTCTCCTCCGGATTCCGATTTTCTCTTCATAACGCCTTTATCTTCAGTATTTACGAAATAAAAACAGTTATACGGATTCCGGAAAAATTCCTTTTTTTAATTTTTTTATGATTTAAACACAAATTGGACACAATTTTATTTTATTATATTCATGTAAGAGCTTTTCATAGAAGAATATAGGTAATAACCTATATTCCTTTGAATCCTCTCTCCCCTCATTTTTGCCCGGGCTTTATCCCCCGGGCATCCTCATTTTAAACGATTCTTTTCTTCCTCAGATGTATAATTATATACAATAGTAACGCAACATCGAAGGACTTGCATGCCCCACGACAACCGGTTGTAGCTGTTTTCTTCATTTATATATTTTTTGCTTTGTTCAATTGACAGGACACGGGCGAGCCGGAGGATTCCTAAGGAACGCATTCTGTCGATTTTGTGATAATTGCCATGAGTGAGATGTGAATTATCCAAAATCGTGACAGCAGCGTTACGTGGAATTCTCCGGCTCGTCCGTGTCAATAAAGAAAACTATAATTATACATATGAAAAAAAATCATCCTCGATTCTGCTCTTCTACGAGGTGCTCTGCGCCATACATCTTACGAAGCTTCGGCTTCTCGATCTTGCCGGTCGGATTTCTCGGAATATCAGCAAAGATCAACTTCTTCGGTCGCTTGTAACGTGGCAGCTTCAGGCAGAATTCGGTCATTTCTTCTTCCGTACATGAGAAGCCTTCCTTAATCTCTATGATAGCAGCTGTAATCTCTCCAAGACGCTTGTCCGGAAGACCGATCACTGCAACATCCTTGACCACATTATTGGTACGGATAAAGTCTTCGATCTGAACCGGATAGATATTCTCTC
This sequence comes from Lachnospiraceae bacterium, assembly GCA_017460485.1. GTDB lineage: Bacteria > Bacillota > Clostridia > Lachnospirales > Lachnospiraceae > CAG-632. Next base: position 3,203 of record JAFUAW010000088.1, on the reverse strand, counting down.
CGCCACTGATAATGACATCCTTTTTACGGTCAACCAGGAAGATAAAGCCGTCCTCATCCTGCATTGCCATGTCTCCGGTATAGAGCCAGTCGCCCTTCAGCACTTCATCTGTTGCTTCCGGATTCTTATAATAACAGGTCATGACACCCGGTCCCTTGACACATAATTCGCCGACGTCTCCCTGCTTCACGATCTGACCGTCTTCACCGACGATCTTCACTTCCCAGCCATAGCCCGGTACTCCGATGGCACCTACCTTATGAATGTGATTGACGCCAAGATGAACGCAGCCCGGTCCGATAGACTCGGAGAGTCCATAGTTCGTATCATACTGATGGTTCGGGAAATATGTCATCCAACGCTTGATCAGACTTGGCGGTACCGGCTGTGCGCCGATGTGCATCAATCTCCACTGAGAAAGCTCGTAATCCTCTATCTTCAGATCGCCACGGTCTAACGCATCTAAGATATCCTGCGCCCACGGAACTAACAGCCATACGATTGTGCAATGCTCCTTCGATACTGCATCCAGAACGAATTCCGGCTTCGTTCCCTTCAAGAGCACTGCCTTACCTCCGGAGATCAGGCTTCCAAACCAATGCATCTTCGCACCGGTGTGATATAAAGGCGGAATGCACAGGAATACATCATCCTTGGTCTGTCCGTGATGATTCTGCTCTACCCGGCAGGAATGCATCAGGCTGATGTGATTATGTAAGATTGCTTTCGGGAATCCGGTAGTTCCGGACGAAAAATAGATTGCTGCATTATCTTCATCCCGAATCTCAATCTCCGGCTTCATGCTTGAACAGTTCGCGGTCATGGAATTGTAATCCTCCGCAAAGCTCGGACAATGCTCACCTACAAAGAATAACAGCCGGTTTTTGCTGATCCGTTCCGCAATCTCTTCGACACGTCCGATAAATTCCGGTCCAAAAACTAAGATGTTCACATCCGCAAGATCTAAGCAATACTCAATCTCGTCGGATGCATATCGGAAATTAAGCGGAACTGCTATCGCACCGGTCTTCAGAATACCGAAATAGATCGGCAGCCATTCCAGACAGTTCATAAGCAGGATTCCCACCTTATCATCCTTCTTGATTCCCCTGCTGATCAGAAGATTCGCAAACCGGTTCGCCTTCTCATCGAAGACATTCCAAGTAATCTCCCGACGGTAATGCTCTAACGGGTTCGGCTCCATCAATTCATACTCTTTCCATGTTACCCGTCGTCGTTCCTTAATCTCCGGATTAATCTCTACCAATGCAATATCATTCGGATATTCTCTTGCATTATGCTCTAACAATCCTGTAATCGGCATATCTGCTACCTCCCCATATTTTATCTTCTTTCTTATTATTATCGATATATGTAACAACACGCAGCCTATGATCTAACGGCAGTCGACCGACCCTCACAATTGCCGTTAAATTGCGTAAGAAATGGACAGAATCCGTGTTGTACGGACCCTGTCCCACAATCTTTTCGTATTTTATCACATTAAAGCAGAGAAGTAAAGACTATTCCGCTTCATCTTCTGCTTCGTCTTTCAGATCATATTTCTCATCTTCATTATTCGTCTCATTCACATCCTGCTCCTGTTCCTGCTTTTTCTTCTTATGAAACAGAGATTTCCGTTCTTTTTTAGACTTATCCTCTTTCGTATTCTTTCCATTCTGATCCGGCTCCTGCAGAATCTCTTCCGTCGTTAAGACACCGGCCTCCTCGATCATTTCTGTTGCACCTTTTTTGATCAGCTGCTTTTCCACAAATTCCTTGACTAAGGTATAGAATACCGCAAAGATCGGAACACCGAGAACCATCCCGACCGGTCCGCCGATCTTACCGCCGATAACAATAGCAAACAGGCTCCAGATAGTCGGAAGTCCGACACGGTCACCTAAGATCTTAGGTCCGATGATATTGCCATCCAACTGTTGAATGATTAAGATCATGATCAAAAATGGGATTACACTCTTCGGAGATACCAAAAGCAGAATTACCGCACCGATTCCGCCACCGATAAACGGACCGGCTACCGGAATGATATTCGTCACACAAACGATCATGCTGATCAGGGATGCCAGCGGCATCTTGAAGATCAGCATGGTAACAGCCGTGATCAAACCGACGATCAGGCTGTCCGCAAATTTGCCAAGTAAGAATCCGGACAGCATCTTATCCGACAGGTGCCAGATCCGCAGCAGTTCATTGTAGACAGTTTCCGAAAATAAAGCACGGCTGACCATTTTAATCTCTGCCACCAGATGATCCTTATCCAGCAAAATAAACAGCATAGCCGCAAATGCAATCACTGCCTCGTATAAGGTATGACCGATTGCCTTACCGTATTCAAATATATTCTTGGAATAATCGCCAAACCATTCCACAATCTGCTCCGAAAGCTTCTGCCAGTCTCCCAGAATATCCTCCAGATTCTTCATGTCCAATGCCTGTGAGAAAGGCAGCCCCTTAATGGTTGCCAGCAGATTATCCGAATAATCCGAGAAATTATTCATAAAATCTATAATACTGTCCCGCACCTGTGGTACGACAATGACACCCAGCAGCCACAGCAATATGCCCACGCATACCAGCACGACCAACACAGCAAGAGAACGTCGTTTGATCCATTTTTCCTGTAGCTTTCTGGTCGGAATATCCAACAGCCAGGCCAGGCCGATACCAACCCAGAATGGCATCAGCAAATTAAATGCATTCTGAAATGCGGTAAACACCTGTCCAAAGTGCTCCAACACCTCGTAGAATGCAATCGATATCAGCGCCACAATCAGCAGCGGTCCATTTTTTCTAACTATCTCCTGAAATCGATTCATGTTCTCCCCCGACTGTACTATCTCTCAACTGACGCTTAGAGCGAATATCCCACTTCAAACGCCTTCTTGTTGATCTCAACCGTCTTCGGCGGTACCGTCTTCTCAATGACGGTAAGCCATGTCTCCTTGGAATAATCCATATGCTGTGCAGCAATACCAAGTACAATAATATTAAATACACGCGCATTGCCAAGCTTCTTTGCCTCAGCCATCGCATCCACAGAATAGACCTTATACTTCTGACTAAGCTCCTCCAGAATTCCCTCCGGATACTGCGCCGCGCCGGTCACGACCGTGATCGGATCCATGCGCTGATCATTTACGATAATGGCACCGTCCTTCTTTAAGAAATGCGCATACCGC
>JAFUAW010000087.1 GCA_017460485.1 Lachnospiraceae bacterium | reverse complement strand
TTCGGGCATAGGGGGTGGAATAAGTGGCAAAGAAAAAGAACAACAAAAATAATGGTTCTAAGCAGAACCAGAATAAGAATAACACCCCTAATACAGTAAAGAAGGAACAGGTCGAGACCGCGGCTAAGAAGGCGGAGGAGATCAAGGAAAAGACCGAGGCAACAGAGAAGAAAGCGGAAGAGACGAAAGAAAAGGCTGAAGCAGCGGCAAAGAAGGCGGAAGAGAAGGTCGAGACTGCCAAGAAGACGGCAGAGGAAACCAAGGTAACGACTGCCAAGGAAGCTGCCAAGCTGGAGAAGCAGGCTCTTGCGGAAGGCCGAAAGCAAAAGAAGAAAATCAAGCGTCCAATGACTCCTGCAAGAAAGCTGTTCTTGAGTGTGCTCGGGCTGGCAGCCTGTATATTAGTGATCTATCTGGTGTACTACCTGATCCACTATGTTTCCTATAATAAGTATAAGGATTATCTGACTACTTATGAGTATGAGAATGGTACTACGTATTCTCCGATGGCAGACAGCGGGGCTTCGGTTGCCGGATATGAACTGGTGGCAGAAAGTGACAGCTTGAAGCTGTATACCGATACCAAGACAGCAAATATTGCGATTCTGGATAAGAGAAATGGCGAGATTACCTATTCGAATCCGTCGAATATTGAGAATGATACGGTTGCGAATGCAGTGAATCAGGCGTATCTTCGGTCACAGATGTTGGTATATTACTATAATGCGGATGTGGTATCCGGTACGATGTGTACCTTTACGGATAGTGTTGCTAAGGGACAATATACATGGGAAGGTATACAGAACGGTATCCGGTATATCTATGAGGTCGGTGACAAGGCGGGAATCTATTTCTCCATTCCTTTGGAATACCGGCTGCAGGATGATAACTTGGAAGTATCCATCCCGGTAAAGGAGATTGAGGAATACGGCGGCGGAGCGGTCTATCGTATTCAGATGCTCCGGTACCTGGGTGCTACAAGCTATGCTGATAACGGATATATGGTTGTGCCGAATGGTTCCGGTTCATTGATTAACTTCAATAACGGAAAGTCAGGTATGGGTAACTATTCCCAGTACATCTATGATATTGATCCGTTGGCAGCGAATTATACAACGGTGGAACTCTTAGAGACAGCCAAGCTTCCAATCTACGGAATCTGCAAAGACAAGTCTTCGATTCTGGTTTCTGTGGAAGACGGAGCGTCTACGGCAGTAATTACCGCAGTCGTATCCGGTACGGATTCGGATTATAATTATGTATATCCTTCCTTCGTACTCCGGATCGTTGATAACTTGAGAATGTTCGGTGATGCGACACAGGATGTCTTCGTTATGGAGCCGACAGCATATCAGGTGAATCTGCGGACGAGATATACCTTCTTAACGGAGGAGAACACCGGCTATGCGGGACTTGCGAATTATTATCGGAACCGATTGGTTGAGGAAGGTATCCTGACAGCGAAGAATGAGACCGGAGATATTCCGTTCTACTACGATGTGATCGCGTCAGTGAAGGAAAATGCACACTTCTTAGGGGTACAGTACTTACATGCATTTTCTATGACAGACTTTGATGAAGCGGAAACGATCTCTAACAGCCTGAAGGATCAGGGAATTGAGAATCAGGTTGTGAACCTGCAGGGTTGGTTCAACGGCGGATATTATCACGATGCAGCTGATCATATCAATGTACTGGCAAAGCTGGGCGGTAAGTCCGGACTGGAGGACCTGAATCAGACAATCGTAGATAACGGTGGACGGATGTATGTAGATACTTCCTTCCAACAGGTTACTTTCGCCGATGATACGTTCCCTTACAATCAAGAGGGAGCAAGATATTACGGTGCAGGATATGTGGCAACCTTTGGACAGATCAATCCGACAACGCTTCGGAACACATCGGGACTTGGTTATGATTCGAACCGATATAATCTGATCTCGCCGAAGTTCCTGCCACGATATGTAGATGCATTTTCGAAGCGGATCAATCGGTATGATGTCTACGGAATTTCCCTTCGGGATCTGGGCAATGTGCTGACTTCGGATAAGAAGCGGACCAATCAGATCAACCGGGAGGAAGCATTGGATGTTGTGCTTGGTCAGTTCGACACCCTGGAAGCGACCGGGAAAGCACTCATGACAACGGATGCGAACAGCTATGCATTTGCTTACAGCAGCGACATCATTAACACGCCGCTTGCGGGAAGTCAGGTTGCGATCACGGATACGGATATTCCACTGTATCAGATGGTCCTGCATGGATATATTGATTATTCTTCCGATCTGCTGAACTTTGAAAGCTCGGACAACATGCCGGCAATGACCTTGAAGCTGATTGAATCCGGAGCTTCTCCACATTATGTATTCACATGGGAGGAGTCGAGTGAAATGAAGCTGACGGCACTGAACCGGTTCTATACGACAACGTATGCGAACTGGGAGCAGGCAGCGGTTGAAGAATATAATACGGTGAATGAAGCATTGGCACCGGTAAGCGGTTCGGCGATCGTTGGACATGAGATACTTGATAACAATGTACGGAAAGTCACCTATGACAATGGAATGATCATCTATGTGAACTATTCGAATGAAGCTTGTACGGTAGATGGCGTAGAGATTCCGGCAATGGGATATCGATTGGAGGGTAAATAAATGAAAAAAAGAAAAAGACTTACACTTCTCCAAAAACGAAGCCTGCACGGATATCTGTTCATCCTTCCGTGGCTGATCGGATTCATAGCATTCTATGTCAGATCCCTGATCATGACGGGGCAGTTCTCATTTTCGAACCTGACCGTAGATGCCATTAACGGTGGTTTCCAATTAGAGAATGTTGGATTTGCCAATTACATCTATGCGTTCCGTGTGCATCCGAGCTTCAAGCAGGTGCTTACGACTTCGGTTGCGGATATGGTGATCGATGTTCCGCTGATCATTTTCTTCAGCTTGTTTATGGCGATGATGTTAAACCGGAAGTTCAAGGGCAGATCCATTGTCCGTGCGATCTTCTTCCTGCCGGTCATCTTGAATTCCAGTGCGATTCAGGCGGCAATGGACTTAAGCGCAACCATGATGGCGGGTGGTATCTCCAGTCAGGCGGCAGAGGTTACGGCAACAGCATCGAGCACGATCGCATTTGATATTAACTATTTGATGAATATGTTCATATCGCTGGGTATCCCCGGGGCCTTTATGGACTATATCGTTCAAGCGGTAAGCCGGATCAATGATATCATCTCGGCAAGTGGTGTGCAGATCGTTATCTTTATCGCGGCTCTGCAATCCATTCCGACCTCGATGTATGAGGTTGCCAAGATCGAAGGGGCAACCGCTTATGAGACCTTCTGGAAGGTAACCTTCCCGATGGTAATGCCGCACATCATAACCAATGTGGTATATACCATTGTGGACAGTTTCACACAGAGCGAGGTTGTAGATCTTGCGTATGATGTAGCCTTTAACCAGATGAATTACGGTCTAAGCTCGGTATTCTCACTGGTATCAACGATAGTTACCGTATTGATACTGATGCTGGTAGTCTGGTTCATACAGAAACGAACGTTTTACTATAATTAAGAAGGGAGGGCATGATATGAATCTGATCAAACGACTGAATACATTTATTCATGATCCATTTGAGATGAAGATCTTAATGAATAAGATCAAGGAATTATTTGTACTGATCATTCGAATTCTGATCCTGGTCGGTGTTGGATATGTAATCCTGTCACCACTCATTGGTATGTTAGTCAATGCAATATCTTCCGATGTTGATGCATACAATCCAATGGTATTTGTCCTTCCGCAATTCCCGACCTGGGAGCGGTTCCAGCTGGCATGGAAACGGCTGGATTACCTGCCGACGATGGGAAGAGATCTGTTATATACCGGCAGCCTGACGCTGCTCCAGCTACTCATCTGTTCTATGGTAGGATATGGATTTGCAAGATTTGAATTCCCACTGAAGAAGGTCTTGTTTGCCATGGTAGTAGTGATGATTGTTATTCCGTCACATACCGTTATGCTTCCATTCTACCTTACCTTCCGTTCCTTTGATCCGTTTGGTATTGTAACGGCAATTCATGGAGCACCGATCAATCTGATGGCAACGGTATGGCCAATGTATATTCTGACAGCACTTGGCTGCGGAATCCGGTCAGGTCTGTATATCTATATTTTTAACCAGTTCTTCCGCGGACTGCCGAAGGAGATTGAAGAGGCGGCCTTTGTGGATGGATGCGGAGTGTGGAAGACGTATTTCAAGATCATGCTTCGGAATGCGTCACCGGCGATCATTACTGTCACGGTATTCTCAATCGTATGGCAGTTCAATGATACATTTTATGCGAAGTTATTCTTGATCAGCGAGAATGTGGTGATTAGTAAGAAGATTGCATCTCTGCAGGCAAACATCGCTAATCTGGATAAGGTGCTGGATCCGACGATCCAGGAATTATATCTGGATGCCGGTGTGCTGCTCATTCTTTTGCCGATTGTCATTGTGTATCTGATTCTGCAGAAGAACTTCATTGAAGGAGTTGAGCGTAGCGGTATAGTAGGTTGATAATGATTTACATTATGACTCGAAAATGCTATAATAAGACGATCAATGTGGACAACAATGATGGAAAGATGTAACTTCGACCAAAAAAGGAGGGTGTAAAAGTTGAGAAAGAAGCAATTATTAGCATTGGCCACAGCAGGTGCTCTGGTACTTGCAATGGCGGGATGTACTTCCGGTGGAACTTCAACAGAGGCTCCTGAAACGGATGCTCCGGAAGTAACAGAAGACGCAACCACTGATGACGGTGGACAGGACACGACAGGTGGAGATGAAGCAACCGGAGAAGTCAGCATTGACTTTGAAGATGGTTCTATCAGCTTTGCCGGTGTAGACAGAGTTGTAAATCCGAAGCCGGACGAGTCAACACTGGAGACAGCAGAGTACAATGGTTCTAAGGCACTGAAGGTAATTCCTTCCGGAACGGGTTCTGTCTATGTAGGTATTCAGGCAGATGCGCTTCTTGGAAGCGATGCATCGAAGCTGAAGACGGTAGAGATGGATCTTGCAGTTGAGAGTCAGGGAAGTGAGTTTGCAGCTGTATCCGGTAATATCTACGGATTGGTAGGAGAGAAGAATGATCAGACCGCAGAGAGCTGGTCCATTTATCTTGAGAACCAGAATCCTAAGACAGTAAGCTACACTGTACCGGATGATTATTCATTTGGTGAAGGCAATTACATAGTAGTATCTATGGAATCCTATGCAGGCGACCCTGCGAATCTGTACATTGACAATATTGCATTCAAGGATGTAGATGGTAATGTTCTTTCAGCAGATACTTCTGCTGAGATCGTAGCGGCAGATACCGGAGTGGATCGTTCGAACCTGTTTGGATTGATTAATCCGACAGATATTGAAGGATCAGCATTCAGTGGTGATGCATGGTCACAGAATGGTATTACTTTATCAGAAGATCAGTTGGCACAGTTAGTACCGGGATCAGTAATTGAAATCAGTTATTCATCCGAGACCGGACATATCTGGGTATTGTTCAATGCAGCAGAGGCAGGCTGGATCCGTGTAGGTGAAGGCTTATATGATGGAGAAGATTTCTCTAACTTATATGCTTATACGAACAGTTCTGGAACAACTGCACAGATTACCTATGAGCAATTAGCATCTATCTATGGTGAGGATGTTTCTACTTGGGGTGATTCTTTACAGTGTGAGTCTGATGGAGCTTGGGAAGTATACGATGTTAAGATCGGTACAGCTGTAGATCCAATCTCTATCGGTCAGGCAACCGAGATTGAGAATTCTGCATTCAGTGGAAGTGCATGGAGTCAGAATGGTATTGATCTTACAGAGGATCAGATGGCGTTATTAGTACCTGGTTCTGTAATTGAAGTTAGCTTCTCATCTGAGACAAATCATATCTGGGTATTATTCCCAGGTGCTGAAGCAGGCTGGGGTCGTGTAGGCGAAGGTCTGTATGACGGAGAAGATTTCTCTAATTCTTATGCGTACATTGAAGGTGATAGTGTGGCATATGTTACATATGAGCAGTTAGCAGATTACTTGGGTGAAGATACATCTAAGTGGGGAACAACCTTGCAGTGTGAGTCTGATGGAGAATGGGAGGTATATTCCGTTCGAATCGGTACAGCATTAAAGGGTATTCCGAATAATAATGTAACGGAGATTCCGGATTCGGCATTCTCAGGTGATGGATGGTCACAGAATGGTATTACATTAGATGCAGATACATTGGCACTGTTAGTACCGGGATCTGTAATCAACATCAGCTTCAGTTCAGAAGATAATAACATCTGGGTACTGTTCAATGCAGCAGAGGCAGGTTGGATTCGTGTAGGTGAAGGCTTATATGATGGAGAGGACTTCTCAAATGCCTGGGCATATGTAAACCCATCAGCAAGCTATGCGCAGATCACTTATGAGCAGTTGGCAGCTCAGTATGGTGAAGATGTAACAAAATGGGGCGATTCTCTGCAGTGTGAATCATCGAATGCTTGGGAAGTATACAGTGTAAGCATTGGCCAGACAGAGTAAGATGTGTTTTCGTTCTTGTAAGAACTTATGCAGTCGCATAGGTTCTTACATAGGACGAACGTAAAATATTATTCGTAAAGCGCGATTATAATAACAGGAGGTATGATAAATGAAGCTTTATAAGAAGATCATTTCTGCCGGTCTTGTAGCTGCTATGACATTATCATTAATGGCATGTACAAGTGGTGGTAACGCCGGTGGAGATACAACAAGTGGTGGTACAACAGGAGGAGATACTCCAAGCAGTACGCCTGCAGCAACTGGCAATGGCTATATGAGAACCAACTCCGATGGAAGCCGTCAGATCCTGATCGGTACTTGGTGGGTTCAGTACTATGATAGTGATGATGCATTAGAGGATTCTCCGGACTATCAGACAGCAATCGGTGGTGATGATGAAGAGCATCAGCATAACCAGAAGGTTGCAGAGATGAAGTTTGCGAATGTTAAGACCTTGGAGGATAAGTATAATTGTAAGTATTACTGGACGAACCTGACTTATACAGGTGTTCAGGAATCAATTACCACCTCTGTACTGGCAGGTACACCGGATGCAGATATTTACTTAGTAGATACCGGTATGGCACTTCCGGCACAGGCAAATGGTCTTGCAGTAGATTTGAAGACCGTTCTTCCGGAAGATGCAGATATTTTTACAACTCAGGAAGTTATGAGCTACTTGGATCTTGGTGATGGCAAGGCTTGTATCATCAAGAGAGTAGAGGCTCAGAGTCAGGTAGAAGCTACTTATCCATTGGCATTTAATTTGCAGATGTTAGAGGATAACAACTTAGAGGATCCTCGTGATCTGTATGAGCGTGGTGAGTGGACATGGGATAAGTTCATTGAATATGCACAGGCATTAACACAGGATACCGATGGCGACGGACAGGTTGATCAGTATGGTTACTGTGGTTATGAGTATGAGACCTTTGAGAACCTGATGATGAGTAATGGTGCAACAATCGCAACTCCTGGTCAGCCACAGAGCTTAGACTCAGCACCAGTTGGCGAAGCACTTCAGATGTTATCCGATCTGTATAATGTATATAATGTATGCTATCCATATGATTATGAGGGATCTCCTTCCGATAGTATGAGAAATCAGTATACACAGGGTAACATTGGATTCTTCCCGATCGCAGCATGGATTGAGGCTGGTAACAACGATTATGACTGGAGTGATGCCGGAACAGCAGAGCTTCCGTTCGATGTTGCTTATGTTCGTTGGCCGGTAGGTCCTTCCGGAAACAAGGATACCAATGCAGGTAAGAATCTTACCTCTGGTGAGTTCTATATCATTCCTGCAGGTATTGCTGAGCCAGAAACCATTTATAACTTCTTATATGACTACTGGAACTGGATGGATGGCGATTATTCTATGCGTGATAGCAAGCTGACACTGAACTGGTGGTATGGTGTAACCGGTAAAACAGAAGAGATGCAGAATGCGAACTTCGAGGTTATGAATGACTGTGGTGCCCATTCTCAGCTTGACC